>DJIP01000113.1:15457-15913 GCA_002433675.1 Halomonas halophila
AACATCGGCCTGATGAAGGCGGTGGACAAGTTCGAGTACCGTCGCGGCTACAAGTTCTCGACCTACGCTACCTGGTGGATTCGTCAGGCGATCACGCGTTCCATCGCCGACCAGGCGCGCACCATCCGTATTCCGGTGCACATGATCGAGACCATCAACAAGCTCAACCGCGTTTCGCGGCAGATGCTGCAGGAGATGGGTCGCGAGCCGACGCCTGAAGAGCTTGGCGAGCGTCTCGAGATGCCGGAAGACAAGGTCCGCAAGGTGCTCAAGATCGCCAAGGAGCCGATCTCCATGGAGACACCGATCGGTGACGACGACGATTCGCACCTGGGTGACTTCATCGAGGACTCGACCATGGTGCTGCCGATCGACTCGGCCACCGGCGAAGGCCTTGTCGAAGCCACGCGCAACGTGCTTGGTGGCCTGACTGCCCGCGAAGCCAAGGTGCTGCGC
>DJIP01000243.1 GCA_002433675.1 Halomonas halophila
CTCTCCTGGGTGAGGTGCAGCGTTGCCTCACCGGTATCGGTTAAACGGTGTCGGCGAGGGAGTCCAACGCCCCGGCACTGCCGGGATGCGGCAGATGCAGCACAAGCGCCAGATGCGGGGTCAATCTGGCTTCGGCGTCTGCAAGATGCCTGAAAGCTGAATCGTGTCACCTCACCATGCCACAATGCTGGTACGATTCAGCGCACATGGCAAGTCGCAAAAGCTACGACTTTGGCAGGGGGACACTGCTGCCATGCCAGGTAGACTAGAGGGAATTGGCACCTTGCCGCCGTGACCACGCCCTACGCCTTCGATGGAGACACCCGCATGACCTTGGCCGAAATTGCCCGCCTGGCCGGCGTTTCCCGTACCACCGCCAGCTACATCGTCAATGGCAAGGCCAGGGAGCGGCGCATCCGCCAGGACACCGTGGACCGCGTGATGGCGGTGGTCGCGGAGCATGGCTACCGCGTCGATGCCCAGGCGGCGGCCCTGCGGCGCGGCAGCAGCCGTATCCTGGGGCTGATCGTGCCGGATCTTGAAAACTCGAGCTACGCCCGCCTGGCCAAGCACCTGGAACGCGGTGCCCGGGCCCAGGGCTACCAGCTGCTGATCGTCGGCTCCGACGACCAGGCTGACAGCGAGCGGGATCTGGCCCTGTCACTGCGCGCCCAACGCTGCGAGGCGCTGATCGTGGCTAGCTGCCTGGCGCAGCCTGAGTCCTTCTATACCGAGCTGATGGACGAGGGTCTACCGATCATCGCCATCGACCGGGGCCTGCCCGAGGCGAGCTTCGCCAGCGTCGTCAGCAACGACCGCGAGGCCGCCGAACAGCTGACGCGCTCGCTGATGACGCCTACGGTCAAACGCGTACTGTGGCTCGATGCGGTGCCGCACCTTTCGATCACCGAGGAGCGCCGCGCCGGCTTCCATGCAGGTGTGGAGGGACGCGAGCTCGAGTGCACCCTGGAAAGTGGCGATCACTACGCCCGCGAGGAAGGGGCCAGACTGCTGGCCGACTACATCGATGAGAAGGGGCTGCCCGACGCTCTGGTGACAGCCTCCTACATTCTGCTGGAAGGCGCCCTGGACGAATTGATTGCACGCGGCGGCCTGCCGCCGCGCCTGGCCATGGCGAGTTTCGGTGACAATCGCCTGCTGGACTTCCTGCCGCTGGCGGTCAACTCCGCCGTTCAGGATCATCGGGGCATCGCCGAGCAGGCCCTGGCGCTGGCGATGGATGCGGTGCGGGGCGAGTACCGGGCCCAACGGGTGGTGGTGCCACGACATCCGCGCTGGCGGCGTCCCCGTCCCCAAGGCAACTGAAATGGCACCTTCCCACGGCAACTGAGTAGTACACCTCGGCAACACAGCGGGACGCCGGAGCCGACCTCAGGTCTGGGAGGCACGCCTTTCGCTGCGGGCAAAGGCCGCCAGGGTGCGTTCAAGCAGCTCAGGCAGCGCATCGATGACACCTCTGGCGTCCTCGATGCAGCCATCCAGGGCACAACGCTCCAGCGCTCGCGCCGCCTCGGCCAGAGCCATGGCGCCGACGCCGGCGGCCTCGCCCCTGAGCTGATGGGCAAGTTGTGCCAACGGCTCCTCCTCGCCCCGCCGGTAGGCGCTCTGGATCTCCGGCAGGCGCTCGCGGGCCTGACGCCCGAACAGGTCCACCAGGGCATCCCGGCGCTCACCCCCAAGACCTTCGTCCAGGGCATCGAGCGTATCGGCATTGATCAGGGAGGTAACGCCCCTCTGGGTCGTCGAGGTCTCGGACTCTCCCAGCAGGTGGCGCTTGAGCACCATCAGCAGCGTTCCCATCAACAGCGGCTTGGTGAGATAGTCGTTCATGCCAGCGGCCATGCAGTCCGACTCATCGTGACTGGCGCCTCCCGCGGTCATCGCCACCACGGGTACCTCACTGCGCCAGTCAGAAAAGCTGCGAAGGCGTCGGGTGACCTCGCGACCATCGAGGTCTGGCATCTGGACATCCATCAATATCAGGTCGAAACGGCGCTGTGAGCAGAGTGCCAGCGCTTCCTTGCCGCAGGAGGCCAGGGTAGCCGAGCAGCCGAGGCGTTCCAGCATCGCGATCGCCACTTCCTGGTTGACCAGATTGTCTTCCACCACCAGTAGATCCGCCTCGGCGAGCTGCTTGGGATGGGCGCGTGCCCGGGCCACCGTCGGCGGCTGACGCCGGGGTTCGTCACAGGGCACCAGCGGCAGCCGGAACCAGAAGCGACTGCCCTTGCCTCGGCGGCTGTCGACCCCCATCTCGCCCCCCATGGCTACCACCAGGCGCTTGGAAATCGCAAGGCCCAGACCGGTGCCGCCATAGCGCCGGGCGACGGAGGCGTCGCCCTGACGGAAGGGCTCGAACAACTGAGGCAACAACGACGCCTCGACCCCCTGACCGGTGTCCACCACGTCGAACTGCACCCAGCCCTCGTCTGCCGGCGCTACCGACAGCCTTACCATGCCGCGGTCGGTAAACTTGATGGCGTTGGCCAGCAGGTTGAGCAGCACCTGTCGGAGCCGGCCCGGGTCCCCCTGAAGTCGTGCCGGCAGCGTCTCGTCCACGTGGCCAAGCAAGCGCAGCCGCTTGTCGAGTGCGCGCGGACGGAACAGCTCCAGCGCACCGTCGATCAAGGCATCGAGTGCCACCGGCTGCACGTCCAGTTCCATGCGCCCTGCCTCGATCTTGGAGAAGTCGAGGATGTCATCGATCATGCCCATCAGCTGACGGGCACTGTCATGGATGGTGTGCGAGTAGCGGCTGGCCGGCTCCGACAGCTCGAGATCACGCAACAGTTCGCTCATGCCAATGACGCCGTTGAGCGGTGTGCGTACCTCGTGGCTCACCGTGGCCAGAAAGTCGGACTTGGCCTGACTGGCGGACTGGGCGCGCCGGGCACTGACCTCCAGCTCGCCGCTCAACGTCTCCAGAGCCTTGCGCGAGGCCTCGTTGTCTCGGGCTTCCTTGAAAAGCACGGCAAGCATGACCCCACCAGCCAGACTCATACCGAGGATCATCACCAGCAGCAACAGGTACAATCGCTGCAGACGAACGCGCTCTGCGGTATTGATCTCGGCCAGATGGCCGTTGACGGCCATGATCAACCTTTCGGTCTCGGTGGATAGCGCGGCAAGGTGCTGGTCAAGAACGGCCTTCGCCTCGCTATCCAGGGACGCCAGGGCGCTGACCTCGGCATCCAGGTCCTGCATCAGGCTGATGATGATCGACAGTTGGCGACGCGCGGCCGGGGCGTCCTCGACCAGGTCGTGAATATCGCTGTGGCGAAACAGATTCAGTCGACTGAACAACAGATCGAATTCGAGCCGGAAGCTGGCCAGTTGTTCGGGTCCATGCTCCCCGAACAACAGGTGATTGCGCAGCAACACCACGTCTCGGTCCAGCTTATAGGAATGCCAGGTGATGTCCTCCACCACCTGGTGGGAAAGGTTATCGTGGCGCCAGGCGACCAGGCCTATCACCACCATGGCGGCGGCAAAGAAGGCCAGTGCCGCCACGGCACTGAATACCAGTCTCAGAGGATAGCGTCGCATACGGAACGGATGCGCCGAGCACCCTCCTCCTTCGGTCGGGAACCTGCTGGCACAATGTTCGGGTCGACACCCGCCGGATCACCGGGGTCACTCACTGTCGTATTAGGGTGCTGCACTCCTTGCCTTGCCTCCTGATTGCCTTCGACCGATCTCCCGGTGACGTTGATCACGGAACCTCGATGGCATCCACCTGCCACACCGAGCGAAACTGGACCGACTCGTTTCGCAGTTCTGGATGATCATCGAAGGGGTACAACACGAACAGCGGGCCGAAGTTTCGCACAGACATCGCTTCGCCATCTTGCTTCATGGCCAGAATGACGTCATAGCGATAGACATCGGCGACCGGGATATCGGCCACGAAGCCGTTCAAGGCGTGCACACGAATGCTGTCGGCGGTAACACCGGCGGATTCCAGCACGCTGCGGAGCAGCGGCCCCTCGAAACGGCTGGCCTGGCTATGCCAAGGGGTATCGGTCACCAGCGCACGCCCCTCCAGATCGTCGAGCATGGCTCGATCCAGCAGCAGCTGTGCATCCACATTGGTGTTCTGGATATTGCCCGATACCTTGAGCAGCACAGGTCCCTCCGGAGCCGGTAGAGGCTGGGAATAGGCCTGGCCAATCCCCCCCGCTACCAACAGCCCCAGGAGAGCACACACCTGGCAAAGGAAAGCTGGCACCCGCATGACATCTCCTGACTCTTTCAGCAGGAGTAGATTACGTGATCGAGCGCCAAAGGTCAGTCTGCGGGCCCCTCGAGCTTTGCTGGTTCAGGAAAACGCCCCCTGTCGGGGCGTCTTCACGGACCAGGTTGCCGCCCTCAGGCGCCGGGATCGTCCAGCCGTTCGCACACCACCAGATCCTCGTAGGCGTGCCAGCTCGCGTGGCCCAGCACCGGCAGGATCAAGGCAAGCCCGATATAGAAGGTGGCCATGCCCACCAGTACGCAGCCGGTGAGAATCGCTGCCCACAGCAGCATCGGTCGGAAGTTGCGTGCCACCGAACGAATGCTGGCCTCGATGCCCTCCATGAACGTCAGGTCCTGATCCATCAGGGTAGGTATGGCGACCACGCTGATGGAAAAGGCGCCAAACGCCAGCACACAGCCAAAGGCCAGCCCCACCACCAGCATGCCGAGGCCTTCCGGCGTGGTCAGAAGTGAGGCATAGACCGTGGACGGATCCGGCGACTGGAGACCGAAGAACAG
>DJIP01000218.1 GCA_002433675.1 Halomonas halophila
CCACAGCGAGGCGGCGCTGAAGTCAGGGCTGGCCATGGCCAGGGTGTAGGCGCCCAGGCCGAAGAACAGCGCATGGCCCAGGCTGACCAGGCCGAGGATACCGACCAGCAGGTCGAGGCTGACGGCAAACAGGGCGAAGATCAGCATCAGAGTCAGCTTCTCCATGAAGAAGGCGCTGGACTCCCCGAATACCGCCGGCCCCCAGGCCGGATAGGCGATCAGCAGCGCCAGGCCCGCCAGCAGCAGGACCGTCACGCGCTTGGGATATCGATGCAACATGGTGTTTCTCCTCCAGACGGGTATCCCGTCTGCAAAGGGGTCCGATCAGGCGGCAAGGGATGCCCGAGCGGAGGGTGATTGTCGTCGGGTCTCAGGCGAACAGGCCGCGCGGCTTGATCAACAGCACCAGCGCCATGATCAGGTAGATCAGCATGCTGGCGAGACTCGGGATAAGCACCGGACCGAAGGTCTCGGCCATGCCGATCAACAGCGCGCCGAAGAAGGCCCCCTTGATCGAGCCGATGCCGCCGATGACCACCACCACGAAGCAGGTGATCAAGATCGAGTCACCCATGCCCGGCGTGATCGACGACAGCGGTGCCGCCATCATCCCGGCGAAGGCCGCCAGGGCCACGCCAACGCTGAAGATCAGGGTGAACAGGGTGCGGATATTGATGCCGAGCCCTTCGACCATCTCGCGATTGACGGCACCAGCGCGGATCACGATGCCGAGCCGGGTGTGGCGGATGATCCAGTAGATGGCCCCCGCCAGCACCAGGCACACCGCCGCCACGAACAGCCGATAGACCGGATATTGCAGGTTGTCGGTCAGGGCGATGGCGCCGGTAAAGGGCTCCGGCAGCGCCACCGAGTGGACGTCGCCGCCCCAGATGATGCGCTGGGCCTCGTTGAGCACCAGGATCAGGCCGAAGGTCAACAGCACCTGGTAGAGGTGGTCACGCTTGTACAGGGTGTCGAGAAACAGCCGCTCGATGACCAATCCCAGCAGCACCGCGATGGGCACCGCGATCAAAATCGCCAGCCAGAAGTTGCCGAGGCGCTGGGTCAGGTCGAAGGCCAGGTAGGCACCGATCATGTACATGGCGCCGTGGGCCAGGTTGATGATGCCCATGATGCCGAAGATCAGCGTCAGGCCGCTGGCGATGAGGAACAGCAACAGCCCGTACTGAAAACCGTTGAGCAGCTGCACCCCGAAGAAGGCAAGGTCCATGAAGAACTCCTTTGGCGTTGGCCCGCCCGAGAGCGCCCGATGTTCGCGGGCGCCTCGGCCAGGTCATTGACGCGGTGAACGAAGGTCGCCTCAGCGCTTCATCGGGCAGGCGCTGTCGGGAACTTCCAGCTGCTCGCTGGCGATCGAGGTGACGTGGTGCTCGCCGTCCCTGACCTCGCGCAGGTAGACGTTCTGGATCGGATGGTGGGAGGCCGAGAAGCTCACCGGGCCGCGCGGGCTGTCGAGCTCGACCGCTTCCAGCGCAGCGATCAGCGCCTCGCGGTCCGGCTCGCCGTCAATCGAGGTGTAGGCCTGGGCCAGCAGCTTGCCGGCGTCGTAGCCCTGCACCGCGTATGTGTCCGGGGCCTCGCCGTAGGCCTCCTGGTAGGCCTCGACGAAGGCCTGGTTCTGGGGGGTATCCAGGGTTTCGGCGTAGTGCATGGTGGTCTGCACGCCGTCGGCCGCCTCACCCAAAGCCCCGAGATTGCCGTCGGTCAAGAAGCCCGAGCCGTAAAGCGGGATGCTGTCGTTGAGTCCGGCGGCGGCGTAGTCCCGCACGAAGCCGACCCCGCCGCCACCGGCGAAGAAGGTGTAGACGGCGTCCGGGGCGATGCTGGCGATCTGCGCCAGGTAGGTCTGGAACTCGGTGCTCGGGAAGGGCACCAGGATCTGCTCGACGATCTCGCCACCGGCATCGGTGAAGGCCTGTTCGAAGCCGGCCAGGTCTTCCTTGCCGCCGGCGTAGTCCCAGGTGATGGTGACGATCTTGCGATGGCCCTGATCATAGGCCACCTGCCCCATGGGATAGCTGTTCTGCCACATGCTGAACGAGGTACGAAAGACGTTGGGCATGCACAGCTGGTTGGTGGCCGCCTCGAGGCCGGCGTTGGGAATGATGGTAATGGCGCCGGTCTGCTTGGCCACCCGCAGCATGCCCATGGCGACGCCGGAATGGACCGGGCCGATGACCACATCGACGCCGTCACCCTTGACCAGGCGGCTCATGTTCTGGGGCGCCTTGGACGGATTGGCCTCGGAGTCCAGGGTCACGTACTCGACGCCGTGACCGCCGAGGCTGCCACCCTCCTGCTCGATGGCGAGCTTGAGCCCGTTGCTGATCGACTCCCCCAGTGCCGCGTAGGTGCCGGAGTACGGCAGCATCAGCCCGAGCTTGACGTCATGCTCGGCCAGGGCCTGGGTAGCCAGGGCGGCGCCGGCCAGCGCCAGAGTCGCAGCCTGCAGCGACCGTGCAAGTGGACTGCGGCGCTGAGATGACTGGGAAGCCTGGCGGTGACGGTACGTGTTATCGATGCTGGGCGTGTTATCGGTGTTGAGGTTTTTATCGATAGTGAGCTTGGCCATGATCATGTCTCGTCAGGTTGTGATTATCGTTATGAGATTGCGGGGCTCTCGCTGGACAGGGAGCCCCGGCCTGCGGCTGTCTCTTGTCGGCAAGGGCGAAAGGTCTCCCTTGCCGAAACTGCTTCGGGGCAGGACGCGTCAGTTGGGCGTGAACTTTTCGTAGTGAAAGCTCGCCGGCTTGATGCCCTGCTGGTCGAAGTGCTTGAGTACCGCGTCCACCATCGGCGGCGGGCCGCACAGATAGACGTCGACGTCACCGTCATGCAGCTTCTGCGGGTCCATGTGATGGGTGACGTAGCCCTTGCGTTCGTGGCTGCTGTCCTCGTCGGCGACCACCGTCAGGTAGTCGAAGTCGGGCAGCGCCTCGACCGCCGCGTCGAGCTCGTCGCACTTGACCAGATGATCGTCCTTGGTCACGCCATAGATCATGTGGATCGGCTGGCCTGC
>DJIP01000205.1 GCA_002433675.1 Halomonas halophila
CTCTGCGCTCTCTGCGCTCTCTGCATCCTTCTCTGTTTTTGCCTCCCACCGAATTGTCTTGCGTTGGCTCTCTCGGCCGACGCGCGGCGCCTTGGTACTGGGTGGCCTGATGAGGTTGTGTCACGTCGAGCTGGCAGTCACCACCTGACCGGGGTTCTGGGCTGAGCGTTGTCTTGATGGATCACAGGGGCGGGCTTTCACGGCGCTCTTGCATTTGGGTATCCTGTAAATATATTTTATACAATCTACGTTTTGGCGGTCTCACCTGAGTCTGGGCGCATCGGCCTGTCGAAGCGTTGGGGAATGTGGAATCTGGCGATGGGCGCTGGATGCACCGATGGAGTCAATACAATGAACAACAAGGCATTGAGCGCAGTTGCGATCGGAAGTCTGATGGCGGGGATGGCAGCGCCGGCCCTGGCGGCTGACGTCGAGTGGAAGGTGCCGACCTCGGTACCGGCGGGGTCTCCGTTCTACGAGAACTTTCTGGAGCGGTTTGCCGATAACGCCGACACCCTCAGCCAGGGGCGGGTGGAGATCAAACCCTTCGGCGCAGGGGTGATCGTACCTGCGCTGCAGGTGTACGAAGCCGTGCTGGAAGGCACCGTGGAGGCGGGACACTCGACGCCCAGCTACCTGGTCAACCAGAAGCCCATCAACGCCATCTTTGCCGGCTTCCCCGGCGGCATGGGGCCCGAGACCTATATCAACTGGATCTATGAAGGGGGCGGTCAAGAGGCCTTGCAGGAATTGCGTGCCAGCGAGGGACTGCATTCCTTGATTGTCGGCATCGGTTCCACCGAAGTCTTCGCCCACGCCAACGTCAGGATCGATGGCGCCGACGATCTCGAGGGCTTGAAGTATCGTACCTCGGGCCCCTGGGCGGAGGTGATGCGTGAATACTACGGTGCAGTGCCGACCGTGGTACCGCCGGGGGACACCTACACCCTGCTTCAGCGAAAGGGCGTCGACGCGGTGGAGTGGGCTACCCCATCGAGCAACCAGCCCGAAGGGTTCCATGAAGCCGCCAAGTACATCGTGGTCCCCGGCGTGCACCAGCCCACCTTCCTTTGGGAGGTTGTCGTGACCGAGGACACCTGGGCGGCCGTTCCCGACGACCTCAAGCCGCTGATCGAAGCCGCCGCCAAACTCACGACCTACGAAGGCCTGAGCCAGTTCTATCATCAGGACATGCTGGCCATGGAGGCTTACCGTTCGGGCCGCAACGAAGTGGTGAGCCTGGACCCCGAGTTTGTCGAGGATCTGGCCCAGAGCGGTCGGGCCTGGATGGAGGCCACGGTCGAGGGGGCAGGCGATCCCGCCATGCAGGCGCTGCTGGAAGACTACCGTGCCTACCAGCAGCGCTGGAGCGAGCAGAACGACTACCTGATCCGCGACTGATCCCCTCAACCGATCCTGGAGGAACGTCACCCCGGCCTGCGGGGTGACGCCTATTCATGAATACACTGATGAACCTCATCGACAGGGCGTCGACGCTGCTGGCGTGGGGCAGTCGCCTGGCGCTCGTCGCCCTGACCGGCGCCATGCTCTACGAAGTCATTGCACGCTATGCCTTCAATGCCTCGACCATCTGGGCCTTCGATCTGTCCTACATGGCCACGGGAACGGCCTTTGTTCTCGGCATCGCCTGGACCGCCAAGGTGGATGGCCACGTCAGGGTCGATGCCTTCAGCCGCCTGCTTCCGCCGCGTCTGGTCCAGCGCCTGCACGGTGCCGTCTATCTACTGCTGATGGTGCCGGTGGTGGCGCTGATGGCGCATCACGGATGGCTGCGCACCCTGCGGGCCTGGCACACCAATGAGGTGGAAATGGTCAGCGTATGGGCACCCAGGATGTGGCCGCTCTACGCCCTTATCGCCATCGGGCTCTCTCTCTTCGCCTGCCAGCTTGCGGTGGACGGGTTGCGGCAGCTTTGTGCCGCACGTACCACCGAGGAGAGTCGCTGATGGATGCCCTCGTTGCCGGTCTGATGTTTCCCGGACTATTTCTGCTTATCTTCCTGGGCATCCCCATCGCCTATTCGCTGACGTTGGTCTCGGTTGCCGCTGGCTGGTACGCCTTCGGGCCGATGATCTTTCAGCAGCTGTACGGTAGCGTCTACAGCGCCGCCACCCACTATGTGCTGTCTTCCATCCCGCTGTTCGTGCTGATGGGCGGAATCCTCGAGAAGTCGGGAATCGCGCGCCAACTGTTCGATGCCATCCAGCTGTGGATCGGCCGACTCCCAGGTGGGCTGGCGCTGACGACGATCGCCATGGCGGCCATCTTTGCCGCCGCCTCGGGAGTGGTCGGTGCTGTCGAGATCATGATCGGTCTGATGGCGATACCCGCGATGCGCGCCTACGGCTATCGCAATAGCCTGATGAGCGGGACCATCTGCGCCGGCGGCTCCCTGGGCACGATCATTCCGCCGACCGTGATCGTGGTGGTGTATGCAGCGCTTGCCCAGCTTTCCATCGGCGAACTCTTTGCCGCCATCATCCTGCCAGGTGGATTGATGGTCTCGCTGTTTGCTCTCTACATTCTGGTGCGCTGTGCCCTGCGTCCCCAGGACGGCCCTCCAGCCGTGGAGGCGATACCCTTGCCGCTGGGCGAGAAGCTCGCGATCACCGCCAAGGCCCTGGTGCCCCCGCTGTTGTTGATGTTTGCGGTGCTGGGCTCGCTGCTGATGGGCATTGCCTCACCGACAGAGGCGGCGGCGGTCGGCGTGGGCGGCGCCTTGCTGCTGGCTGTGATGAGTGGCGGTATCAGCGTCCAGGCGCTTGGGGAATCGCTGTCCCTGACGGTGCGCATTACCGCCATGATTCTGCTGATCGTGGCGGGGGGCACCATGTTTACCGGGATCTTTGCGGTCAATGGCGGCGGGGAGATGGTGGCCGAGATCGCCGAGCAGCTCGGAGGCCCCACCGGTGTCATCCTGTTCTTCCTCGGCGTTACCTTCCTGCTCGGCTTCGTGCTCGACTGGACCTCGATCGTGCTGATCTGCGTTCCGATCTTCACGCCTGTGGTCAAGCAACTGGGTATCGATCCGGTCTGGTTCGCCACCCTGGTGCTGGTGACCATCCAGACCAGCTATCTCACCCCACCGATGGCGTCGTCGATCTTCTATCTGAAGTCCATCGCCCCGGATGACATCACCTACGGTCAGATGTGTCGAGGGGTGCTGCCCTTCATCGCGATCCAGCTGGTGACGCTAATGGCGGTAGCACTGGTCCCGGGCCTGGCGACATGGTTGCCAGAGAAGATCGTGGGGTTCTGAAGGCCGACCCGGATGGATGGGGCCGGCCCGGCATCGAGGATGCCGGGCCGGCAGGGTGATCAGCCCTGGGCGATACGCTCGCTGATGGCGGCGCCCAGACGCTCGGTGGTGCCGTTGCCGCCCAGATCCGGGGTCAGCACTTCGCTGTCGCCGTCTTCCAGCACCGCCTCGATGGCGGCAAGGATAGCGTCACCGGCATCCTTTTGACCCAGGTGTTCGAGCATCATGGCGCCGGACCAGATCTGGCCGATGGGGTTGGCGATGCCCTTGCCGGCGATGTCCGGAGCGCTGCCGTGGACCGGCTCGAACAGACTCGGGAAGGTGCCTTCGGGATTGATGTTGGCCGAGGGCGCCACGCCGATGGTGCCGGTACAGGCAGGCCCCAGGTCGGAAAGAATGTCGCCGAACAGGTTGGAGGCCACCACCACGTCGAACCAGTCCGGATGCATCACGAAGTTGGCGGTCAGAATATCGATGTGGAACTTGTCCACCTCGACGTCGCCGTACTGCTTGGCCATCTCGGCCACGCGGCTGTCCCACCAGGGCATGGTGATGGCGATGCCATTGGATTTTGTGGCTGAGGTCAGCTTCTTGCGCGGGCGGCTCTGGGCCAGCTCGAAGGCGTACTTGAGCACCCGGTCGACGCCGTGGCGGGTCATCACCGTTTCCTGAATCACCACCTCCCGGTCGGTGCCCTCGAACATGGTGCCACCGACGCTCGAGTATTCGCCCTCGGTGTTCTCGCGGACCACGTAGAAGTCGATGTCGCCGGGCTCGCGTCCGGCCAGCGGGCTCTTGATACCCGGCAACAGGCGGCAGGGGCGCAGGTTGACGTACTGGTCGAACTCGCGGCGGAACTTGAGCAGCGAGCCCCACAGCGAGATGTGGTCCGGTACCTTTTCGGGCCAGCCGATGGCGCCGTAGAAGATCGCATCGAAGTCGATCAGCGTCTCGCGCCAGTCGTCCGGCAGCATCTTGCCGTGCTCGAGGTAGTAGTCGCAGCAGGCGAAGTCGAAGGTCTGGGTGTCCAGGTCGATGTCGAAGCGCTTGGCGGCGGCCTCGAGGGCGCGCACGCCCTCGGGCATGACTTCGGTGCCGATACCGTCACCGGCGATGATGGCGATGCGATGGGCCATGAAAGCTCCTTGATCCTGTCTGCTGGCGTGTAGAGGGTGCCTCGCGCAGCGGCCACGATGGTGCTTGGTGTGGAGGGTGGCGGCGGCAAGGTGTGAGGTCAGTCTAGCTCTTTACAGCGAGGCGATAATGGGGCTCGATGGCAATTCATTGTTGACCTCAAGTGGAGAAAAGGGTGGCCTCACTCGATGATCTGGCGTTCTTTCGTCAACTGGCCCAGGCCGGCAATCTGACCGCCACCGCACGCGAGCTGGGGCTGTCGTTGTCGGCGGTGAGCAAGCGTCTGAAGCAACTTGAGGCGCGGCTCGGGGTCGAGCTCGCCACGCGCACCACCCGGCGGCTTACCCTGACCGCCGAAGGTGAGCGTTACCTGGCAAAGGGGGTAGCGCTTCTGGATGAGCTGGCCGAACTGGAAGAGAGCCTGGGCGAGGATCGCGAGGCGCTGGCGGGACCGCTGCGACTCAATGCGACCTTCGGTTTTGGCCGTCGCCACGTGGCGCCCTTGTTGTCCGAGTTCTGTGCCTTGCATCCCGGCATCGAAGCGTCGCTGGAGTTATCGAACTTTCCTGCGCCGCTGGTGGAGGGCGTGGACCTGGGCATCCGTATCGGCGAGCCCCCCGACTCGCGCCTGGTGGCCCGTCGTCTGGTGGCCAGCCGGCGCATTGCCTGCGCTTCTCCCGACTACGTCGAGCGCTGCGGCCTGGCCGAGACCCCCCAGGCACTGCAGCGCCACAGCTGTCTGGTACTGCGGGAGAACGACAGCGATTTTGCCCTGTGGCGGTTCGTCGACGCTGACGGTGTCGAGGCGTCGGTCAAGGTCGGCGGGCGCCTTACCAGCAATGACGGTGAGGTGATCAAGCGACTGGCGCTCGATGGTCACGGCGTGATGCTGCGCTCCTGGTGGGACGTTCACGATGAACTGAAGGAGGGGCGCCTTGTCAGCCTGCTGCCGGGCTGGCAGGGGGTGCGCGCCGACTTCTTCGCGGTCTACGCCCAGCGCCGGCACGTTCCGGCGCGTTTGCGTGCGCTGGTCGATTTCCTTGCCCGGCGTCTGACAGCCAGGATCCCGTCACTCGATTGAACGGCCGCCGGGCCGCCTCAGGCTTCTCGTGCCAGTACGCGCAGCCGGGATTCCAGCATGTCGCGGTCCAGGTAGGTGCCCTGAAGGTGACGCTCGCCGGTGGTGGGATCGAAGGCCTCACGCCCATGCAGAACCCGGCGATTGTCGAAGGCCACCATCTGCCCGGGACGCAGGTCGAGGGCAATCTGGTGCTGTGGGGCATGCAGCAGGGTCCAGAAGTGATGGTAGGCCTCGTACCAGGGGGTGATCTGGTCGGCAGGCAGGTGCAGGGTGTCACGAATCCAGTTATTGAAGCGAATCTCGCGAATGCGCCCATTCGGACCGACGTCGATGACCGGCTCGCGGACGCCGATATCGTGCTCATCGTCCTGGAAGCGAAAGTCGATGGCGGTCTCGGCCAGAAGCCGGAAGTGTTCGGGGTTGGCCGCGCGCAGCGCCTCGGCCACCTGAATGCCGTCGGCGAAGATCGAGCCACCGCCTTCGGCATCATTCTTCAGGCAGTACAGCAACTGCATGTCCGGCGGTTGGCGCCAGTTGGGCAGGTCGGTGTGCAGCGCCAGGGCAATCGAGGTGTAGGCCGCGTTGTTGGGGTTGGGCTTTGAAATGACGTCGAAGCGGGCCCCGAAGTTGGTGGCCTTGAGCGGGCCGAAGCGTTGCGCCAGGCGACTGACTTCCTCGAGTTCCAGCGGCCCTTCATCGAGCAGCACCAGGCCGTCACGCAGCAACGCGGTGATCCAGGCCTTTTCGCCGTTGCCACCGGCCACCAGATCGGCGTGCAGCACATGCTGCGGGGCAAACGGTGTCTGCCAGGGAGCAGGGCGGGGCAGGCTGTCGATGGCGGCCTCGCCGGGGCGACGCTGGTGCAGCCAGCCGGCGGCGAAGCGGCTGTGGTGTCCGTCCTGCCAGTCAAGGTGGAGCTGACCCTGTTCGATGCGGGCCGCGTCGAGCCCAGGAGCGCTGGCCATCGGTGTAACCAGGCGTTCCCGGGTCAGGGGGTGGCGGCACTGGTCGCAGGCGCAGTGATCGCGCAGCCACAACAGAGGAAAATGCCCTCGGTCGCCGTTGTTCCAGACCAGTGCGAGGCGCGCGTCCTCAGTGACGATGTCGGTCAGCGTCAGGTGCTGGGG
>DJIP01000350.1 GCA_002433675.1 Halomonas halophila
TGAGCTCGAACGCTCTGCATCGATTGTGCGGCCCCCATCGTCCTGCGATGGGGGCCGTATGCATAGTAGGTGCCACCGCCCACCCTGACCCTCAGGAATCGCCGACATGCCGCTGTCTCCTACCCTCGAAGCGCGAATCGAGCGGGCCCTCGACCGGGTGCCGCCGGAGCGGTCGTTGTGGATCGCGCTGTCCGGTGGGCTCGACTCCTGCGTGCTGCTGGCGCTCGCGGCAAGGGCCTGCGGGCGGCGTTCGCGGCGACTGCGGGCGATCCACGTTCACCATGGCCTGCAGGCGGCTGCAGATGACTTCGAGCACCACTGCCGCAGGCTATGCGCGCACCTCGATGTAACCCTCGAGGTCGTCCGGGCAAGGGTGGACCGGAGCTCCGGCAAGGGCCTGGAGGCGGCGGCGCGCCAAGCACGCTACGACGCCTTCGTCGAATGCCTGGACGCCGGCGATGTGCTGTGGCTGGCCCAGCATCGTGATGACCAGGCCGAAACGCTGCTGCTGGCCGCACTCAGGCGCGCAGGCGTTGCGGGCCTTGCCGCCATGCCGGCGCGGCGTGAGGAGCGTGGCCTTTCGATCGAGCGCCCCTTGCTGGAGGTCCGGCGAAGCGACCTGGAAGTCGAGGCCCGGCGTCACGGGCTCGATTGGGTCGAGGACCCCAGCAATGCCAGTCGCGAATTCGATCGTAACTATCTGCGTCATGAGGTGGTGCCAGCGCTGGCGCGACGCTGGCCTGACGCCACGGAGGCCCTGGCGATGAGCGCCCGGCATGCGGGCGAGGCGGCGGCGCTGCTGGACGAATACGCGCTTGAGGACCTGGCGCGGTTGGGTGGCGACCCGGCCAGGCTTGAGCTCGAGGGCCTGCTGTCGCTGTCACGGCGCCGTCAGCGCTGGTTGATCGGGCTGTGTCTGCGTCGGCTGGGGCTTGCGCCGGCGCCGGGGGCACGGCTCGACGAGCTGCTCGAGCAATGCCACGCCCGGCGTGACGCCGAGGTCAAGGTGAGTTGGCCCGGGGCCGAGGCGCGGCTCTGGCGCGCTGCGTTGTGGCTGATGGGGGAGGGCGCTGGAGATCCGGTAGCGCTTCCCGAAGGCCCCTGGTCGCCAGGGAGCACCCTGGCGGTCACGGGGGTGTCGATGACGCTGCCGCTGCCGAGGACGACGGGGGAAACGCCGCTGCCCTTGTGGCTGCGCCCGCGCCAGGGCGGCGAACGGCTGAGGCTTGCCGGGCGAGGGCTTCGTGATCTCAAGCGGCTGTTGCAGGAGGCTGGTGTGCCGCCCTGGCGGCGTGGCCAGGTGCTGGTGGTGTGGCAGGGCGATTGCTGCGTGGCGGCGCTGGACGCCGGCAGGGGGCGCTGGATCGCCCTGGCCGAGGGCTGGACGGCGTCGCCCTGACGGGCGACGCCTGGGGCCGGCTGATGGGTTGGCCAAGGGCTTCTGGCCAAAGACCTGGTGAGAGGGCTCAGACTTCGGCGTGGGCGGCGCCTGCGTGCAGCTTGAGCGCGAAGTCGGTATTGGCCAGGTAGTCGGCCTCGCGTTCCAGGTCGGTGCACAAAAGGCCCGGCTCGTCGCCGCCCTGGTAGTGCAGATGCAGAACCTCGCCGTCGACCTCGAGCCGCGGCGTCGCCGGTGGCTGCTCCGGGCGTGAATGGTTGAGGATCACCGCCAGTCGCAGCAGGCGTGCCAGGCACTGGCTGTCACGCTGTTCGGCCTTCGGCAACAGCTGCCATTCCTTGCTCGGGAACTTGCGCCGGTGGGCGCGTACAAGGAAGGCCAGCAGGCGCTGTTCCGGGCGCGAGAAGCCGGCCAGATCCGAGTGCTCGAGCAGATAGGCGCCGTGACGATGGAACTGGCTGTGGGAGATCGACTGGCCGATCTCGTGCACCCAGGCGGCCCACTCCAGATAGCGGCCACGTTCCTCGTCGAGGCCCCAGTCGTCGGCCACCTGGGCGAACAGTGCCTTGGCCGAGGCGGCCACGTTGTCGGCCTGGCGGACGTCGACGGCGTTGTAGCGGGCCAGGGTCTCCAGGCTCTTGAGACGCGAGTCCTCGGGACTGTTGCGGCCGGCCATGTCGTAGAGCACCCCTTCACGCAGGGCGCCGTCGGCGTAACGCATTTCGCTGAGGTCGAAGGCCTCGAAGATCGCACACAGAATCGCCACACCGGCGGGAAAGACCCGCGCACGATCGGCCTTGAGCCCGTCCATGGAGACCTTGTCGAGCTGCTTGGTCTTGATCAGGCGCTTTCTCAGCTTGGCCAGGCCGTCGCGGGTGATCACTCCTTCCGGCGCGTCGCCTGCCGCGTGCATCACCGCTGCGGCCGCCTTGATGGTACCGCTGGAGCCCACCGGGTCATCCCAGCCCAGACGCTGGTAGGGTCTGCGGATATTGGCCAGTTCCGACAACGCCGCGAGTTCGGCGTTGCGCATGCGCTTCTCGCTGATATCGCCGTCGCCGAAGAATCGCCGAGTAAAGGTCACGCAGCCCATGGACAGGCTTTCCAGCGCCTTGGGCTCGAACTGTTCGCCGATGATGAACTCGGTGGAACCGCCGCCGATATCGACGATCAGCCGGCGCCCGCTCTCGGCCAGGGCGTGGGCCGCGCCCAGGTAGATCAGGCGCGCCTCCTCGCGCCCGGCGATGATCTCGATGCGCGTGCCGAGCATGGTCTCGGCGCGGTCGATCAACTCCTGGCTATTGTGGGCATCGCGCAGGGCGTTGGTGCCCACCACCCGCATACGCGAGGCGGGGATGCCCTCGAGAAAGGGCGCAAAGCGTGCCAGGCAGTCCAGCGCCCGTGTCATGGCGTCCTCGTTGAGGTAGCCGTCGTCGTCCAGGCCCGCCGCCAGCTGGACCTTTTCACCCAGCCGCGCCACCACCTGCAGCCGGTCATCCTGATAGTTGGCCACCAGCAGGTGGAAGCTGTTGGAGCCGAGGTCGATGGCGGCCAGACGGGCGGGGTCCTTGGTGGCGTCGTGGGGCGACTCGCGCAGGGTGCTGAGCGTATCCGAGGGTTGATTCATGGCGGGTCCTTCACTGGAGATGGATCAAGGTTGCGTTTCGCCCCGGGGGATGTCAATGATCCGGGTCCGCCACGGGGCTTGCGTTCCCCTTCCGGCTTGTCTAGTATCGGGTCATTCGCCTGTTTCGAATGTGTTTTCCCGGTCGCGCCGCCGCCGCGACGTGACCATCCCAAGTCGTCAGACAGCCCGCACGACGTCAGCTCCGCTCCCGGCCAAGGCCCCGGCCCAAGCCCGCGAGACGCTGGCAACGGCGAATGAACCTGCTCCCTCGTCCAGACGCTGGCGTGGATCTCCCCTCCGGAGAATCCAGTCAATGGCCCTATTATCTTTACCTGGCCTCGCACGAGCAGCCTCGGGCTCTGAACGCACTCAATCGGCGTGTCTTTTCGCCCCTCGGCGCCTTGCCGCCCGGCTTCCACGAGTAATTTCTGAACTCTGATGAATCTGACCGAACTCAAGCAAAAGCCCGTGCCGGAGCTTCTCGATATCGCCCGCGAGATGGGTATCGACAACCTGGCCCGGTCCCGCAAGCAGGACATCATCTTTGCCATCTTGAAGAAGCACGCCAAGAGCGGCGAAGACATCTTCGGCGATGGCGTGCTGGAGATCCTTCAGGACGGTTTCGGATTCCTGCGCAGCGCCGACAGCTCCTACCTGGCCGGCCCTGACGATATCTATGTGTCGCCGTCCCAGATCCGTCGCTTCAACCTGCGCAAGGGCGACACCATCTCCGGCAAGATTCGCCCGCCGAAAGAAGGCGAGCGCTACTTCGCGCTGTTGAAGGTCAGCCAGATCAACCTGGACCGGCCGGAGAACGCCAAGCACAAGATCCTGTTCGAGAACCTCACACCGCTGTTTCCGCAGGATCGTCTGCGCATGGAGATCGGCAATGGTTCCACCGAGGATCTGACCTCGCGCATCATCGACCTGACCGCACCGATCGGCAAGGGCCAGCGTGGCCTGATCGTGTCGCCGCCCAAGGCGGGCAAGACGCTGATGCTGCAGAACATCGCCACCTCGATCACGCGTAACAACCCCGAGTGCCAGCTGATCGTGCTGCTGATCGACGAGCGCCCCGAGGAGGTCACCGAGATGTCGCGCACCGTGCGCGGCGAAGTGGTCGCCTCGACCTTCGACGAGCCGCCGGCGCGTCACGTCCAGGTGGCCGAGATGGTGATCGAGAAGGCCAAGCGTCTGGTCGAGCACAAGAAGGACGTGGTCATCCTGCTGGATTCCATCACCCGCCTGGCGCGCGCCTACAACACCGTGGTGCCGTCCTCCGGCAAGGTGCTGACCGGTGGTGTCGACGCCCATGCCCTGGAAAAGCCCAAGCGCTTCTTCGGTGCCGCGCGTAACATCGAGGAAGGCGGCAGCCTGACCATCATCGCCACCGCCCTGGTGGACACCGGCTCCAAGATGGACGAGGTGATCTTCGAGGAGTTCAAGGGCACCGGTAATATGGAAGCCCACCTGGATCGCCGTCTGGCCGAGCGTCGCGTCTATCCCGCGCTCAACATTCGCCGCAGCGGTACCCGTCGCGAGGACCTGATCGCCTCCGACGAGGAAATGCAGCGCATGTGGATCCTGCGCAAGCTGCTCAACCCGATGGACGATACCGCGGCCACCGAGTTCCTGATCGACCGACTCAAGGACACCAAGACCAACCTCGAATTCTTCGAGGCGATGAAACGCCGCTAGTGATAGCGGACGCCTGACTTGGGAACGTAAGCCTGAGAACGTAAGCCTGACGACCGAGGCGGTCGCCAGGCGCGAGGTCGACGTGACCAAGGTCAAGACGAGGGGCAGCATGCTATGCTGCCCCTTTTGTGTTCAGGGGAGCGAGGCAATCGCATGAAATATGGTGACTTGCGTGACTTTATCGCGGGTCTCGAGGCCGCCGGCGAACTCAAGCGGGTGACCGCCGAGGTGGACCCCTATCTCGAGATCACCGAGATCTGCGATCGCACCCTGCGCGCCGGTGGCCCGGCGTTGTTGTTCGAGAACGTCAAAGGCAGCGAGATGCCGCTGCTCGGCAACCTGTTCGGCACCCCCAAGCGCGTCGCCATGGGCATGGGCCAGGAGTCGGTGGCAGCGCTGCGCGAGGTCGGTGAGCTGCTGGCCTTTCTCAAGGAGCCGGAACCGCCCAAGGGCTTTCGCGACGCCTGGGAGAAGCTGCCGATCTTCAAGCAGGTCATGAGTATGGGTCCCAAGACCGTGCGCTCGGCACCGGTCCAGCAGCGCGTTTTCGAGGGTGATGAGGTGGACCTGGATCGACTGCCGATCCAGCATTGCTGGCCCGGTGACGCCGCCCCCTTGGTGACCTGGCCGCTGGTGATCACCAAGGGCCCGCACAAGAGCCGTCAGAATCTCGGTATCTATCGCCAGCAGAAGCTTGGCAAGAACCGCCTGATCATGCGCTGGCTGTCCCATCGCGGCGGCGCGCTGGACTTCCAGGAATTCCAGCAGGCGCACCCCGGCGAGCCCTTCCCGGTGGCGGTGGCGCTGGGCGCCGATCCGGCGACCATCCTGGGGGCGGTGACCCCGGTGCCTGACTCGCTGTCCGAGTACGCCTTCGCCGGCCTGCTGCGTGGCTCGCGCACCGAACTGGTCAATTGCGGTCACGCCGACCTGCAGGTGCCGGCGTCTGCCGAGATCATCCTCGAGGGCTTCCTGTACCCCGACGATACCGCGCCGGAAGGTCCCTACGGCGACCACACCGGCTACTACAACGAGGTGGAGACCTTTCCGGTGTTCACCGTGACGCGCATGACCATGCGCAAGGATGCCATCTACCACTCCACCTACACCGGGCGTCCTCCGGACGAGCCTGCGATCCTCGGTCTCGCCTTGAACGAGGTGTTCGTGCCGATCCTGCGCCGCCAGTTCCCGGAGATCATCGACTTCTATCTGCCCCCGGAGGGCTGCTCCTACCGCATGGCGGTCGTGACCATGAAAAAGCAGTACCCGGGTCACGCCAAGCGGGTAATGATGGGGGTATGGAGCTTCCTGCGTCAGTTCATGTACACCAAGTTCGTGGTCGTGCTGGATGATGACGTCGATGCTCGCCAGTGGGAGGACGTGATCTGGGCCATCACCACCCGCATGGACCCGGCACGCGACACCGTGATGGTCGAGAACACCCCGATCGACTATCTCGATTTCGCCTCTCCGGTGGCCGGGCTCGGCTCCAAGATGGGCCTGGACGCCACCAGCAAGTGGCCGGGTGAAACGGACAGGGAGTGGGGCGTGGCAATTGCCATGGACGACAGCATCAAGTCCCGGGTCAGCGAACGCTGGGACGAATACGACATTCCTCTCCCCGACAGCAACAAGAGGTCGACATGACGGCAAGGACCCTGACCTGCCAGGTCATCGAGGTCGAGGACCTCACCCCTGACGTGTTCCGCGTGATCCTGGAAGGACGCGCCGAGGCCATGGCCCATGCCCCGGGCCAGTACCTGGAAATGTGCCTGGATGATGACTGCTGGGTGCCCTTTTCCATCGCCAGTCGTCACCGTGACGACGGCCGTCTCGAACTGCATATCCAGCACTGGCCCGAACGCTCCAACTCGGCCCAGCTCAGGGCCATGCTGGTCGAAGCCCAGCACCTGACCGTGCGCCTGCCGGGGGGCGACTGCGTGCTGGATGGCGAAAGCGATCGCCCGCTGACGCTGATTGCCGCCGGCACCGGCTTCGCCCAGATGAAGGCGATCGTCGAGGCGGCGCTCCACGCCAACCCCGAGCGCCTCATCAGCCTGTGGTGGGCGGCCAAGGAACGCCGTGACCTGTACGCCGAGAGCTTGGCTCGGCAGTGGGTCGCCGAGTCCGATAAGGTCACCTTCCATGCCGTCTGCGAGGAAGGCTTCGAGTCGGGCTTCGCCGATGAGCGCGTGCATGCCCATGATGGCCGTATCGACGCCGCACTCGCGGCCGAGCTCGGCGATGTGTCGGGCCACGACGTCTATCTGTCGGGCTCGCCCGGCATGGTCTATGCCTGTGTCGACGTGCTGGCCTCGCTGGGACTTGACCCGTCACGGGTATTCTCGGACGTGTTCGCCTACGCGCCTCGCGACCCACTGGTGCCGGTGGTCGGTAGCCTGATCGGGGAAAGGCAGTCATGAGCGCGTCGCCGATCCTGATTACCGGTGGCGCCCAGCGTCTGGGGCGTCACTGCGCCGAGCGCCTGGCGCAGGACGGCCAGCCGGTGATCATCAGCTATCGACGCGAGCGGCCTGAACTCGAGGCCATGCGCGAGCGCGGCATCGTCACCCTCCAGGCGGACTTTTCCAGCGAAGACGGTATCCTCGACTTCCTGGAGCGGCTCAAGGACGAGACCGACGCCTTGCGCGCCATCGTCCACAACGCCAGTGACTGGGCTCCGGACAGTGATGGCGAGGATGCCGGGGCCGCCTTCGAGCGGCTGTTCCGTATCCATATGCTGGCGCCTTACCTGATCAACCTCCACGCCAAGCCCTTGCTCGACGCCTGTAGCGAGCCCCAGCGGGACATCGTCCACATGACCGACTACGTGGTGCAGAAGGGCTCACGCAAGCACGCCGCCTACGCCGCCACCAAAGCCGGACTCGACAACCTGACGCTGTCCTTTGCCGCGCGTTATGCCCCTGAGATCCAGGTCAACGCCATCGCACCCGCGTTGATCATGCTCAACCAGGGCGATGACGAGGACTATGCCGCCAAGGCCAGGGCCAAATCGGCGATGGAGATGGTGCCGGGGCCCGGGGTCATCTACCAAAGCCTGCGCTATCTGCTCGACAACCGCTACGTGACCGGGACGACCCTGGCCGTGGACGGTGGCCGCCACCTGCGCTGAATCGCCGGCGAACTCGCCTGGCCGGAAGAATCCCCCTAGACTCTGGATGACCCTGACAACAACATCACAAGGAGGCGACCCATGGCCCATCACGACGACAACCCCCATGGCGACAGCTCTCACGACGGCTTTCATGACGAAAGCGGATTCCTGACGATCTTTCTCGGCCTGGTGGTGATGGTCGGCATGACCTGCCTGCCGGCGACCATCGGCTGGGTGCAACTGGCGACAAGCTAGCCAGGCTCGGCGAGAGGGGATAGGAAAGAAACGCCGACGCCTGACCTTTTCCTGCCCGTGCACAGGGGTTGCCATTTTTTCCGGCGCGGGGCAGGATGAAGCAAGATTCGAGGAGACACCGATGACCGATCACGCAATCCAGACCCGACCCCGACTCGATGGCAGCGACAGCGCCCTCGTCGGTGCCGTCGTGGGTTCGGACTGTGTGCATGCGGACGCGGTGTCCTTTTATTGGCCCAGCTTTTCCTGGTATTGGTTTGATACCGGGGCGCTGGTGCGCGAGGCCTGATCCAAGTATCTGGCACTCGCGAGGCGCTCCCCCCCAGGGCCGCCTCCCAGAACCCCCGGACGGCTGCCCGTCCGGGGGTTCCTTGTTTGTGTGGCCAGACGTTTTCACCCAGTAGCACTCACCTGCGAAAGGCAGGCAACCGGAGCAATGACATGACCGCATATCGACTCTTCGCCAGCACCATCTCCCATGGCTACGCCTATGGCGGTAGCTGGCGATTTATCGACGCGCGGTCGGCCCAACTGGCCACCTCCGACCGTGAGCCCCTCGGTGGGCGACGCACCCAACG
>DJIP01000086.1 GCA_002433675.1 Halomonas halophila
CGCGACAGCGAGCGCTGAATCGCCGCCTCGGTCTCGTTGTCCACCGCGCTGGTGGCCTCGTCCAGCACCAGCACCGGTGGGTCCTTGAGCAGCGCCCGGGCCAGCGACAGACGCTGGCGCTGTCCGCCGGACAGACGCACGCCGCGCTCGCCAACCCGGGTATCGAGGCCGTCCGGCAGACGCTCGATGAATTCCCAGGCTTCGGCGGTGCGTGCCGCGGCAATGACCTCCTCATCACTGGCCTCGGGACGAGCGTAGGCGATGTTGTCACGCACGCTGCCCTCGAACAGGTAGACGTCCTGGCTGACCAGACCGATGGCGTCGCGCAGCGCCCCCTGGCGAAGTTCCGCCACCGGCACGGTGTCGAGTTCGACCCGTCCCTGGTCGGGGTCGTGAAAGCGCAACAGCAGCTTGATCAGGGTCGACTTGCCGGAGCCGGTGGGCCCGACCAGCGCCAGGGTACTGCCGGCGGGCACAGCCAGCTCCACGGCATCGATACCGGCGCCGCTGCCCGGGTAGTGAAAGCTCACTTCTGAAAAGCGCACCTCGCCACGCACCGGCGTCTCGAGCTCACGGCGTCCATCGTCACGCACCCGGATCGGGGTGGCAATCAGATCGAGGATACGCCGGGTGCTGGCCATGGCCCGCTCGAACAGGTCGATGACCTGAGCCAGGCCGGTCAGCGGCCACAGCAGCCGCTGGGTCAGGAACACCAGCACGCCGTAGGCGCCGACGTTGAGTTCACCGGACAGCGCCTGCATGCCACCGACGATGAAGGTCGCCAGAAACCCAGTGAGGATCGCCATGCGAATCACCGGAATAAAGGCCGAGCTGATACGAATGGCACGGCTGTTGGCGTCCACGTAGGCCTCGCTGTCGGCCTTCAGTCGGGCCGCCTCGCGGGCCTCTGCGGTAAAGCTCTTGATGGTGGCCATGCCCTGAATATTGTTGGACAGCCGGCTGGACAGCACCCCGACCTTCTCACGCACGTCGGCATAGAGGGGACCGGCCTTGCGCTGGAACACGAAGGCGCCCCACAGGATCAGCGGCACCGGGGTGAAGGCCAAAAGCGCGATCAGCGGCGACAGCACAAAGAACACCGCGCCCACCGCCACAACGGTGACGGCGACCTGGATCAGCGAGTTGGCACCGCCGTCGAGGAAGCGCTCGAGCTGGTTGACGTCGTCGTTCATGGTGGCGACCAGCTCACCGGATGAGCGCGACTCGAAGAAGCCCATGTCCAGGCGCTGGACATGCTCGTAGGCGTCCTGGCGCAGGTCGGCCTGCAGGCGCTGGGCGAGGTTGCGCCATAGGATCTGGTAGAGGTACTCGAACAGCGACTCGCCGGCCCAGATAAAGAAGGTCAGCACCCCCAGCACGATGATCTGAGAGCTGGCCGAGACGAAGCCGAGCCCCGCCACGAAGCTCTGCTCCTGATTGACCACCACGTCGATGGCCACCCCGATCAGGATCTCCGGGGCGATATCAAACAGCTTGTTGATCATCGAACACAGGGTGGCGGCGGCGATCCGTCGACGATAGCCGCGGGCGTAGCGCAGCAGGCGCCCGAGGGCCTGCAGGCTGGATGAGCGGGACACGGCGTGAACTCCTTGCTGTCGCACCACAAGGGCGACGACCAATCCAGACAGCGCCCCGACCGGGGCACCAACGAAAAGCGCCGCGGCCCTGGGGGCCGCGGCGCGGGTCTTGCGCTAGCACGGATGACGTCGAGATATCGACGTCAGGCCGGCTTCGCTCAGGCAGTGGCGGCCTGGTAGCGACGCTCGACTTCGTCCCAGTCCACCACGTTGAAGAAGGCGGCGATGTAGTCGGGACGCTTGTTCTGGTACTTCAGGTAGTAGGCGTGCTCCCACACGTCCAGACCCAGCACCGGGGTGTTGCCGTGCATCAGCGGGCTGTCCTGGTTCAGGGTGTTTTCCACCACCAGGGCGCCGTCCGGAGTGACGGAGAGCCAGGCCCAGCCAGAACCGAAGCGGCCCAGCGCGGCCTTGGTGAAGGCATCCTTGAAGGCGTCAAAGCCGCCCAGTTCCTTCTCGATAGCCTCACCGACCTTGCCCTTGGGGTCGCCACCACCGTTCGGGGACATCACGGTCCAGAACAGAGAGTGGTTGGAGTGGCCGCCGCCGTTGTTGATGACCGGCTGGCGCTTGTCTTCCGGCAGACGCTCCAGGTTGGAGATCAGCTCGTCGACCGGCAGGTCCTCGAGACCGGTGCCTTCCAGGGCGCCGTTGAGGTTGGTGACGTAGGTGTTGTGGTGACGAGAATGGTGGATCTCCATGGTCAGCGCATCAATGGAGGGTTCCAGTGCGTCGTAGGCGTAGGGCAGTTCCGGCAGAGTATGTGCCATGGTGATACCTCCTTCCTTGTCGAAATTGGGCTGGGTTCAGGGGGGATAATCGTATCCCACTCACCAGCTTACGTCATCGTGGGCCTCATACTATAGGCAAGACGCGTTCTTCTCGCTAGCGTGCGCCACGCCGAAAGCGTCGCTCGCCTGGCGGCGTCGGCATCCCTGCCGCCGTCGACGAGGCCCGATGTCGTGGACCACAGGGTGGCATCCTTTACGCCCCTTCTACAAGGGTTGATCAATAGTCTTTCAGCGTAACGCCTCCCTGACGTGCATCATTGACAATAACAAACAAATTGATAACCATTCCTATCCATTGTCTTTCCTGCCCGGTTGCCCGGACCAGCCTGCTCAAGCCACCCAGCCCGAATCACCCAGCGGAGCCGTCTTCATGTTCGATCTTCAGTCCGCTTCCTTTGCGATCCCGGGCAAGACCCTGCTGTCGCCGACCAGCCTGAGCTTCGATGCCGGCCGGGTCCACGGACTGATCGGCCACAACGGCTCGGGAAAGTCGACTCTGCTCAAGCTGATGGCCCAGCAGCAGCCGGCCAGCGAGGGGCGCATCCTGTTCAACGGCCAGCCGCTCGAGGCCTGGGGGCGCCGCGCCTTCGCCCGCGAAGTGGCCTATCTGCCGCAACACCTGCCCAGTGCCGAAAGCCTGACCTGTCGCGAGCTGATCGCTTTTGGTCGTTACCCCTGGAAGGGGCTGCTGGGTCGCTCGCGACGCGACGATCACGAACACGTGGCCCGGGCCATGGCGCTGACCCACACCGAGGAGTTCGCCGATCGCCTGGTAGACACCCTGTCCGGCGGCGAACGTACCCGGGTGTGGCTGGCCATGCTGCTGGCCCAGGGCAGCCGTCTGCTGCTGCTCGACGAGCCACTGGCGGCGCTGGATATCGCCCATCAGGTGGAAGTGATGACCCTGGTACGCAAGCTGTCGCGAGAGCTCGACCTGGGCGTGGTCATCGTGTTGCACGACATCAACATGGCCTCACGCTTCTGTGATCGACTGGTCGCCCTGCACAGCGGTCGCGTCATCGCCGAAGGCGACCCGCAGACGCTGATGACCGGCGACCTGCTCGAAGACATCTACGGTGTACCGATGCAGGTGATGCCCCATCCCTCCGGCGAACACGCGGTGGCGCTGGTGCAATGAGGTTGTCCTTGAATGTCCGCCGTGCTCTGACTGTCCGCCGTTCTGTGGTGTCCGTGGCTTCCCGGCGCTTGCGTTCCGGCCTTTTCCACTCCGGTGGCTGCTGCAGTTTGGCGTGGCTGGCGCTGTCGGCCTGGCTGCTGGCGTCTCCGGCCAGTGCCGCGCCGCGTATCGCCAGCCTCGACTGGACCCTGGCCGAGACGCTGATCGCACTTGACGCGCCACCGGTGGCGCTGGCCCAGGTCGACGACTACGAAAGCTGGGTGGGGCTCGAGGCGCCACCGGGTGCCACCGATATCGGCCTGCGCACCCAGCCCAACCTGGAACTGCTGTCCGAACTCGACCCCGACGCCATCGTGATCTCGCCGATGTTCGCCAATCTGGCGCCGCGGCTTTCCTCGATCGCCGAGGTCAAGCAGCTCGCCATGTACAGCGGCGAGGGCACCTTCTGGTCGCAGTCTCTGGCGCTGACCCGACAGCTCGGCGAACTGGTGGATCGCGAAAACGCCGCCGAGGCGCTGATCGAGGAGACCGAGGCCTACATCGCGGACATCGCCGCTCGGCTGCCCGAGGACACCCGCCCGCTGTTGCTGCTCCAGTTCATGGATGAGCGCCACGTGCGCCTGTTCGGTGAGCACAGCCTCTACCAGGCGGTGATCGAG
Organism: Halomonas halophila; assembly: GCA_002433675.1. GTDB lineage: Bacteria > Pseudomonadota > Gammaproteobacteria > Pseudomonadales > Halomonadaceae > Halomonas > Halomonas salina_B. Next base: position 4,187 of record DJIP01000086.1, read on the forward strand.
CGCATGGGTCTGACCAACGCCTGGCAGGGCACTACCAACGCCTGGGGCTTCAGCCTGATAGGCATCGAACAGCTGGTCAATTATCCCGAGGCCCGCATCGTGGTGGTCGAACCCTATATCGCCGGGGTGCGCGAGGCGCTGGCCAACAGTGGCCTGTGGCGCCATCTGGGCAGCGTCCAGCGCGACGACGTCGTCACCCTGCCACCGGTGTGGAGCTTCGGCGCCCTGCCCTCGGCCAGGCGCTTTGCCACCCTGCTGGGCGACGCCCTCTCCAGCACCACATCAGATACCAGCGCTTCCAATACCCACACTCCCGACACCAGCGCTCCCGGCACCAGCACTTCCGATACCCACGCTCCCGATACCCACGCTCTCGACACCAGCGTTAGCGACACCAGCGCTCTCGGCACAAGCGAACAGGCCACCACACCGGATCAGGTACAAGGAAATACCGATGCTCGCCGCTGAATCCCGCGTCCGCCGTACCTCCGCGCTGGGCGTCACCGGCCTGGTGCTGGCGGTGGCCTGCACGCTGGCCGCCTTCTACTCCCTGACCGAGCTGGGCGGCCCCCTGGCGGCGCTTGCTGCCCTGACCGATGCGGGGACGCTCGGCGCCACCGCCCCGCCAGACCCGGAGTCGCTGGTGCTGCACTACAGCTGGTGGCCGCGCCTGGTGATGTCGCTGAGCGCCGGCGGCGCTCTGGGGCTGGCCGGGGTACTGATGCAGCAGGTGCTGCGCAATCCATTGGCCGCCCCCACCACCCTGGGGGTGGCCAGCGGCGCCAACCTGGCACTGATGGTCGCCACCCTGATGGCGCCGGGCCTGCTGGTGCTGGGCCGCGAGTGGGTGGCGCTGGCCGGCGGTGGCCTGGCCATGGGTCTGGTGTTCGCCCTCGGCTGGCGCCGCGGCCTGTCACCCGGCGTCGTGGTACTCGGCGGCCTGGTGGTCAATCTCTACTTCGGCGCGCTGGCGGTGGTGCTGTTGCTGTTCAACCAGGAGGCGCTCAAGGGCGTGCTGGTGTGGGGCGCAGGCTCGCTGGCCCAGAACGGCTGGGACGGCGTGCTCTACCTGTTGCCGCGTCTAGTGGTCGCCGGCGCCCTGGCCATCTGGCTCTTGCGCCCGCTGGCGCTGCTGGAGCTGGACGATGCCAGCGCACGCAGCCTCGGCGTCTCGCTCAAGTGGCTGCGCCTGGGCGGGCTGGGCCTGGCGGTCTTCATCACCGGCTGTGTGGTGGCGGTGGTCGGCATCATCGGCTTTATCGGCCTGGCAGCGCCCAATATCGCGCGCATGGCCGGTGCCCGGCGTCTGCCGGCGCGGCTGGGCTGGTCGATCCTGTTCGGCGCGCTGCTGCTGGCGATCACCGACCTGGTCCTCCAGGGCGGCGTCGACGCCCTGCCCACCCTGCTGCCCACCGGGGCGACCACCGCCGCCCTGGGGGCACCGCTGTTGCTGTGGCTGATCCCGCGCCTGCGCCTGACCGCCCGGCGTCCACCGCCCAGTTCGAACCCGCAGGCCCTGCGTGCCGAGGCCCCCGGGCGCCTGCTGCTGGTGCTCGCCGTGCTGCTGGCGCTGGCGACCCTGGTCGGCATCCAGGTCGGCCAGTCCAGCAGCGGCTGGTCGTTGAGCCTCGATGGCGACATTCTCGACTGGCGCTGGCCGCGCATCTTCGCCGCCGCCGGTAGCGGCGCCCTGCTGGCCATCGCCGGCACGCTGATCCAGCGGGTCACCGCCAACCCCATGGCGAGCCCGGAACTGCTGGGCATCAGCGGGGGTGCGGCGATTGCGCTGATACTCACCATCTTCCTGGTACCGGCGCCGAGCAACCTGACCCTGGTGGGCGCCGGCACCGTCGGCGCGCTGGTCGTGCTCGGCGTGCTGGTGGCGCTCAATCGCGCCAGCGGCTTCCAGCCAGAGCGCCTGCTACTCAGCGGCGTGGCGATCACCGCGCTGTTCGATGCGGTGCGCTCCATCGTGCTGGCCGGCGGCGACCCCCGCGGCCAGCAGGTCATCGCCTGGCTGTCAGGGTCGACCTACTACGTCGACCCGGTCTCGGCGCTGGTAGTACTGGGTATCGGGGCCCTGGCCGCCATCGCCGCCCAGGCGCTGGCACGCTGGCTGGATATCCTGCCGCTGGGCGCTGCCACCGCCAAGGCACTCGGGATCCACGTCGAGCGTGCCCGCCTGGGCCTGCTGGCGACGGTGGCGATACTGACCGCAGTGGCCACCCTGATCGTCGGACCGTTGTCCTTCGTCGGCCTGCTGGCCCCTCATATGGCACGTCTGATGGGGCTGTCCCGGGCACGTGCGCACCTGGCCGGGGCGGCGCTGATCGGGGCGCTGCTGATGGTGCTGGCCGACTGGGTCGGCCGCCAGCTGCTGTTTCCCCAGGAGGTCCCGGCGGGCCTGGTGGCCTCGCTGATCGGCGGCAGCTACTTCATGTGGGGGCTGCGAAAGTTGTAAGCTAAAGGCGTCTTCGGTGACAAAACCGCTCAGCAAACGAGGGAATCCCGATGCACGACAGCCTGCCCCTGCTCCGCCCTTCCCTCGCCCGCCTGGCCCTCGGCGGCAGCTGCTACTGGTGCCTGGAGGCGGTCTATCAGTCGCTGCGCGGGGTCGAATCGGTCCACCAGGGCTGGGTCGCCGCCGATGGCGAGCACTCCGACTTTCATGAAGCCGTGGTGGTGGACTACGACCCCTCTCGCCTGCCCCTCGACGTGCTGATCGAAATCCACCTTTACACCCACCGGGCCACCGCAGATCACCAGCGCCGCGACCGCTATCGCTCGGCGGTCTATGTGCTGACCGAGTCCCAGGCAGCTTCTGCGCGAGACACCCTGGCCCAGTTGCAGGACGACTTCGACGCCCCCCTGCTCACCCGGGTCTTGCCGCTGGTGGACTTTCGCGCCTCCAAGGAGGACTACCAGGACTACTTCTACAGCGACCCCTCGCGGCCCTTCTGCGAGCGCTGGATCACCCCAAAGCTAAAACTGTTGCTCGAGCGCTTCGGCGACGTCGCCGATGACGAACGCCTGGCCCGGGCCGGGGTGACGGCGGAGGGCAGCCAGGGCCAGGGCTAGGGGCTAGGGCCAGGGATATAGAGAGATATAGAGAGATATAGAGAGATAGAAACAGGGAGAGCGATCGCACTCACCTTGTCTTGGCCCGCGGCCCATCTACCGGCAGTCTCCATACCAAGACGCCCGACCGGGAAAACCCGGTCGGGCGTCTCGATTCAGAGAGTCGGTCAGCGGGCCTGAAGGCCCGCCACTGGATCAGAAGCGGTACTTGATGCTGCCGACTACGCTGCGCTCTTCGCCGTAGTAGCACCAGTACTCGCAACCGGAGACGTACTCCTCGGCGGTCAGGTTGTTGACATTGACCTGGGCGGTCCACTGGGGAGTGATGTCGTAGCTGACCTTGGCGTCCCACAGGGTGTAGGAGTCCACCGTGGCGTCAGAGTAGCGCGGGCTGTCCTTTGTCTCGCCCACGTAGCGCACACCGCCGCCCAGGTTCAAACCGTGCAGCGCACCCGGGACCGCGTAGTCCAACCACAACGAGGCCTGGTTGCGCGGGATCAGGCCGGCGCGCAGATCGCGCTCCTCACGACTGATATCGACGCGTACATCGGTGTAGGTGTAGGCGGCGGTGACCTTGAGGTCATCGGTGACATAGCCCACCCCCTCGATCTCGAAGCCCTGGGACTCACGCTCACCACCCTGGCGGTTGGCCGACTCACCGCTGGTGTAGAGGGTGTCGCTTTCCTCGAGGTCGAACACCGCTGCGGTGATATAGCCATCCAGCCAGTCCGGGGCGTACTTGACGCCGACTTCCCACTGCTCGCCCTCGCTGGGGCGATAGGCGCGACCGTCCGGATCGGTGCCAATCTGCGGCGAGAAGGACTCGCTGTAGCTCAGATAGGGCGAGATGCCGTAGTCGCCCAGATACATGACGCCGCCGGAGAAGGTGGTCTCGTCTTCGCTGCCGCCGCCGTTGTCCTCACCGTCGATGCGGTTGGTCACGTCCACGCTGTCATGACGAAGGCCGGCCAGGAAGATCCAGCGGTCATCCAGGCGAAGCTGGTTCTGGGCGTAGAAGCCGAGCTGTTCCTTGCCTTCCTCGTGATCGGTTCCGTCTCTGGAACTCGGGGTAAAGTTGCCGTACTCGGGATCGAAGATGTCGAAAGGCGAACCGAAGGCGAAGTCGTCGTAGTTGTCGTAGTCGATATCCAGGTCCTGGTAGTCGACGCCGACCAGCAGGGTGTTCTCGGTGCGATCGCTGTACCAGCGGCCGATGGCGCGGGTATCCACCGTGACCGCGTCGAAGTCGCCGTCGCGATAGGTCAGGCCACGCTGGGCGTTGCGGTCGTCCAGCAGGTAGGACACGTAGACGTCGCGCTCGAGCAGATCCAGGTGGCTGTAGCGGAAGTTCTGCTCGATGTCCCAGGTATCGTTGAGACGGTGGGACAGCTCATAGCCCAGCGCCCACTGTTCATGCTCCTGGCGCTCGTAGTCGGGCTCGCCCAGGTTGTCCTCGGGGTCGAGCTTGCCGAAGGGAGTGTTGTCCACGGTGCCGTAAGGCAGCTTGAAGCCGTTGGTGGGGGTGCCGTGGTCCTTGAGATAGCTGGCCAGGAAGGTGACGCTGGTATCATCAGACAGATCCACCTCGAGGCTCGGCGCCAGATAGACCCGCTGATTGTCGGTGTCCTCGATCTGGCCATCGTTCTCGCGGAACAGTCCGACCATGCGATAGCGCACATCATCACGCCCGGCAACGGGGCCGGAGACATCGACGCCCACCTGCTCGTGGTCGTCGCTGCCGTACTGCAGCTCGATCAGACCCTGAGGCTCGTCGGTGGGGCGCTTGCTGATGGCGTTGATGACACCTCCGGGAGGCGCCTCGCCATAGAGGATCGAGGCCGGCCCCTTGAGCAGCTCGACGCTCTCTAGGCCAAAGGTCTCGGTGCTCCACCAGAAGTAGCCGCCCTCACGAAACTGGCGCAGGCCATCCTGGTACAGCGAGTCCTCGCCATTGAAGCCGCGAATATAGAACCACTCGGCCTTGTTATCCTGACCAAACGGCTGGGACACCACGCCACTGCGGTAACGCAGCACCTCGTCGTACTTGTTGACCTGGCGGTTGTCGAGTTCCTCGCGGGAGACCTGAGAGGTAGCCCGAGGCGTCTCGAGCACCGGGGTCTCGACCTTCAGCGCCGAGGTGCTCACCACCATGGTGTCGCTCGTCACCTCGGTGACCGACTCCTCCTGGGCGAACGCCATCCCCGCCCCGGCAAGTGGCGCCAGCCCCAGCGCGAGGCGCACGGCGATGGCAAGCGGGCGGCGGGAGACAGGACTGCCCGGCAGGAAGCCGGTGAACAGTGGGCTGGCGGAAGGACGGGGACTGGCGGGTTGCATGCTGTGGGCCTCGGAGCGCATCGAAGACGACAACGAACGACGTTGAACGTTCGTGAAACATCTTCGGCATGCTAATTGTTTTCATTTTTACACGCAATCAAGACAAGCTTTCATTTACAGGAATCCCGCCAAATGGCGATGTCGATCAATGGCTGACGCCCCCTTGCGCCATCAGCGACACCAGAGCGTCCCATCAACCGCAGGCAGGCGAAGACCCGAGCCAGCCGTGCTCGGGTGCGAGGGTGTCAGGCAGGGGTTGTGGACGAATCACTGAATGGGGAAGCAACGAGGCTCACCCCGCAGAACGATTTGCCTTACAGCGGATCGAGCCGGGCCACGGCATCACGACTGGCGGCCTCGCGGCTGGACCCGGTGAGTTCGACCAGCTGCCCTGAGCGCATCTCGAATAGCCGGTCGGCGTGCTGGAAGTAGTGATCGTCGTGGCTGATGGCGAACACCGTCTTGCCCATGTCCTTGAGTCGCGGCAGCAGCTCGCGATAGAACACCCGTCGGAACTGAGGGTCCTGGTCGGCGGCCCATTCGTCGAGCAGCAGGATATCTCGCTCCTCGGCCACCGCCATCAACAGCGCCAGTCGCTTGCGCTGCCCCTGGGACAGCTCCGGGTTGGTGACCCGCTGGCCGTCGAAGTGAAGCTTCTCGCGCATCGCCAGGTACTCGAGCCAGTCCTCGACCAGCGCGGGGTCGGCCTTGTCACCGTCGGGGCCTATCAGGGTGTCGAACTGGTGGAAGTCGGTATAGACCGCGGAAAAGCGCTGGCGATAGACGCCCAGCTCGCAGGCCCCCACCTCCTGGTCGTCGATCAACAGACGCCCCTGGTGGGGCCGGTAGAGACCGGTCAACAGTTTTGCCAGGGTCGACTTGCCGCTGCCGTTGCCGCCGATCAGAAATACCAGCTCGCCACGCCGCAGGGTCAGGTCCAGCGGCCCCACGGCGAAGCCCGGGCCATTCGTCGCTCGCCCTGCCCCATCGTGTTCGTCGGACGCTTTAGCGGGCTCGGGGTAGCGAAAGGCCACCCCTTCAAGGCGCAGCCGCTGCCAACGCTCGCCCTCTGCCTCCTGCACGCCAAAGTCGTCTTTGGCCTCGGCCAGATCGAGTCCACGCAGCTTGTCGAAGGCCACCTGGGCGCTTAACAGCGTCGGCAGGGCGCCCACCGCGGAGATCAGCGGGGTGCGCAGGAACAACAAGGTCAAGGAGAAGGTCGCTGCCACTTCGGTGCTGGCCCAGCCAAGGCCATTGGCCAGATAGAACACCACCCCGATGGCACCGAGCATCATGATATTGGAGACATTGACCGCACTCAGGTGATAGGTGTCGGCGCGGATGACGTGATGACGATAGCGGCGGGCATCATGGTCATAGGTGTCCTCGAACAAGGCTCGCGCCCGGGCGCGATTGAGCGCCAGTTCCTTGCGTCCATCGATGACCGCCTGATAGTCGCGATAGAGCGAATCCTCGGTCGCACGAACCTGGGCCAGATGGCGGTAGACCCGCCCTACCAGCCAGGCCCCTCCTGCCATCGTCAGCGTGACCCACAGCGCGGTGACCAACAGCAGTCCGGGGGACAGCCAGCCGAGATACAACGCCGAGCCCAGCGTCAGCACGATGCCCTGAACCAGCTCGGGCAGACGTACGAAAGCGATAGTGATATTGCGGATATCACTGGACAGACTGGCCAGTAATTCGGCGCTGCCCAGGCGTTCGAGGCGCTCGATATCGGTGTCGAGGATCTGCTTGACCAGGCGGCCTCTCAGGCCATAGACAAAGTGATGGCCCAGGGTGGTCAAGGCCAGCTGGGAGGCAAGAGTCACGGCCAGCAATGCCACGATGACCCCGAGAAACTGCGGCAGCACGCCGAGCGCATCTCCGGACACCTCGATCAAGCGGCGGTTGATAAAGGCGATGGCGCCGATACCTAGTCCGGCACTGGCAAGGCTCAGCAGCATGACGCCGATAAAGGGCCAGCGATAATGACGAAAGACGACGCTCAACAATTCCACGAAACAGGACCTCGAGGGGCGGGCCGGACGACGCTTTCGCACCGCTGATACGGTGTCGATCGTCGCCCTGACCATGATAATGCGGGCAAGGGGCCGGTATTGTCCCAGAGGCAACAGGCCATGGAAAGCCGCATGCGCACCAGACTTTTCAAACAGGGATCATCCCTGAAATAGCGCCATGTCGGCTCTCTCGAGCACGTTTGAAACAGGATCTGTGGTGGCGTCATCGACGGGCAACAGCGCCTTGCATGTTTCTTTCACAAGACCGGCTTGAAATCTTGTACATAACCTCCACAATGATTCGTGCAACATCGCAAGTCGCAGCACAGGAACCCGCTGCGACCGATGACATCGCTGGAACCATCCGCGAGAAGGAGAAATGGAATGATCCGCAAGAATCTGCTGACTACCGCTATCGCAAGCACCGTCTTCGCCGGCACCATGGCCGTGGGCACCAACGCCTTCGCCGAGCAGAACACCGCTCAGAATAATGGCGCCGGCAACCAGCAGCAGGCTCAGGGCCTCTACTCCGCCGATGAGCTGATGGACGCCGACGTTTTCGCCAAAGGTTCAAGCGAGGATGAAGTGGGCGAAGTCGAGGACATCCTTCTCGACAATGACATGAAGGTCCGCGCCATTGTCGTCGAAGCGGGCGACCTGCTTGACCTCGGTGGCAACGAGTATGTGGTCGAAACCGGCAACTTCACCGTGCAGACTGCCAACGGCGACAGCCTCGACAACATCGAGTACAGCGTGCATCTGGACATGACTCAGGATGAGGTGTCCCAGCAGCCCGAATACACCGACACCTGGTGGAACCAGACCAAGTCCAGCGTTCAGCAGGCCTGGATGGACACCAAGGAAGGCGCCCAGAGCGCCTGGCAGACCACCAAGTCTGCTACCGCCAACGCCCTGACCAGCGCCGGCAACGCCATCGAAGGCGCGGGCGACAATGCCCAGGACGCCGCTCAGGACGCCACCAACTAAGGGCGATCCGAAGCTGACGGGCAGCACCCGTCAGCCAGAGAACACACCCGGCCTTCGCGCCGGGTGTGTTGCGTCTGGCTCCCCGAATTCGCTTCCCTCAATATCTGCATATCCGTTCGGCCCCGCCGACCAGGACGGGCCGAACAAGCCCTTCTGACCAAGACCTGCCGACGACAGAGCCTCGCCAACTAAGCCCTCCGGCTAAGACCTGCCGCCCAAGACCTGCCAACGACTAGGGCACGCGCTAACTAGGCCCTCCGACTAAGCCCGGCCAGCAATGGCTTGCCGGTCAGCGGGTCTTCCACCAGCGAGCAGTCCACGTCGTAAAGCTGCCTGACCAGTGCCGGTGTCACCACCTTCTCCGGCTCGCCTTCTGCCACCAGACGCCCATCGCGCATGGCGATCAGATGGTCGGCGTAGCGACAGGCGCTGGACAGGTCGTGGACCACCATGATCACCGTGCGTCCCCGCTCGACCAGCCGATGCAGCAGTTCGAAGACCTCCAGCTGGTGGCCCAGATCCAGCGCCGAGGTGGGCTCGTCGAGCAGAATGATCGGCGTCTGCTGGGCGATGGTCATGGCGATCCAGGCACGCTGACGCTGACCGCCCGACAGGGTATCGAGGGCGCGTTCGGCCAGCTCCTCAAGCCCCGCCGCGGCGATGGCGCGTGCCACCACCGCCTGATCCTCCTCGCTCCACTGGCGATACCAGGCCTGGTGGGGCTGGCGCCCGAAGCGAATCAGGTCGCTGACACTCAGCCCTTCCGGGGCCGACGCTTCCTGGGGCAACAGGGCGATGCAACGGGCAAGCTTGCGCGCCGCAAACCGCTTGAGGTCCTGGCCTTCCAGCCAGACGCGCCCGCCACTTGGTGCATGCAGGCGGGAGAGCCCAGCCAGCAGCGTCGACTTGCCGCAGCCGTTGGGGCCGACGATGGCGGTGAGCTTACCCCGCGGGATCGTCAGGTCGAGCCCATCGATGACCTTGTGACGGCCGTGACAGAGCACCAGGTCCTCGACCACATAGGGATGCGGTAGCTTGGCGTGCCGAGGGTGGCCCGATTCCGGGCGCGAAGCCACCTCGGCCCGGGGAACCCCATCGGATCGTGAAGACAGCGTCAGTGACATCAAGGTCCCCTTGCACAAGCGCCCCGGTCGCCATTGGCCCGGGAGCGGGTCAATATGAATTCAGCGGCGAATCAGGATCCACAGAAGCCAGGGGCCACCGACCACGGCGGTGACGATACCCACCGGTAGCTCCAGCGGCGCCAGCATCAGTCGTCCTGCCAGGTCGGCCAGCACCATCACCGCCGCGCCGGCCAGGGCCGCGCCGATCAACGGCACCTGACGGTTGCCGCACAGATGACGCGCAATTTCCGGGCCCAGAAGCCCCACCATGCCGACCGGCCCCGCCACCGATACCGCCAGCGCCGTCAGCGCCACCGACACCACCAGCACCTGCAGCCTGCGACGCCTGAGCGGCGTCCCCAGGCCGAGTGCCACGGCGTCGCTGAAACGCATCAGGCTAAGCGAGCGGGACAGCCACAGCGCCATCGGGGTGAGCAGCCCAAGACCGACGGCGAGAACGACGACGGCCCCGGCCGGCCGCGCGTTCAGGGTGCCCACGGTCCAGGGGTAGGCGGCGTTGGCCGCGTCGATGGCGGCACGCGACAGAACCAGCTGGGTCACCGCAGCGAAGATGGCCCCGACGCCGATGCCGGCGACGATAAAGCGATAGCCCTTGGCACCACCCTTCGCGCCGCCCCCGGCGGCAAGCCCGAAGGTCAGGGCCGCTGCGGTGGCCGCGCCGGACAGCGCCATGGCAGAAGGCGCCAGGCTCAAGCCCATCCCCACCACCGAGGCCACCGCAAAGGCGGTGGCGCCGTTGTCGATGCCGATGATGCCGGGCGTGGCCAGACGGTTGCGCGCCAGCGTCTGCATCAGGCACCCCGACAGCCCAAAGGCGGCGCCGCTGGCAAGCGCCGCCAACAGCCGTGGCAGGCGTAGCTGTTCCACCACGAAGGTATCGAGCATCGCGCCCTGCCCATTGATGACCGCCCAGATCTTACCCGGTGAAAGCGGCTTCTCGCCGAGGCACAGATAGGCCAGGCTCGCCCCGACCAGCAAGACAGCGAGCAACAGGGCGCCAAAAAGCTGGCGTCGATCGACCAGCAGGCTGAACCGCCCACCGCGCAGCAGCCACATGCCGTCGGGGGTGGCGCTGGCATCGCGGTGGTCGTGATAGTGGCGATATTCATCCGGCGAGCGAGTGGCGGCGGCAGACAAGGAACGATCATCCAGCATGGTCACAGGCTCGGCAGGCGGCGGGCGCGAACGACGCTGATCAGCACCGGCGCCCCGCAAAGCGCGGTCAGCACCCCCAGCGGCATCTCCGAGGGCGCCACCAGGCGACGCGAGATCACATCGGCAGTCAGCACCAGCAAGGGCCCCAGTGGCAGGCACAGCCACAGGGTGCGACGCAGCTCCGGGCCGGCGATGGCACGCGCGATAAAGGGCACCACCAGGCCGACGAAGGCGATCGGCCCGGCGATGGCGGTGGCCCCGCCCACCAGCACAGCGACGATCAGGATGGCCAGCAGCCGCAATCGCCCCGGATGGTGACCGAGACCGGCGCTGGCGCGCTCGCCTAGCGCCAGGCTGGCCAGCGGCCGCACCACCATCACCAGCACCAGCGCCGCCAGCACCATGCTGGGCAGTACCGCCAGCAGGTCGTCGAGTCGCCGTCCCGACAGGCTACCCACCACCCAGAAACGAATCTCGTCGGCGGCGCGCCGGTCGGTGATCAGGATCAACGAGGTCATCGCGCCAAGCAGCCCCGAAAAGGCCGCCCCCGCCAGCACCAGACGTACCGGATCGGCGCCGAGCCCACGGATGCGGCTGACCCCGAGCACGCACAGAGAACCGAGCAAGGCCCCCAGCTGGGCCACGCCGATGCGCAGCTCCAGCAGGCTGCCACCCAGCAGCAACATCAACGCGACGGCAAAGGCGGCGCCGGCGCTGACGCCCAGCAGGCCCGGCTCGGCCAGGGGATTACGGGTGATCGACTGCAGCAGGGTACCAGAGACACCCAGCGCCACTCCGACCACCAGGCCGACCAGGGTCCGCGGCAGCCTCAGGTCCCAGACGACAAAACGTGCCTCCTCGTTGCCCTGACCCAGCAGCGCCTGAAACGACAGCATCGGACCGATCTCCCCGGCACCCACGACAAGGCTCGCCATGATGGCGAGCCCGAGCAGAACGACAAGGCCGAACAGTGTACCTCCGGGTAGGCTGCGCTCTGCACTCACGGCGTCACGACACCCTCCAGGGCCTGCTCGATGTCATCGAGCACCGCCTGGGCGGCGATGGGACCACTGGCACTGGTCCACAACTGGCCGTCCACCGCCACCACGCGGTCGTTGCCGACCACCGACAGGCGCTTGAAGGCGTCGCTCTGCATCGCCTGGTCCAGTGCCTCGGCCCCGTTGGCGTCCAGGGTCGCGACGAACAACCAGTCACCGTCGACCCGGGACAGCGCCTCCAGGCTCAGCGGGTCGCTGTGGGGGCGTCCCTGCGGCACCAGCTGATCGTCCTGGACGTCGAGGCCGACGGCGGCGAGCAAGCCAGTGGTGAAAAGCTCGGTGGACATCACCAGAGGTCCCTGGGGCATCCAGCGAATCAGGAAGGCATTGTCCTGGGTCGACTCTGTCTCGACGTCAGTGGCGAGCCCGGCGGCGCGCGCTTCGACCGTCTCGATGGCGCGATCGATCTCGCTTTCATGGCCCAGCGCCCTGCCGAACAGCCGCGCCTCGTCCTTCCAGGCCTCGGGGTCGAAGCCCTCGGTCGCCGGCACCACCGTGGGAGCAAGTTGCGACAGCAGCGCGTAGGTATCCTCGGACAGTCGCGAGGAAGCCAGGATCAGGTCAGGCTCGAGCCCGACCACCGCCTCCACATTGACCTCGCCGGCGGTACCCACAATCTGGATATCGGGCACCTCATCCTTCAGATAGTCGGCCACGTCTTCGGCGGCGCGGGTCGCCACCGCGCCAAGCGGCGTCACGCCGGCGGCCAGGGAGGTGTCCAGTGCCCCTTCGTAGAGCGTGACAACCCGCTCGGGCTGGCCCTGGATCTCGACCTCACCGAAGGCGGTGTCGAGGACGCGAACTTCCTCCTGGGCGCTGGCCGTCCCCAGGGTGGCCAGGCTGAGTCCGAGTGCCAGGCCAATCCCCGG
>DJIP01000372.1 GCA_002433675.1 Halomonas halophila
GGCTTGAAATCACTAAAATATCCGGTCTTGAGCCGAATACCCCCGGGGGCCCGAGCGGATTCCGGGAGCCTCTGGATGTCTATCCGTTCCAAAAAACCACTGTGGGATTAACGAGTTATGAAGCGCACATTCCAACCGAGCGTTCTCAAGCGCAAGCGCGCGCACGGCTTCCGTGCTCGCATGGCCACCAAAAACGGCCGCGCCGTTCTGGCACGTCGCCGTGCCAAGGGCCGCAAGCGCCTGAGCGCCTAAGCGCAGGTCCTTCGTGGCCTGTCTGACCTTTCCCCGGCAATGCCGCTTGCTGACTGCCGGGGACTACCGCCAGGTGTTCGATGGGGCGGTCTACAAGGTTCACGGCAAGGGCCTGATGGCGTTGGCGATTCCCAATGACTTGGGACACCCGCGCCTGGGCCTGGTCTTCAGCAAGAAGAACGTACGCCGGGCCGTCGATCGCAATCGACTGAAACGACTGGCTCGTGAGTCCGTTCGGCATGCACAGCATCGACTTCCCGCCGTGGATATCGTCTTGCTGGCCAGGCGTGGCGTCAACGAGGTCGACAATGACACCGTGCTGCGCCAGCTGTTCGGCATGTGGCGTCGCCTCGAGCGCGAGGCCGAGAAGTCGACCCGTCCCTCGCGGACATCGACGACACCTCGCCATACGAGTGGCACCCCGGGTGACACTCGGCCACAGCCGAAGCAAAGCCGTAACTAGCAGCAAGAGGCTCTTCAATGCCGACCACACTTCGTCTGAGCATGAACGAGTCCCTCTTCCGGCCCCTTGACGTCACCTCTCGCGACGCGGAACGTTTCCGTACGAATACTGGCCTGCCTCCGGCAGGCTTTCGTGTATCTCATGTGGGCGTCTCGCGTGGCGCCATCGGCATGTTCACTTCCCTTCGGGCAGACCCTTCATGGACGTAAAACGACTACTCCTGCTGATCCCCCTGGCGGTGCTCGCCTACCTGATCATGGTGCAGTGGAACCAGGACTATGGTCAGCCGCCCAGCACCCCGGATGCTCCGGCGATCACCAGCAACGCGACCTCCAACAGTGCCGACGCCTCCGCTTCGGAAGGCCTGGCGGCGCCCAGCTCGGCCAATGATGTCGGCAGCGAGCTGCCCGGCAGCAACGAGCCCGCTGCCAACAGTCGAGATCTCGTTGCGGTCATCACCGACGTCCTCGACGTGCGTATCGACCCCCAGGGCGGCGACATCGTCTACGCCGCCCTCCCCCAGCATCTGATGAGCCAGGATGGGGACCGGCCCTACGTGCTGCTGTCCAACAACAGCACCCTGAGCTACGTCGCACGCTCTGGACTGCAGCTTGACGGCAACAGCGGTCGTATTGCCTTCTCGCCCGAGAAGACCGAGTACCGCCTGGCCGACGGCCAGGACAGCCTGCAGGTGGACATGACCGCCACCGTCAATGGCATCGACATCGTCAAGCGCTTCACCTTCAGCCGTGACGACTACGCGGTCGACGTCAGCTACCTGCTTGCCAACGCTGGCGAGGAGCCGGTCAGCGCACGCTTCATCGGCCAGCTGGCCCGCGACAACAACCCGGATCCGTCCACTGGCCCCAAGATGGGCATGCGTTCCTTCCTCGGCGCGGCGTACTCCTCTCCGGAGAACCGTTACGAGAAGATCGACTTCGAGGACATCCAGGCAGGCAACTTCCAGAACCGCGAGGTCGAGGGCGGCTGGGTCGCGATCATCCAGCACTACTTCACCTCCGCCTGGGTACCGTCGCAGCAGCAGGACAACCTCTTCTACGCCGCCACCGACAGCCAGGACCGCAACGTCGCCGCCTTCGCCGGCCAGGCCCAGACCCTGGCGCCGGGCGCCGACGCCACCCTGGGTGCCACCCTCTACATGGGTCCCAAGGTGCAGGAGCGGCTTGAGGCCGTGGCACCGAACCTGGAGCTGACCGTCGACTTCGGCTGGCTGTGGTTCATCGCCAACCCGCTGTTCTGGCTGCTCGATCACATCCACGATCTGATCGGCAACTGGGGCTGGTCCATCGTCATCCTGACCATCATGGTCAAGGCTGCCCTGTGGCCGCTGTCTGCCAAGGCCTACAAGTCCATGGCGCGGATGCGCAAGCTAGGCCCGGAAATGCAGCGTCTCAAGGAGCGCTTCGGCGACGATCGCCAGAAGATGTCCCAGGAGATGATGAAGTTCTACCAGAAGGAAAAGATCAATCCGCTGGGTGGCTGCCTGCCGATCCTGATACAGATGCCGGTGTTCATCGCCCTGTACTGGATGCTGCTGGAGTCCGTGGAACTGCGTCACGCGCCCTTCATGCTGTGGATCCAGGACCTGTCGGTGAAGGACCCCTACTTCGTCCTGCCGATCCTGATGGGCGCCTCGATGTTCGTTCAGCAGATGCTCAACCCCACGCCTCCGGACCCGATGCAGGCGAAGATCATGAAGATGCTGCCGATCGTCTTCACCTTCTTCTTCCTGTGGTTCCCGGCCGGTCTGGTCATCTACTGGGTGTGCAACAACTGCATCTCGATCATTCAGCAGTACGTGATCACCCGCAAGATCGAGGAAGACCCCAGCGTCGGCAAGGGCATGAACACCAAGTAAGTTCTCATGCATGACGCTTCCAGACCCCCGCTTCGGCGGGGGTCTGGCGTTTCAGGGCCCTGACTGTCGGCCACAGCTGCTGGTCAGAGCGGCCGGACTGGCAAAGCCAGGCGCTGCACCTGACAATACGCCCGATCATCAAGGAGTCTGACCATGACCACGCCTCTCTATACCCAGGACAGCATCTGCGCCCTCGCCACGCCGCCGGGTCGAGGCGGCGTCGGCATCATACGCGTCTCGGGGCCCGCCTGTAGCACGATTGCCAGCGCCATGCTGGACCAGGTACCGGTAGCGCGCCAGGCGCTCTACGGACCGTTCAGGGGCGAGAACGGGATAATCGATGAAGGCATCGCGCTGTTCTTCAAAGGGCCACACTCCTTCACCGGCGAAGACGTGCTGGAACTGCAGGGTCACGGTGGCCCGGTGATCATGGACATGCTGCTCGAGCGCTGCGTGGCCCTGGGGGCACGGCTGGCCCGCCCGGGTGAGTTCTCCGAGCGCGCCTTTCTCAATGACAAGCTCGACCTGGCCCAGGCCGAGGCCATCGCCGACCTGATCGACGCCAGCTCCCGTGGCGCCGCCGAAAACGCCCTGCGCTCGCTGCAAGGCGAGTTCTCCACCCGTGTGCAGTCGCTGGTCCAGGGCCTGATCGAGCTGCGCATGTACGTCGAGGCGGCCATCGACTTCCCCGAGGAAGAGATCGACTTCCTCGCCGATGGCCATGTCGCGGCCAAGCTTGCCACGCTCATGGCGGAGCTCGCCGAGGTGCGTCGCAGTGCCGGCCAGGGCGCATTGATGCGCGAGGGCATGAGCGTGGTCATCGCCGGGCGGCCCAATGCCGGCAAGTCGAGCCTGCTCAATGCGCTGACCGAACAGGACACGGCCATCGTCACCGATATCGAGGGCACCACCCGGGACGTGTTGCGAGAGCATATCCATCTGGACGGCATGCCGCTGCACATCATCGACACCGCCGGCCTGCGCGATACCCCTGACGCGGTGGAAAAGATCGGCGTGGCCCGCGCCTGGAGCGAAATCGAGAAGGCCGATCGGGTCCTGCTGCTGGTAGACGCCACCACCACCGAGGCCACCGACCCCATGGCCATCTGGCCGGAATTCGTCGAGCGCCTGCCGGACGCCTCACGCTTGACCCTGGTGCGCAACAAGGTGGACCAGAGCGGTGAAGCGCCAGGACTCGATTTGTCCACAACCCCTCCTACGCTGCGACTCTCCGCCAGGTCACGTCAGGGTGTGGATAACCTCAAGTCCCACCTCAAGGAGATCATGGGCTTTCAGTCCACTACCGAGGGCCGCTTCTCGGCTCGTCGTCGTCACCTGGACGCCCTCGACCGCGCCCGCGAGGCCCTCGACAACGGCCATGCACAACTCGAAGGCTATGGCGCGGGCGAGCTGCTGGCCGAGGACCTGCGTGATGCCCAGCAGGCACTGGGGGAGATCACCGGCGAGTTCAGCGCCGACGATCTGCTTGGCGAGATCTTCGGCAGCTTCTGCATCGGTAAGTGAATGCCTGAAAGTGCACAAAAGCCGTTAAAGCAGACGCCCTGTCGATAGCGAGTACTTACCCACATTCATGCATCAACGATCGGCCCGCCATCCCTTCAGTGATGGCGAAGCCACGCCTGGCGCCGACATCGGGGCGCCCGGGGCAGCCGCCATCACTCGGGCCGGACATTCCACTCTCGACCGACCAGACCTTGGGCTCGTCCAGGGCATCTGTCATACCCGCTACACTGTGGGCAGTGCCCCCCTTCCCACAGGAGTCCGCCATGAAAGCTCTTCCCCTGGTTGTCGCTATGGCGCTAGGCAGCGTCTCGCTTTCCGCCCTGGCGGACTGGCAGCTGTCCGGCGACGATTCACGCCTGTGGTTCGGCTCGGTGAAGAACCAGAGCGTGGGTGAGACCCACCACCTGGACGGCCTGTCCGGAGGCATCGACGATAGCGGCAAGGTCACCATCGAGGTGGCCACCGAATCGCTGGACACCGGCATCGATATTCGTGATGAACGGATGCTCGAGCATCTGCTGGCCGCGGCCAGCCTCGCCATCTCGGCGCAGGTCGACACGGCCAGCTTCGATACGCTGGGCGTCGGCGAGACCCTGGCGACCACGATCCCGGTCGATGTCAGCCTCGGCTCGGCGTCGACCGAGCAGGAGGCAGAGGTGCTGGTGGCAAGACTCTCCGACACTCGCTGGCTGGTGGTGTCGGATCAGCCGGTGTGGCTCAACGCAGAATCGCTGGGGCTCGAGGGTGGCATCGCCGCCTTGCAGGACATCGCCGGCCTATCATCCATCGACCGTACCTCACCGGTGGGCTTTCGCTTGATGTTCGAGGCGCCATGACCCGGTTGGCGTCTGGCCAGATGACCAGCGATCAGACGCTACTCCTCGACCCACCAGTGCTGCTCATGGCGAGCCCCATCGCCGAGGCGCGGCAGCCAGTCAGCGATGGCAGCCTGCATGCTATCGCTGACGCCCCAGGGCGGGTTGGCCACCAGCATTCCGCTGCCGTACATGCCGTGACTCGCCCCCCCCGGGGGATGCAGCATGACCTCGCTGCGCCATAGCTTGCGCAGGCCGCTGGCTCGCAGCCTGTCCAACAGCTCCTGGTGGCGCCCGGCGGGCAGCAGTGGATACCACAGCAGTACCACCGCGTGGCGGACCTTGCCGAGGGCATGAATCATGGTCTCGGCGACCTCCTGGTACTCCGACTTGCGCTCGAAACTCGGATCAACCAGCACGCACAGCCGCGGTGTCTTTACCGGAAGCAGTGACTTGAGTCCGGCCAGGCCATCGCCATGCACGCGCCGAATATTGGTCTGCTGCCCTTCGGCTGCCAGTGACTGCCGGGCCAGGTGGCCGTGCTCCCCCGGGTGCAGCTCGAACAGGGTCAAGCGGTCCTGATCACGCAGCCGATGCCCCAGCCACCAGGGTGAGCCTGGGTAATGCGTCAATTGCGGTGGACGCGGCTGGATGGAATCGATCGCCTCAAGCCAGGACGTCAGCAGTGGATCCTGCGCGCTCGCCTTGCCCGTCTCGGCGCGGCTGTCCCACAACCGCTTGACGCCGGTCTGATACTCCTTGAGCCGCGCGGTTTCTTCAGCCGCCAACGGATAGTTCCCTCGCCCAGCGTGAGTGTCTACAAACGTAATAGCACTATTTTTACGTAATAGATGATCGATGGTGGCGTAAAGCCACAAGTGTTTATGAACGTCGGCGAAATTGCCGGCATGATAGGCGTGCTGATAGGAAAGCATGGATAGTCTGACCTGGTCATGGGGCGAAAACCGTTCGCCGATTCGATGGCATTACGATAGCAGCAAGTGGGTGTCTACGGGCAGACGTATGGCTTCATAGCCAACATTAACGATATTCCCGCAAAGCCCGTGGACGCCTCGGAGCCGCCGATCGCCATGGAACCATCGACAGGGATCGCTGTGACTAGGCTTTGTCCGAAAAGTCGACGAGCGCCGGCACTTTTCAGACAAGCCCTAAGGTTGGGGACGCAGCAAACCCGGGCCATACCAGGGAGAGGCCCAGGCCATACCTGAGGGAAATCTGAAGAAAACTGGAACACGCAGGGAGAGCTGGAGACACCTGGAAGGACCGCGGCAATAACAAGAGTAATAACAAGAGCAAGAAGAGATCGGCAGATATCGAAAAGGCCCGCACCTCTCTAGAAAGGTGCGGGCCTCGTCATTGCCGTTACTGCGAAGTCGCGGCTTCAGTTACGGGCTATCGACGCAAGCGAGGGCCCCTGCCAAGCATCAAGACAAGGCTGCTGGCGAGAGGCCGTCGCATCGCGTTGCCTTACCCCTGCTGGCCGGTCGGCGTCAGGGTAATCTCGACGCGACGGTTCTGGGCACGACCTTCTTCGGTGTTGTTGCTGGCGATCGGCTGGTTTTCACCGTAGCCGCTCACATACAGACGACCGGAGGCGACACCCTGCCCCTGGAGGTAGCTGCCCACCGACTGAGCACGACGCTCGGACAGACGCTGGTTGTAGCTGGCGTCCCCGGTAGAGTCGGTGTGGCCGGCGATATTGACGCGGGTTTCCGGATACTGAGTCAGCACGTTGGCCACGTCGTTGAGGGCGCTGGTGGCGCCGCCGGTCAGGTCGGCGGAATCGAAGCCGAAGGTCACGCTGCTCGGCATGTTGAGCACGATGTTGTCACCCTGGCGCTCCACATCGATCCCGGTACCCTGCATGCTCTGACGCAGCTGCTCTTCCTGACGATCCATGTAGACACCGATGCCACCGCCCACGGCGGCACCGGCGGCGGCACCAATCAAGGCGCGGTCACGTTTGCTGGTGCTGCCGTCACCACTGATGGCGCCGGCCGCGGCACCGACGGCGGCACCCACAGCGGCGCCAATGCCGGTGTTGTTGCGATCGGTCTGGCCAGTATAAGGATCCGTTGTGGAGCAGCCTGCCAGAATCACGGCGGCTGCCAGCGGGGCGATCAGTCGAGTCTTGCTGCTCATGGCGTCAACGTCTCCTTCCATGTGGTACATCATCCCTTTCAGTCTTCGCTGAACAGGGTCAAAAGGTCGTTCAAGAATAATAGACCTTGCGCAGAAGCTTGAACCCTGGCGGCGTCTTGCACAATAAGTCCCTTTTCACGCGCCTTGTCGATCTTTGGCGACAACTCTGCCACAGAGCGCCCTGTGTGTGCACGCCAGGTGTCCAGCGACACTCCATCGACCAGTCTCAATGCGTTCATCGCGAATTCCAGCGCCACCTCGTCGGGCTTTACCCGCCGGTGACCCGCCACGAAACCGCGAGGATCCTGATGTCGCCGCAGGTAAGCCTCCGGCTGGCGGGTCTTCCAGCGACGCTCTATCTCAAAGCCCGACTCGCCTGCCTGGCTGATCTTGCCGTGGGCACCGGCACCGATCCCCAGGTAGTCGCCAAAGCGCCAGTAGTTGAGGTTGTGACGCGCCCGTCGCCCGGGCTTCGAGTAGGCCGATATCTCGTAGCGCTGGAAACCTGCCGCCTCGAGACGCTCGTGGCCCAGGTCCTGGATATCCCAAAGCACCTCTTCTTCCGGTAGCCGCGGCGGCTTGGCATGAAACTCGGTATTGGGCTCCAGCGTCAGCTGATACCAGGACAGGTGTTCAGGCGCCAGTGTGATGGCCCGCTCCAGGTCGGCGAGGGCGAGCTCCGGGGTCTGCCCCGGCAGGCCATGCATCAAGTCCAGATTGAGATTGTCGAATCCGGCTCGGCGAGCCTCATCGAAGGCCCGTTCGGCATCATCACCGCCATGGATACGACCCAGCGCAGAGAGCTGAGCGTCGTGAAAACTCTGCACCCCAAGCGATAGCCGGTTGATACCGGCACGGTGATAGTCGGCAAAGCGGCCACGCTCAAGCGTCCCCGGGTTGGCTTCCAGCGTAATTTCGATATCCGAGGCGAAGGGTACCAGCTGGCTCGCCGTATCCAGCAATCGGCGATAGAAGTCCCCGGACATCAGGCTTGGGGTGCCGCCACCGATGAAGATGCTGACCAGTTCGCGCCCATCGACGAGCCTGGCATCGCTGCGCAGGTCATCGATCAATGCCGCCAGGTAGGCCTCTTCGGGGAGTTCGGCGCCGCGCCCGACACCGTGGGAATTGAAGTCACAGTAGGGACACTTGCGCACGCACCAGGGCACATGCACATAGAGCGCCAATGGCGGAAGACGAGACGCCATCACGAACTCGACCGACGCTCGAGTTCGAGCAGCAGGGCCGAAAGGGCGCGACCACGATGACTCAGTCGGTTCTTTTCCACCGCGCCGAGTTCGGCGGCGCTGGCCCCCTGGTCCGGCAGCCAGAACAGTGGATCATAGCCAAAGCCCCCCTCACCGCGCGGATGGGCCAGGATCTCGCCGCGCCAGTTGGCCTGGACGATCAGCGGTACCGGATCCTCGGGATGCTCGAGCAGCACCAGCACGCACCAGTAACTGGCGCCACGACTCCCCTCGGGCACCTCGGCCATGGCCTCGAGCAACTTGTCGTTATTGCGACCGTCGTCCTTGGGCTCACCGGCAAAGCGGGCAGAATAGATACCGGGGCGGCCGTCGAGTGCATCCACGGCGAGCCCGGAGTCGTCGGCCAGCGCCGGCAGGCCGCTGATGCGGCTGGCTTCTCTTGCCTTGAGCAGCGCATTTTCGACGAAGGTCAGTCCCGTTTCCTCGACCTCGGGAACAGAAAACTCCGACTGGGCGTGAACCTTGATGCCCAGTGGCGCCAGCAGCGCGCCCAATTCCTTGAGCTTGCCGGCATTTCCACTGGCCAACACCAGTTCGGTAAGGTGACTCATGACGTCGCTCTTGATGGGGTGTTCAACGGAAGACACGTCAGCACTATGCCGGCATGTTTGCCTATACTCTACCATGGGCTGTTTGAATGCCGTTTAAGCACAAAGTTGGAAAAAAGATTCAAAAAATACAGGGAAACCGTCCGAAAATTCGCTATTTTCTAGGACCAAGGTATGAAATATTTTAGTGTAACTGCGTATCAGGCCTAATTTTACTGTGCAGTTGTTACAGAACCTTACAAAATGAATGAAATAGGCCCATACTGG
This sequence comes from Halomonas halophila, assembly GCA_002433675.1. Taxonomy (GTDB): domain Bacteria; phylum Pseudomonadota; class Gammaproteobacteria; order Pseudomonadales; family Halomonadaceae; genus Halomonas; species Halomonas salina_B. Next base: position 9,180 of record DJIP01000372.1, read on the forward strand.
TCACAACTTTCTAGTCATACCCATCCCTGTCAGCAGGCGTCAGCGGGTGCACGGAGACACGACGATGAGCAACAACACAGGACAGATAGTGCTGGTGACTGACCACAACCCTCAGTCGCTGCTCTTCATCAACTATATCAAGGACCAATTCCACTGCCCTGTCTCCATCGCCGCCCCCACCGATACCATCGATATTGATGACAGTCAGCAGGTGCTGGTGTTGATGGACGCCGACCATGTCGACGATGCCGCCATGCAGCATTGGCAGGACGTCAGTGCACGCCATAACGGCCTGTTGCTCACCGCCTTCAACCTGCGTGATGAAGAACATGCGCTGGAGGTGCTGTCCTTCATGCATCTGCGTGGAGTCTTCTATCGTCAGGACAGTCTCGACAGTATCTGCAAGGGTATCGCCAAGCTGTTCGAGACCGACGATCTGTGGATGTCGCGTTCGCTGATGACACGCCTGATCGAATTTTCCCGCCGCCAGCAGCTCAATGCCTACCGACCGGCCTGTGGCCTGACCCAGCGCGAGATGGAGATCATCGGACTGCTGGGCTCCGGCGCCTCCAATATGGAAATCGCCGAACGTCTGTGCGTCAGCGAACACACCGTAAAGTCTCACCTGTACAACGTGTTCAAGAAGATTCGCGTCAGCAATCGCCTGCAAGCAGTCAACTGGGCACGCCAGAATCTCGGCGCGCCGCCACCTCGACGCTCCACTGCGGCACGATAAGGCTCGACGACCGAGCCCCGAACTACGGGGGCAAAGACGCTTTTCGGCCGAGATCGAGTAACGTAATGAAGCGACTGCATCGACAACACGCGTGCAGCCCACAAGGACGCCGGCATCGCCGGCGTCCTTGTGGGTGGAGAAAGATACCAGGCTGGTCTCTTACAGCACGCGTATGTGCTCTTCGATCAGGCTGGCCAACGTCTCCGCCGCGTTGTCGGCGGTGCTGTCCAGCCGCACCAGGTGCAGGCGTTCCTCGTCGGTGAAGTCTTCGAAGGCGTCCTGCTGCGCCGCCAGCACCGCCAGGCTCAACGATTCGTCCCGCTCATTGCGCACCGCACGTTTGCTGATGCGGCGTCTCAGCGTCTCGTCGTCGGCCTCGAAGCTTACCAGCAGCACCGGCAGTCCCCTGGCCTCGGCCTGCCAGCGCAGCAGCTCGCGCTGCTTGCGCTCGAGGAAGGTGCCGTCGACACACACCATGTAACCGGCGTCCAGCAGGATACCGGCGCAGGCGGCCAGGCGCTGGTAGGTCTTGTCGGTGGCCTCGCGGGTATAGATATCCACAGGCAGATCGTCACTGCCCAGCTGTGGATTGAATCCATGCAGCACCAGCCGCTGAACATCGGAACTCAGCCGCACGGCGCCGAGGCGTCCCACCAGGGTACGGGTAAAGCGGCTCTTGCCGCTGCCCGACACCCCGACGCCGATCACCAGCGGCGGAAAGCGGAACTCCGCGTGACGTTCGGCCAACGTCAGGTAACGGCGGAAACTGTTCATGGTCTCGGCCATCAGCGACGGACGCTCGTGGCCGCTCACCTGGCGACGCTGCAGCGCGCGGCGCATGCCCGCCATGGACTCGATGACCTGCAACAGTGACAGGATCCGCGCCAGCTCGTAGTCGCCACTGCGACGTAGATAGCCATCCAGTGCCTGATGGGAGAGGGTCATCTCGCCACGCAGTTCGAGTTCCACCCTGAGACTCGCCAGGTCATGGCCGGGATCTGCCATCTCGGGATAGTCGAAAGGCTTGGGATCCTGGGCGGCACTCTGGGCAACCACCAGACGCCCGTTGTCACACAGACGCACATCGGAGTATTCCATGTACCAGCGACTGGGACGCAGACGATCCTTGCGCACCTCGATGATCGGCGCGAGGCGATCGAATTCCTGATCCAGCCACACCTTGAGGGCGTCCAGGCGCTCGACATCCTCGTCCCCGGTCAGCAGGGATCGACAGGCCGAGAACTCGGCCTCGCTGCGGTGCTTGAGCACCGTCAGCGGTTCCGGCAAATCGCTCTCCGGCGGCAACGGCTCGGCGTGAAACTCGGCCAGCGCGTCCAGCAGTTCTTCCAGGGTAAA
>DJIP01000286.1:0-2234 GCA_002433675.1 Halomonas halophila
CTGACGGTGATGCGGGCGGCGGGACGGTCGCTGGCGCGCATCGTCTGGGGGGTGATGAAGCCGATCATCCTGGTGGTGGTGATCGTGCTGACGGTAGCGGAGTTCGTCAGCCCCAGAACCGAGCAGTTCGCCCACGCCTGGAAGGTGCAGCAGATGCAGGGCGAGGGCGCGGTGGTCACCGAACGCGGTGGCTGGCAGCGCGAGGGCGACGACTTCTATCGCTTCGGTGCGATTCGCGCCGACGACACCGTGCTGGATCTGACCCGCTACGAATTCGACGGTCACCGGCTGGAGTCGGTCACCACCGCCAGGCGCGCGGTGTGGCAGGGCGATTTCTGGGAGCTGCAGCAGGTCGAGACGACCCGCTTTACCGGTGAGCGCACCGAGGTCGACAAGGTGGCTAGTCTGCGCTGGGACACCAGCCTGTCGCCGACCCAGCTGTCGCGTCTGCTGCGCGACGTGGAGACCCAGGCACCGAGTGAATTGTGGGCCTACGCCAGCTATCTGGACGAGCAGGGCCTGGAGGCCACCCAGCCGCTTTTGTACTTCTGGCAGAAGATGCTGATGCCCCTGACCATGGCTTCGCTGGTGCTGGTGGCGGCGTCCTTCGTGTTCGGCCCGCTGCGCACCGTGGCCGCCGGAACGAGGGTATTCTACGGGGTCATCACCGGGCTGGTGTTCAAGTACCTGCAGGATCTGCTGGCGCCGGCTTCTACCGTGTTTGGCTTTTCGCCGGCATGGGCCGTGCTGGCGCCAACGTTAGTGTGCGCCTTGCTGGGACTTCATCTATTGAGGCGGTCGGGATGAAGGGCTGCATGCCCTGCGCCGGCATAGGCACTCTCGATAGTCCCGGCCCCCACACTCGTGTGCGCCCTGCTGGGACTTCACCTGCTGAGCAACCCCAATGACACGACGTTTTCCCCATCTCGATGACGTCTGGCCCGCCGGGCTGGGCCGGCGCCTGGGCGCCATGTTCTACGACAGCTTTCTGCTGCTGGCCATCTGGATCGCGATCACCACCTTGCACGTGCTGGTGGTACGCAAGCTGCTGGGCTTGGCCCCGCAAGAGGTGGGGGCAGGTGTTTGGCAGGTGCTCAGCCTGCGACTGCTGCTGGTGGCCGCGGCCTTTGCCTTTTTTGCCTTCTTCTGGCGCCGCGGGGGCATGACCCTGGGGATGCAGGCCTGGCGCCTGCGCGTCCAGACCCTCGACGGCGGACCCATCAGCCTGCGTCAGACCATGCTGCGCTTCGCCGTGGGGGCGCTGTCCTTTGTGCCGCTGGGACTGGGCCACTGGTGGGTGCTGTTCGACGCGGAACGGCGCAGCTGGGCGGACCTGGCGTCCGGCACTCAGGTGGTGGTGCTGCCGAAAACGTCGAAGCGCTAGCCTGTAACGAGCGCTTGAGCGAGAGTCCTGAACAGGGCAGCTCACCCGTAAGCCCGGCTCGGGCGTCTGCCATCGACCCGTTACCCTCTGCAGCGCCCGGCCGACATTCTGCCTGTGATGCTCTCGGCCCCTTCCCATCCGGCCTGCACGGGGCGCTCCTCTCTATATCCTTCCTGGTTTCTGGCTGCTGTCGATTGCCTGTCGGCAGGGGCATCGTTTGAGCTAGATCACGTAAATTCAAATCTTTAGCTAAGGCAAATACGAATTACTCTTGAAAAGGTTGCGTGTCGCTATGGGAATCATTTACATTGGCTATAGTGATTCAGGAGAGATGGCGATGTACGTATGCCTGTGCAAAGGGGTCAGTGACCGACAGATTCGTCAGAGCGTCGATGACGGCGCGCGTAGCTGGCGTCAGGTTCAACGTGAGACCGGTTGTGGCACCCAGTGCGGCAAATGTGCCTGTGTGGGCAAGCAGATCACCCGCGACGCCATCCAGGAAGCGTCGAGTCTGGAAGTCGAAGCGCTGGCCTACGCGGTCTAGCCCCTGCGGGCTCTATATCCGGGCGCTACCTCCTTTGCGGTAGTCTTTTGAATTAGCAATCGATATCGTTGTAGTTGCGGTTTTCAAGATCCTGATTTTATTGAGTTTTTTCATGGATGCCCTATACTGCTTCTTGACGGGAGCTGGTAGGGCATTGCTTGTCGTGCCAGTGTGTCTGTAGCCCCGCGTCTGTTGCCCTGCGAAGGCGGGCGAGGCCAAGGAGAGACGTCGCCTCTGCGGCGTCCGATGCAAGACGGTTCGATCAACGACGACTGGCCACGGCCGGTCGGCAATCACCGGCAAGCA
>DJIP01000286.1:2576-5874 GCA_002433675.1 Halomonas halophila
GTCCGGCAAGCATTGAGGAGTTTTCCATGAAAGGCGATCCCAAGGTCATCGAGCATCTCAACAAGGTGCTGGGCAACGAGCTGGTGGCCATCAATCAGTACTTCCTGCACGCCAAGATGTACAAGGACTGGGGCCTGGCCCGGCTGGCCAAGTGGGAGTACGACGAATCCATCGAGGAGATGAAGCACGCCGACATTCTGATCGAGCGTATTCTCTTTCTCGAGGGCATTCCCAACCTGCAGGACCTCGGCAAGCTGCATATCGGCGAGGACACCCGCGAGATGCTCGAGGCCGACCTGGCCGCAGAGCACACCGGACGCGACGACCTGATCGAAGCGATTACCTACTGCGAGCAGGTGCGGGACTACGTCAGCCGTGACCTGTTCCAGAAGATCCTCGACGACGAGGAAGAGCACATCGACATCATCGAGACCGAGCTGGGTCTGATGGATAAAGTCGGCTTGCAGGCGTATCTGCAGACGCAAATGCAGAAGGCCGGCGGCGAAGAGTAATTCAGCGCTGGCGCGCTGGATCGACAGTGCTCAAGCAAGCAAAAGGGGAAGCCAGTGGCTTCCCCTTTTTGCGTCTGCGCGTGTGGATATCGGTCACTTGTGCGCGGCCCAGGTCGTCTGGACCAGCATCGTCGGACCCGTGTCGTCGGGCTGGCATCGTCGGGCGGGTATCGTCGGACCTGCGCCATGGACCAGCGTCACCGACCTGAGCGTCGTCCGGCCTGGCTAGAACGCCTTCTCCAGGGCAAAGCGCGGCGTCGTGACGCCCTCGACCTCGACGCTCTCGCAGAACATCTGAAGTGGGCGCACCCACAAGCCGTAGTCACCGTAGAGCGCGCGGTAGACCACCAGGGCCTCTTCGCTTTCGCTGTGGTGGGCGACGCCGGTCACCTCGTAGAGCGGGCCCTTGTAGTGGCGATAGATGCCGGGCACCGGAAGGGGGGATTGCGCGGTTGTCATGGTCATTTCCTTGTCTGGCTCATTTCACACGGGTCAGCCTGGCCAGTGCCCGCGAGGCGGCGACAAAGCCGAAGCTGCCGGTGACAAAGGTGGCGGCGCCGAAGCCGCTCTCGCAGTCCAGGCGCGTGGACTCGCCGGCACCAGGCTTGGTGTGGCAAACCTCGCCGTCCTGGCCGGGATAGACCAGCTGCTCGTCGGAGTAGACGCACTCGACGCTGAAGCGGCGCTTGGGATTGCGCGAAAAGCCGTGGTCGCGGCGCAGGCGCGAGCGCACCTTGGCGAGCAGGGGGTCATGCTCCGTGCGGGTCAGGTCGGCTACCTTGATCCGGGTGGGGTCGGTCTGGCCGCCGGCGGCGCCGGTTACCGTCAGTGGTAGCTTGCGGCGTTTGCACCAGGCGATCAGAGCGGCCTTGGCCACCACGCTGTCGATGGCGTCGATCAGGTGATCGGCGTCCTCGGGGATGCGTTCGGCGAGGTTGGTCGGGGTGGCGAAGGCGACATCGGCGATGATCTCGATACCGGGGTGGATGGCCCGACAGCGCTCGGCCAGCACTTCTACCTTGGGCCGCCCGATGGTGCCGTCGAGGGCGTGAAGCTGGCGATTGACGTTGGAGACGCAGATATCGTCGAGATCGATCAGGGTTAGCTTGCCGACGCCGCTCCTGGCCAGCGCCTCCACCGCCCAGCTGCCGACACCGCCGACGCCGACGACCACCACGTGGGCTTGCGCCAGGCGGGCGCTGGCGGTGGCGCCGTAGAGGCGGCGAATACCGCCAAAGCGCAGGTCATAGTCGTTGTCGATGGGGTCAGTGCTCATCAGGAATCTCGCTGGGTCGTTGCGGTCACGGTGGCGGTAGCGGCAGGCCGGGGCAGGTGGGCGCGCCAGCCGAAACGGTCGAACAGCCGCGTCATGCAGGCGTCCAGTGGGCAGCACAGTGCCAGCGGGGTGTGGTGGCGAGGGTGCTCGAACTCGAGCGAGGTCGCCGCCAGCAGCAGCCGATCGCAGTCCAGGCTGTCGCGAAAGAAACGGTTGTGGTTGCCCTTGCCGTGCTTGGCGTCGCCGATGATGGGGTAGCCGATGCCGGACAGATGACGGCGTATCTGGTGGCGTCGCCCGGTCAGCGGGCGGGCCTCCATCAGCGAGTAGCGCACCTGGGGGTAGCGGTCGAGTCGTACCGGCAGCTCCACGCTGTCGAGTCGGTGCACCTCGGTGATCGCGGGCATCGCCGGCATCTCGGCCTTGGGTCGGCTGCCGTCTTCCTCGCGCAGTGCCCGGTCGATGCGCTCGGTCTCGGGGCCGATGCCGCGCACCACCGCCAGGTAACGCTTGGCCACCTGGCGCTCGGTGAAGGCCTCGGCCAGCCGTCGGGCCATGTCCGAGGACAGCGCGAACACCATGACCCCGGAGGTGGGACGGTCGAGGCGGTGCACCGGGTAGACCCGCTGTCCCAACTGATCGCGCAGGCGCTGCAGCAGGAATTCGCGCTCGCCACGGGCCAGCGCGCTGCGATGCACCAGCAGCCCGGACGGCTTGTGCACCGCCACCAGATCGTCGTCCTGGTAGAGAATGGGCAAGGGCAGGGACATCGCGGCGATACCTTTGGCGTGAATGCGTGCTCGAGGCGCGCTATTGTCGCCATGTTGCGGCGATCTGTCATCCGGATTGCGACGACTCCGTGAGTTGAGGGGCATCTCCGGCTACGGCTTTGGTCTATGATGAGCGCCGACAATCGGTGAGAGAGCAGGCTATGACCCGAGGGATAGGGATGCTGCGCTGGTGCAGGGACTGGGCACCGGTCCTCAAGGTACTGTCGGTACTTTGGCTGGTGCTGGCGCTGTTCATGTTGTTGCCCTGGGGGGTGCTGGTATGGGAAGGCGACGCCGATGCGCCGGCCTTCGCTCGTTCCCTGCTGGTGGTAATGGTCACGGTGCTGTTGTGCTGGTGGCTGACCTGGCGGATACCGGTGGCGCTCAAGACCCAGCAGATGTTCGTGCTGACTACCTTGAGCTGGGTCAGCATCAGCGGGTTCGCCAGCCTGCCGCTGGTGCTGGGCGCGCCTCATCTGTCGCTGACCAACGCGGTGTTCGAGTCGGTTTCGGCGATCACCACCACCGGCTCCACCATCCTTACCGATATCGACCAGCTGTCTGACGGTCTCAAGCTGTGGCGGGGACTGATGCAGTGGCTCGGCGGCATCGGCATCATCGTCATGGGTATCGCCATCCTGCCGTTTCTCAAAGTCGGCGGCATGCGCCTGTTCCAGACCGAATCCTCGGACTGGTCGGACAAGGTGATGCCGCGTACCGGCGGCATCGCCAAGGCCACG
>DJIP01000240.1 GCA_002433675.1 Halomonas halophila
CTCCCTGGCCTCACCGACCAGCATATCGAAATCCCTTTCTTCGTGAGCCGTGTACAGCCTCGCAATGCGGGCAGGAAAGCGAGCCAGATAGCCGCGCACCATGCGCTCCAGAGCATCCGCCGAGACCATTGAACGCAGCTCCTGGAGCGTCGTTCGCGACAGCAGGTCGGCGCTTGCTACGTTCTCTCCCATCGCGGTCTGGGTGGATGCGGAGAATGGGGCGGCGTCGGGTGCGCTCTGAGGCGTCCAGAGCTTCTCGTCGGGGTCGAGGGAGGGATAGACCCGTGAGGGGTAGCGACCAAGCACCTGGCCAAGATCCTGACGCGTGAACGGCTTGCCGATCAGGTCATTCATCCCCGCCTCGCGGCTGGCCCGGCGATGTTCCGGCAGCACATTGGCCGTCACCGCGATGATCGGCAGCCGAGTGCCGTCGTCGCCATCGCCACGCTGGATCGCCGCTTCCCGCTCGCGCCAGCGCCGGGTCGTCTCCAGACCATCCATGACCGGCATCTGCAGGTCCATCAGCACCAGATCGAAGTCACGCTGCGACAGCGCCTGCAGCGCCTGCTCGCCATTGGACACGACCTCGCAGGACTGGCCCAGGCGGGCCAGCATACTGGCCACCAACTCCCTGTTAAGAAGGTTGTCGTCCACCACCAGCACATGGTGCGGCGCCAGCGGCGCGGGGGCGGACGACGCCTCGACCTTCTCCTCTTGCTGGTCGCTGGCCGGCAATGGAAGCTCGAACCAGAATCTGGAGCCGCTGCCCAACTGGCTATCCACCTTGAGGTCGCCCCCCATCGCGCGTACCAGGCTACGTGCGATGGGCAGACCAAGACCAGCACCGTCATGGCGCCTGGCCATCACCGGATCGGATTGTTCGAAGGGTTCAAAGATACGCTCGACATCCAGCTGAGAGATGCCGCAGCCGGTGTCATAGACGACGAAGGCAATGCGCTGATCCTGGGCACAGGAGACCCTCAACATCACGAACCCCTGGCGGGTGAACTTGAAGGCATTGTTCAACAGATTCTGCAGTACCTGGCGCAGGCGATGCTGGTCTCCTTCCACGCAAGCAGGCAGGTCCGGGGCCAGGCGCATCAGAAACTGCACATCACCCACGCGTTGCGAGCGATAGCCCAAGGTGGTCTGCTCAAGCATATGCCGCAGCGCAAACAGTTCCCGCTCGACCTCGATCCGGCCAGTCTCCAGCCGCGTATAGTCGAGCACATCGTTGATCACCGAGCGCAGTCCCGTCGCGCTGGCCTCCAGGCCTTCGATATGACGCTTGCCCTGATCGCTCAGAGATTCGTCACGCAGCAGATCGGTCATGCCCATGACGCCACTGAGCGGGGTACGCATCTCGTGGCTCATGATCGCCATGAAGTCGGACTTGGCGCGACTGGCGTTCTCGGCACGCTCCACCGCTTCCTTCAACGCTCGCGACTGGGCCTGCAGCAGCTCCGCCTTTAGGGTGTGGGCACGCCCCTCACGCATCAGCGCCAGCACCAGCACGGTACCGGTCACCATGATCAGCACGATGCAGGCCAGCACCACGCCGTAAAGGCGTAGCATCGACTGAGTATCTCGGGTGCGCAATTCGGCAACACTGGCCTTGTGTTGCAACAGCATGTCACGACTGACGTTCTGCAACTGCCCCAGGGTCTGCTTGAGTGAGTCCCTGTCGTCGCCGAGCAGGCTCGCCCCCTGCATCAGTGGCCCGACTCGCCCCCCCAGATCGTCGATCAATTGCTCCGCGCGCCGATACAGTTCCTGGGAGGCACTGGTCTGGCGCAGAAAGTTCCGTGTCTGTCCCTGGCGCAACAAGTCGCTTCGTCCGTGCAGGATCTCGTAGTCGAGGACCAGGCTATCGATTTCATCCGCGCTGACCTCGGTGACCTGAATGCGCATTTCGCGCACCATGCGATCGAACTGGTAGAGGTTCCAGGTGACGGTATCGAGGATGCGGTGCTGCAATTCCTGCTGCCGATCGAAGGTCAGGCCACCCGCCACCAACGCCGCCACAAAAAACAGCACCGTTGCGGTGGCCGCCACCCTCGAGCGATACGGCAGTTTCAGCATAATCTGACCTCGACCACCGGCAGCTCAGTGGACATCGATGGACTCCACCTGCCAGACGGACCGCGTCAGGTAGACTGCGTTGTAGATTTCAGGATGCTGATCAAAGGGATAAATCACAAACAGGGGCCCTTGATTGCGCACTTCAAGACGCTCGCCATCGCGCCACATGGCCAGCACGAGGTTGAAGGTCGAGGCGTCCTGCACCGGGACCGTCGCCACAAAATCGTTCAATGCGGATACACGCAGCTCCGTACCGCGCGCCTGGACCGCATCGAGTATCGCCTCGAGCAGAGGTCCCTGATAGACAGAGGCACCGTCAAACCAGGGTAGATGGGTCGTGATCATTCCCTGGGGCAGCGCCTCGAGCATGTCACGGTCGAACCATGCCTGATCGCCGACATTGGTCGTCCCTATGTCACCGGACACCTTCAACAGGGGCGTGCCCGAGGGTGGTTCGAGCGCTATAGAGAGGGACGGCGCCAGTGTCAGCCCCAGGAGTATGAATCGCCAGCAATATCGCACATCTCCCCCCTATGGCCTCCTGCTTGGGCGTGGAAGCGTTCTTCGCTTGTATGCTGAATCAGCTACCGATGATGTGAAAAGAGTAACGCAAAAGACACAAACCGTCACGTTCAGAAACCCCGGGCGTCTCGCTAATACCCTTGCATGGTGAAAGATGGCCCTCGGGAGACACCAGGCGATACGGGTGCGTCTACCAAGCTGGCACCAATGGCCACCTGTCTTCGCAACATCATGGACGTTTCATGGTCTTGTCATCAGCTGGCCCTGAACGGTTTGCTCCGTCCTATAAAAGCACGTCTCAAACCCCTGTTTCGACATGGGCCTCTACCAAGTCGTCTACTACGCGTGCCGAGGCACATATCCTTGCTGACTTGGCAGATGGCGTCCATCGAGCAAAACCGCTTCAGGCACTTGCCTTTTCGCCAGCAGATCAAAGCATGCATCCTTGCCAGCTGGCTAGCCGGCCATACAAGTGCAAGACCGCTTCAGCCACTTGCCAAGCTACCAGCGCCAACTACTGCGGGCTACGGCGTCGTGGGCGTGCAGGCTCTCGGCATGAATCACCTTCTGTTCGAAGCCGTCGATCCCCTGGATGGCCATCAGGCAGCGATGCACGCGGCGTGCGGCGTCCTCGCAGAACATCAGGTTTTGCCCGTTGGCCAATGCAAAGGCCTGCTCATCGGGACGCTTGACCGCGGTCTGCAGCGCCGTGCCCAGGCTTTGCTCCACCCTGTCGATGACCTCTGCCATGGGGACTTCCTCGACCTCAGGGCCCAGCCTCAGCGCCATGATCACCTGGCTTCGCTGGCTATGCGGCGTTGCCACGATACCCGACTCACGACCCAGCCAACGGTGCACCTCATCACGAGCTGGATGTGACTCTTCGGCAAAATCACGAACGAACTGTTGCTGAATCAATTGACGCGCCAATGCCGCGGAACAGGGGCAAGTGGAGGAATAGCCCACCTCCAGACGCAGGATCACCGACCGCTGCCCACCTTGTTGTTCCACTTCAAGGTTAAAGGGATAGGCTTTCCAGCCAGCCAGGTCGCTGACCAGCGCCGGTCGCTTCAACAGCAGGCGCCCCTTGAGAGACAGGCTGGCAGACCGGGAGAGACCGTCGTGACTGTCGAGAAAGCGCGCCAGGCAGGCGTCCAGCCGTAACAGCGTCAGTGGCCCTTCGGCCAGCTCGTCCAGCGCCAGGTACAACCTCGACATATGGATCCCGCGGGCGTCCGGGGCGTCGAGACTGACCCCGGCGTTCACCTGGGCTTCGATCCGCTGCCCCGCCAGTTCAACGGGCAGCGCGATGCCCTCCATGCCGACCCAGTCCAGGGCGACGCCCTCGCTTACCTGCTGCACGGCCACATCCGATAGCCCTTGTGGAGCGTCGATGCGCTCCCTCCCCCGGGTGTCTGTGTCGCTGACTGTATTGCTGCCAGTGTTGCCGACGGCCTGGCTGGCCTCAATCTGTGCCTCATTCATCCTTACTACCGCCCATTAGCCCAAAAAACGACGTTATAACATAACACTTAGGACAGCAGAATTCAGGCCGGCTGCGGCACCAGCGGCATACAGCAGCTCGACCGAGCCCCCGTTCGTAGTGCATCGATCTACGCCATTCCCGGGTCGCATCTCGCATCAGCCCAGCACCGGCGCTTCGGCCAGCTCTGCCGCCAACCAGTCGGCCAGATCATTCGCCAGCGGATGGCGCGCCCCCCGAGGGCCGGCGGCCAGTCCCAGCACCAGGCAGGCGTCGGTGGCGACGAAGCCCCAGGGTGCCACCAGGCGACCTGCGCGCACGTCCTCTTCCACCAGGTAGTCCGGCGCTATGCCGATCCCAAGCCCCACCAGAGTCGCCTCCAGCAGGTAATTGAGGTGCTCGAAGCCCTGGCCCATCGTCAACCGCTCGGGCGCGATCCCCTGGCGGCGACTCCAGTCCCCCCAGGCAGAAGGACGTGATCGGGTATGCAGCAGCGCATGGCCGAGCAGCACCTGGGGATCGGGTGGACTTTCCGGGGCCCCGCCGGACCCATAAGGCACTTTCTGTTGCACCACTCCCTGTTGAAGCACTTCCTGCGGCAAGGACGAGTCCGCAACGCGATGCAGATCAAGCCCACGACTGAGCACGGGACCGATGCGCTCCTGCCCGAGGATCCGGGTGACCTCGCCCGGCGGCTCCCCTTCCGGCAAGCGCTGAAAGCGCAGTACACCATCGACCCCGGATAGCGTCGCGGCGCCCTCCTCACCGGCGGTCAGATGCAACTCCAGTTGCGGCAGCGCCTGCTTCAGGCGGGCCAGTCGAGGAATGAACCAACGCGCCAGAAAGGAGCCAGGGCAGCTCAATACGAAGGGCGACTGGGCACTGGTACGAGCGACCTCGGCACAGACCCGTGCCAGCGCACCAAGATGGAACCCGGCGGCGTCGGCCAGCTCACGCCCGGCATCGGTCAGTCGCAATCCGCGTCCTTCCTTCTCGACCAGGGCAACCCCCAACTGGTCCTCGAGCAGCTTGATCTGACGGCTGACCGCACCATGGGTCAGGTGCAGCGCGGCCGCCGCCCGCGACACGCTGCCGTGACGCCCCAGCGCCTCGAAGGCCCTGAGCGCCCTGAGCGAGGGTAGCGGGATGTCCTGCTTGAGCGATGGCATGGCGAGGCGCTCTCCTGGCTTGGCTTGGCTTGTCTGGGCTGCGCTTGCCTTGTCTGGGCGGAACCTGATGCCCAGACGTCATGCAGATGGAGTCCTGCCGTCGTGCAGATGAGGGCGCGCGCTGCTCGAGCGGCGTTCCGGGGCTCCGCTCACTGCCGCCGCTCACTGTCGCGTTCAGGCCCCCGTTTAGCGCAGCATGACCTTGCGGTCCTTCAACATGTGAGATTTTCTCACATATCCTGGCCATTATTTCGATTTTTTCCGGCCTCGTGCAGCGCTACGCTACTGACCATGCCATTCAGGGCGCAGATCGCGCCTGGTCAGCCTTGGAGCCCGTCATGAGCCAGCAAAGCCCCACTCCCAGTCTTCGTCACGGACCCGACCCTCGTGGTTTCTTCGGTGACTTCGGCGGTCGTTTCGTGGCCGAGACCCTGATGCCACTGATCCTGGATCTCGAACAGGAATACGACGCCGCGCGCAAGGACCCGACCTTCGCTGACGAGCTGGCGTCACTGTCGGCCGACTATGTCGGTCGCCAGAGCCCGCTGTACTTCGCCGAGCGCCTGACCGAGCACCTGGGTGGCGCGCGCATCTATCTCAAGCGCGAAGACCTGATGCACACCGGCGCCCACAAGATCAACAACGCCCTCGGCCAGATTCTGCTCGCCCGCCGCATGGGCAAGCGCCGCATCATCGCCGAGACCGGCGCGGGCATGCACGGCGTCGCTACCGCCACCGTGGCCGCGCGCTTCGGCATGGACTGCGTCATCTACATGGGCAGCACCGATATCCATCGCCAGCAGCCCAACGTACAGCGCATGCAACTGCTGGGCGCCAAGGTGATCCCGGTCACTGCCGGTGACGGTACCCTCAAGGACGCCATGAATGAGGCTCTGAGGGACTGGGTGACCAACGTCGACTCCACCTTCTATATCATCGGCACCGTGGCCGGCCCCCACCCCTACCCGGCGCTGGTGCGCGACTTCCAGTCGGTGATCGGCCGTGAGGTACGCCAGCAGATCACCGCCAAGGAAGGACGCCTGCCAGATTCGCTGGTCGCCTGTATTGGCGGCGGCTCCAACGCCATGGGCCTGTTCCACCCCTTCCTCGACGACCCCGAAGTGGCGCTGGTCGGCGTCGAGGCCGCCGGCGAAGGCCTCGACACCCCGCGCCACGCCGCCAGCCTCAAGGGTGGACGTTCCGGCGTGCTGCACGGCAACCGCACCTTTCTGCTGCAGGACGACGAGGGCCAGATCAGCGACGCCCACTCCATCTCCGCCGGCCTCGACTACCCCGGCATCGGTCCCGAACACGCCTGGCTGCACGCCATCGAGCGCGCCGAGTACGTGGCTGCCACCGATCGTGAGGCGCTGGACGCCTTTACCCTGCTGTGTCGCAAGGAAGGCATCATCCCGGCGCTCGAGTCTTCCCACGCCCTGGCCGAGGTCATCAAGCGCGCCCCCCGACTCCCGGCAGACCATCTGATGGTGGTCAACCTGAGCGGTCGCGGCGACAAGGACATGGCCACCGCCACCGAGTGTCTTGCCGACGAACTGGGCCTGGGCGAGCCCGACCAGCAGGACTGACACCACGGATTCCAGGAGAGAGACCATGACCACGACCACTACTCCCGAGGGGCGCCTCGCACGTCGCTTCGCCGAGACTCGCCGGCAGGGACGCGCCGCCCTGGTGACCTACATCGCCGCCGGTGATCCCGACTATGACACTAGCCTCGCGACCCTCAAGGGCCTGGGCGAGGCCGGCGCCGATGTGATCGAACTCGGCATGCCGTTCACCGACCCCATGGCCGACGGCCCCGCCATCCAGCATGCGACCCGCCGGGCGCTGGATGCCGGCCAGACCATGGACAGGACCCTCGAGATGGTCCGCCAACTGCGCCAGACCGATCAACAGACACCGGTGGTGCTGATGGGCTACTACAACCCCATCTACGCCCGTGGCGTGCCACGCTTTCTCGATCAGGCCAAGGCTGCCGGCGTCGACGGCCTGATCGTGGTCGACCTTCCGCCGGAACACGACGACGAGTTGTGCCTGCCGGCCAATCAAGCCGGGCTCAACTTTGTTCGTCTGGCGACCCCCACCACCGACGCCCGACGGCTGCCGGGCGTACTCGCCAATACCTCAGGCTTTCTCTACTACGTCTCAAGCAACGGCGTCACCGGCGGTGCTGCGCCGAGCGCCGAGCGCGTGCAGCAGGAAGTCGCGCGGATCCGCGAGCATAGCGATATCCCGATCGCCGTGGGTTTCGGTATTCGCACCGCCGCCCAGGCCAGGCAGATCGGCGCCTTCGCCGATGGCGTGGTGGTAGGCTCGGCGCTGATCGATGCCCAGGCCAGCGGCGAGTCCCCCGCCGAGGGCACCCAGGCCGTGCTCGCGTTGACCCGCGAGCTGGCCCAGGCGCTCATCGACGCCCGCTAATCCCGGGTGGACAGACACGGGTGGCAAGATTCCGGCAGCATCCCCTCGATGTTCCAGCCTGCGTTACGTCCTTTCTCGAAAGACGCCTCCTCCCCCCACGCGAGCCCCGCCGATCAGGCGGGGCTTGCTGCCATCGGGCCGAACATCTTCACGACCCAGTCAATATTTTCAGCTGACACCTGAAATGCAGCCACACCATCTATGCAACTGCTGATCCATGCCAGATTCTTACTGCTGATATCATGCTTAAGTCGAACCGTTGGCGATGGCCGGTGGTGATAGAATCGCGCTCCTTCCGGCCACAAGCCGACGCCCATCCGTCCTGACGCGACGGTCGATGCACACTCCACGCTTCGAGACCAGAGCCATGTCCACCTCCTTGAGCGCCCCCTTCAAGGCGCTGAATCGTCTGGGGCTGATCCCTCAGATCGTG
>DJIP01000363.1 GCA_002433675.1 Halomonas halophila
ACCTCGAGCTTGTGGGCCCAGTGCTTGCACAGGCGATTGATCAAGCGCTGTCCTGATCCGGTCTCGACGAGGGCTCGGGAATCCACCATACTTTCCACCGTTTTTTTGCGAATGCGAATAGATCGCAGAATAATATCGCCTAAGGCTCCTCGGCATCAGGCAACGGTACGTTGCTGTTCATCGTACCCACCCATGCCTTGCCCGCCGGCCACTTCACTGGAAACCAGCGCACCATGAATATCCCCTCCACCCGACTCACTCCCGCCTGTCTCGCCGCGGCCTTGTCTGTTGTTGCCTGCGACGCGCTGGCCGAACCCACCACCATCACCGACGTCGCCGGGCGCGAAGTCACCCTGAATACGCCGGTAGAACGCGTCATTCTTGGCGAAGGCCGCCAGATCTATCTGCTCGGTGCGCTCCAGCCGGACAACCCCTTCGCCGGCGTGGTGGGCTGGCGTGAAGACTTTTCACAGGCCGACCCGGACAGCTATGCCCGCTACGCCGAGAAGTTTCCTCAGCTCGAGGATCTGCCGACCTTCGGCGGCTTCAAGGACGGGACCTTCGACGTCGAACAGGCGGCGGCGCTGTCGCCAGACGTGGTGCTGATGAATCTGGAGGCCCGCGCTGCCACCGAGGACGCCGGCTACGATGACAAGCTGGCCGAACTCGATATCCCGATCGTCTACGTGGACTTTCGCGAGGACCCGCTGGAGCACACGGTGCCGTCGATGCGCCTGATGGGCGAACTACTGGGCAAGCAACAACAGGCCGATGCCTTTGTCGCCTTCGCCGAGGAGCAGCTCGCCCAGGTCACCAGGGTCATCGAAGAGGCCGACCCCGACCGTCCTCGGGTGTTCATCGATCGTGCCGGCGGCTACTCCGAAGACTGCTGCATGAGCTTCGGCCCGGGCAACTTCGGCGAGTACGTGGAGCTGGCCGGCGGCAGCAACATCGCCGACGGCATTATCCCCAACACCTTCGGCACCCTGAACCCGGAGCAGATCATCGCCGCCAACCCTGACCACGTCGTGGTCACCGGCGGCAACTGGGACGCCTATGTACCCGGCGGCGACTGGGTCGGCATGGGCCCAGGCGCCGACATGGACGCCGCCCGCGCCAAGCTGCAGGCGTTGACCGAGCGCACCGCCATGACCGGCATCACGGCGGTTGAAACCGACCAGTTCCACGCCATCTGGCACCAGTTCTACAACAGCCCCTACTACTTCATCGCCGTCCAGCAATTGGCCAAGTGGCTGCATCCGGAGCTGTTCACCGAGCTCGACCCCGAGGCCACCTTCAAGGAACTCCACCAACGCTTTCTCCCGGTGGACTACGAGCCCGGCTACTGGATATCCCTGAATGACCAGTGACAGCGCACGCATCGAGCCAACCAGCGGGGGGCGCCATGCCTACCGCGCTCTGGTAGTGCGCCGCCAGATGATTCTGGCGGCGCTGGTCGCCGCCCTCGCGCTGAGCCTGTGCATCGACCTGGCGCTGGGTCCAGCACGCTTCACGCTTGGAGAGGTGGTCGCAGCCCTGCTCACCCCCGATCAGGTCAGCGACCAGGCTCGGGTGATCCTGTGGCAGATCCGCATGCCGGTGGCGCTGATGGCACTGGTGGTCGGCGCCAGCCTGTCGATCGCCGGGGCGCAGATGCAGACCATCCTCAGCAACCCCCTGGCCAGCCCCTTCACCCTGGGCATCTCGGCCGGAGCCAGCTTCGGGGCGGCACTGGCGTTGGCCTTCGGTGTGGCCATCGTGCCGGCGGCACTGGACTACGTCATCCCGATCAACGCCTTCGTGATGGCCATGGTCACCGCCTTCTTCATCCATGCCCTTAGCCTCAAGCGCGGCGTCACCATCGAGACCATCGTGCTGCTCGGCATCGCCATGGTATTCATCTTCAATTCGCTGATGGCGCTGATCCAGTTCTTCGCCAGCCAGCAGGCGGTATCGGCGGTGGTATTCTGGACCATGGGCAGCCTGACCAAGGCCACCTGGCCCAAGCTGTGGATCGCCCTCGGCGTGCTGCTGGCGGTGCTGCCGCTGCTGGCTCGTCACGGCTGGGCCTTGACCGCCATGCGCCTGGGCGACGCCAAGGCGGAAAGCATGGGCATCAGACCTCGCCGCCTGCGTCTGGAAGTGCTGGTGCTGGTGTCGCTGTTGGCGGCGGTATCGGTAGCCTTCGTCGGCACCATCGGCTTCATCGGCCTGGTCGGGCCGCATATCGCGCGCCTGATGGTGGGCGAGGATCAGCGCTTCTTTCTGCCCGGCTCCGCCCTGTGTGGCGCCTTGATCCTGTCGATCGGCTCGGTACTGTCCAAGGTCATCCTGCCCGGCACCATCATCCCGATCGGCATCATCACCTCGCTGGTGGGAATCCCGTTTTTCCTGTTTCTCGTGCTCAACCACAAGAAGGCCTCATGGTAAGCCTCAGCCTCCACCAGCTATCCGCCCGCTACGGCCGGCGCCAGATCCTCGATGAGATCACCACGCCCACCTTCCACGGTGGCCAGGTGGTGGCCCTGCTCGGGCCCAATGCGGCGGGCAAGTCAACGCTGTTCCGGCGCATCTTCGGCGTACTCAAGGGCCCAGGTGAGATACGCCTGGAAGGCGCCCGTCGAGAACGTCCGATGGCCTACATGACCCAGGACAATGGCGCCAGCGCAGTGCTGACGGTGTACGAAGCGGTGCTGCTGGCGCGCATGCAGGGGCGCGGCATGAAGGTCCAGCCCGGGGACCTGACCCAGGTGGAGCGCGCCCTGGACGAACTAGGCATCAGCGCCCTCGGCGAGCGAGATATCGGCGATCTCAGCGGTGGTCAGCGCCAAATGGTCAACGCCGCCCAGGCGCTGGTGCAGGAGCCCGAAGTGCTGCTGCTCGACGAGCCGACCTCGGCGCTGGACCTGCATCGTCAGGTGGGCCTGCTGACCATCCTGCGCCGTCTGGCCCGAGAACGCAGCATGCTGATCCTGGTGGCGATGCACGACCTTGGCCAGGCGCTGCGTTTCACCGATCAGGCGATGCTGCTGGAACAGGGGCGCCTGGTCGCCTGTGGCCCGACCCCAGACGTGGTCACCAGCGAACTGGTCGAAAAGGTGTATCGCGTCAGGGCGCGAATAGAACCCTGTTCAAAAGGCCAGCCTCAACTGATCGTCGAGGCCGCCATCTAGTCTTTCTCGGAGGGCGCCCGCCGGCGCGGCCACCCCAGTCGACGTCCTTCCGTGGCGGCCAGGGCGGCGCCGCCGAGCAACAGCGGCAGCGCCAGCAGAAAGCCGCTCGACAACGGCTGGCCGAACAGCCAGAGATCGGCCAGCACCGGCCACACCAGGGCGATGTACTCGAAGGGGGCAAGCCTCGACACCTCGGCAAAGCGCAGCGCCAACGTCATGCAGATGTGCGCCGCGCCGCCCAGCAACCCGGCCAGGATCAGCAGCGTCAGCGTCTGGGTCGGCAGTGCTACCCAGCCCAGCGGCAGAGTCGCAAGCCCCGCCAGGGTGCAGGCCAGCACGAAATAGAAGGCGATGGCACCGGCGCCCTCGGTGCGCGAGATGCGCCGCACCGTGACCAGCGCCGCAGCGGTCAAGGACGCCCCCAGCACACCGAGAGCGTAACCCGACAACTGCCCGGCCTTGTCGGCGTTGCCGATATCCGGCACCACCAGCACCGCCACCCCGCCCACGGCGAGCACCAGTGCCAGTGCCCGCGATGGGGTAAAGCGCTCGCCCAGCAGTACCACGCCGCCGATCGCCATCAGTACCGGCGCCAATTGGGCCAGCAAGGTGGCCTCGGCTACGGGCAGGCGCGCCAGCGCCGCAAAGGTGGCAAACATCGAGGCGGCGCCGAGGCACGAGCGCAGCAGATGACCCAAGGGACGCCGGGTCGCCAGCCCTGCCGGAAACTCGCGACGCCAGGCCAGAAACAGCACGATCGGCAACAGCGCAAAGGCCGAGCGATAGAACACCACCTGGCCCAGCGGTACCTCGTCGCTCACCCACTTCACGCACACCAGCATGGCGGCGAACAGCACCCCGGAGGTGATGCGCAGCACGATGCCCGCCAGGGGCCTATCCCTATCACTCATGATCATCGTCCCTGTTCAGAAGAGCCGGCCCGTCCAGCAGCCCCGCCCAGTCGAACTGCCCGAGAGCTGCGTCCCGCCGATGCACCTTGCCCCTCCGACAAAAAACCGACCCCCGGCGCCAGGCGTCGGGGGTCGATCGTCGTCACAAGGCCCTGGTCGGCGCAGGATCACGCCTGGCCCGAGGGTGGGCGACTTACAGCTTCATATCTTCG
>DJIP01000107.1:0-6466 GCA_002433675.1 Halomonas halophila
GCTATCGCTGCGGCAAGGGGCTTGAGAGTCGTGACGCTTCTGGTCATCTTTTCACCTCGAGTCATGATCCACGTGTCTTTCATCCTGTCGCCAACGTCGTGCCACAAGATGAAAATGTCGCCAGGTTTTCCGCTTTCTCTTGAGCGCGTTATTTCCCTAGGTACGGCAATCCCTTCCCTGGATAAGCGACACCTCTTCCCTCCAGATGAAGGCCGCGAAGACGCCAGTTCTCTTCACGATTGCCCTGCCTACAATGGAAGCGCGCATTCCCGACGATTTCACTGGGTCTCTTGCCGACTCTTGACCCCTATCAACAATCACTCCTCAGCGCGAAAGCAGAACTTTTTTTCCTTTAGTTTCTTAATCTTAACGACCAAGAAAGACTTTAGGAGCTACCTCGAAAGGAGCATTTCGTTCCTTTTTGATCAAGACGTTGACGCGCATCATCCAATGGTTTCAGACGCTATCGACAGCAAGGAAAAACTCGACTACTGCTTGCCACTTCCAGAAACACCGACGCCTTCGGGATAAAAGGACGACCTATATCAATAAATATTTTCGATGAATCAAGGAGACTGTCGGGTCCTACAGGGACCTTCGCCGGGGGGACACTTGTCGATGGCAACACCTATTTCCCACCACCCTTTCAGGTGCCATGCATTCTCCGTGCTTGCGTCACGAATGCGTACCGCCGCCCTCGCCTGCCTTGTGCTGGCGGGGTCGTGGTCGAGCGGGACCCCGGCGGCGCCAGCGCCCAGCGCCTCGTCGCTGCAAAAGACCAGCGCTTCGGCGACGCAAAAGGCCAGCGCTTCAGCAGCAGCCACGAACGGCGCGGCAGTGGACCCGCAAGCGCTCGGCAATCTGCTGCTCCAGGACTGCGGTTCCTGTCACGGCATGACCCTCAAGGGTGGCCTGGGCCCGGCCCTCACCCGCGATCGCCTGGCCGTCTACGACGTCGACACCCTGACCAGCGTCATCCTCGAAGGCCTGCCCGGCACCGCCATGCCGCCTTGGCGTGAACTGTTGAGCGCCGAGGAGGCCCGCTGGATCGCCGAAACGCTCAAGAACACCGACGTACAGGAGCTTCCATGAGGCACCGTTCTGTATTCACCCATCCCCCCGCCGCCACCGGCCTGCACCGCTTTCACGCCCCGGGCCTTGTGCTGGGCCTGGCACTGGCCTGCGGCCTGATTGCCTGGGGCCAGAGCGCGCACAGCTCAGCCGCCGTTGCGCAACGTACCGACGCCGGGACGCCGACGGCCGACTGCGCCAACCTCGTTACCGGTGGGCTCGGCGTGGTGGTCGAACGCGCCGATGGCCGCCTGGCTCTGGTCGACCGCCGCCAGCATCGCGTCATCACTCGAGTCGAGGGGCTGGGCGATCTGTCGCATGCTTCGGTGAAGTTCTCCAGCGGCGAGCGCTACGCCTACGTGTTCGGTCGCGACGGTGGTCTTACCAAGGTGGACCTGGTGTGCGCCGCCATCGATGCCAGGGTGCTGCAGTCCGGCAACAGCATCGGTGGCGCCATCTCCCAGGACGGCCGCATCATCGCGGTGGCCAACTACGAGCCCGGCGGCGTGAAGCTGTTCGACGCAGACAGCCTTGAGCTGTTGGCCGAGGTGCCGGCCCGCTACACCCGGGATGACGGCAGTCAAGCGCTGTCCAAGGTGGTCGGCCTGGTCGACGCCCCGGGCAACCGCTTCGTCTACAGCCTGTGGGACGCCGACGAGATCCAGGTGCTCGACGCCTCCACGCTCATCGCGGACACACAAGGTGCCAGCGAGCTTCCCGCCGTCACCCGCTTCTCCAATATCGGCGAGAAGCCCTATGACGCCCTGATCGATCCCATCGGACGCTTCTACGTGGCCGGTCTGTTCGGCGAGGACCACCTGGCGCGGCTCGATCTGTGGCACCCGGAGAAGGGTGTCGAGCCGATCCTGGCCGGCTACCGCCAGGGCGACGACAAGCTGCCGGTGTTCAAGATGCCCCATCTGGAGGGCTGGACCATCGCCAACGACCACGCCTGGTGGCCGGCGGTGGGTCGCCACGAAGTACTGATGGCGAACCTCGACGACTGGCGCCTGGAGCGCCGGATCGCGGTGCACGGGCAGCCGGTGTTCGTGATGAGCCGGCCGGACCAGCGTCAGCTGTGGGTCAACTTCGCCCACCCCGACAATGACGTGGTCCAGGTCATCGACAGTGAAAGCGGCGAGATCATCCGCACCCTGACCCCCGGCCAGGCGGTACTGCACATGGAGTTCAGCCCGCGCGGCGAGGAGGTCTGGATCTCGGCGCGGGACTCCGATCAGGTGGTGGTCTACGACACCGCCACCTTCGAACGCCTGGCGACCCTGGAAGCCGAGTCGCCCAGCGGCATCTTCTTTACCGATCGCGCCCATCGCATCGGCCTCTAAGCCGCAGGAGAACGCCATGCATCCATCTTCTCTGGAGCCTCCCCAGACCGAGCCGGCAGCCGTCAACGCACCGCCTCCGGGGCAGCGCAAGGTGCTGCTGCTCTATGCCCTGATGCTGGGCAGCGTCATGGCGGTGGTGACCGCCCCCATCAGTGCCCTTGTCGCTCATCTGTGGCTGGCCGTCAGACGACCCGCCGACGCGGTGCTTGCAAGCCACCTGCGCTTTCAGCTGGCGACCTTCTGGTACGGCGTGCTGGCAGGGGCCCTCGGCCTTGGCCTGTGGGGCCTGATCGGGCGCTTCGACCTGCCCGGGCTCACCGGCTGGGCCTACGGCTACCTGGGCTTCACCCTGGCGCTCATCTGGATGGTCGGACGCTGCGCCCTGGGCATCCGCCGGCTATTGCATCACCAGCGCATCCCGCGCCCACTATCCCCGCTGCTGGGTGGCTGCCGCGTGCGCTTTACGGACAGAGAGCGGTGAACCTCGATCGCGGCGCTTGCGAGCTGCCGGGTTCTGGTTCTCAGGGCTATGGTTCCCAGGGCTCTGGTTCTCAGGGCTCTGGCTTGCCCGGTTCTGGCATTCCAGGCTCTGGCTTGCCCAATCCAGGCTGGGGGCCGCTATCGGGCCTGCCGGGCAATCCGCTGATGTGGGTGCTGATCATCAGTGAGCTGCTGGTGTTTGCCGCCTTCTTTGGCGTCTTCGCCTGGCAGCGGGTGCTCGACCCGCTGGGCTTTCTCGCCGGGCAGCGCCATCTCGAGCCGCTGCTTGGCGGCCTCAATACCCTGGTGCTGCTGACCAGTGGGCTTGCCGCGGCGCTGGCGGTCACGCAGTCCCAGCGTCCAGCCCACGCCCTGCGCGAGCGCCGGATACGCCAGTGGCTGGCGCTGGCCGCGGCGCTTGGCATGGCCTTCTGCCTGATCAAGGCCGTCGAGTATCGCCTGGAGTTCTTTTCGGGCCCACTGCCGAACAGCGGCAACTTCTTCACCTTCTACATCGGCCTGACCGGCTTTCACGCCGCCCACGTCATCTTCGGCCTGTGCCTGCTGGGCGTCGCGATCTGGCGCCCGCGAACGGACACCGTGGAGACCGTCTGCGCCTTCTGGCACATGGTGGATCTGATCTGGGTACTGCTGTACCCGCTGCTCTATCTGGTGCGGTGACGACGATGAATGACACGGACACTCAGCGCAGACGCCTGTGGCGCACCTGGGCGCTATTGATGGCCATGACCCTTGTCGCCATGGCCAGCGGTGCGCTGCATCGCGGCCCGCTGGCGCCTTGGGCCCTGGCGCTGGTGCTCATCGCCAGCCTGGCCAAGGCGCAACAGATTCTCTCCATCTACCTCAACCTGCGTATTGCCCCCGCCTCCTGGCGAGGGGGACTCTTGGTGCTGGTCGGGGTGATGGGGCTAGGACTGACAGCGGCGGGATTGCTGCCTCGCTGGATCGAGGCGCCTGGTGCGTCCTCCGGTGCGACCGCCACCCCGGCTTCGATCCACGACGCCACAACGAATATCACCACCGATCGACGCAGCGATAGACGCATCGATAGACACACTGAACGACACATCGAACGACACATCGAACGACAGGCACAGGAGCCCAGATGAACAAGGCCGTGGAAATCGACATGACCTTCGAGGAAGACCCTGGCGAGACCATTCGCCTGGTGGCGGTGGTCAACGACCGAGGCGACCTGACGTCCACCCAGGTCTACGGCTTCGCCCGTGATCGCGCGGAAGAGGAACTAGTAACCTACCCCTTCGTGCTGGACCGGGCGGGCGACGATCACTACCAGATCCGCTGGGGCTATGGCGACTGCACCGAGAGTGCGCTGAACTTCTCATCCCCCGCCGTGGCCCTTGGCCAGCGCGTCTATCGCACCGACACCTACCGTACCGGCAGCGCGCGCTTCTGCTACGAGATCACCGGCATCAACGATCTGGTGCGCTGAGCGGCTAGCGGCCAACCACCAATCGCTCAGCCTTGCAGCGCCCAGCGCTCGAGCCGACGCCACAGCCGCAGGGTAAGCCAGACCGCCAAGGGCACCAGCGCCATCAGCACGATGCCCCAGTCGCGGTGATGGATCAGCCAGGCCAGCGGCGTGAACAGTAACAGCGCCGCCAGGCCAGCGGTGGCCAGCGCCAGCCGCTGGCGCCAGCGTGTCTGTGACGAAGGCATGACGTTCATTGGGCCACCAGTTGTCGATAGATGCCCGGCAGCGCCAGGGCGAGATGTTCCGGACGTGGCACGATGGCGTAGCCTCCTCGACCGAAGATACGACCGAGGTAGCGACTGGCCTCGCGATCGATGGTCACCCCGAATACCCGCACGTCCTCCCGCGCCGCCTCGCGCACCGCATGACGGGTGTCCTCGATGGCGTAGCGCCCCTCGTAGTAGTCGGTGTCGTTGGGCTTGCCGTCGGTCAGCACCAGCAGCAACCGATGCCTTCTGGGGTGCTGCCCCAGCTCCTTGGCCAGGTGTCGAATCGCCGGCCCCATTCGGGTGTAATGGCCTGGAGAGAGCGCCGAGATGCGCCGTTCCACCCGCTCGCCCATGGGCTCGTCGAAGGCCTTCAACTGCCTGACCCAGACCCGGTGTCGACGCTGGGAGGTAAAGCTGTGGATGCTGACGTCATCACCGCAACCAGCGATGCCGTGGCCCAGTACCATCAGCGCTTCCTGGGCCACGTCGAGCACGCGACGACTTTCCAGCCAGGCATCGGTGGACAGCGACACGTCGATCAGGATGGACACCGCCAGATCCCGCCCCTGGGGCCTGGCGTCGACGAACAGGCGGTCGCTGACCTGACCACCGGCGGCCAGGTCGCAGCGACTCCTGACCAGAGCATCCAGGTCCAGCTCGTCACCGTCCGCCTGGCCCCGCAGCCACTCTCGCCGGGGACGCAGGGCCTCGAACTGGCGGCGCACCCGGCGTACCCGCCGCGTGGCCGCCTCGTCGCCCTGCCAGGGCTCGCCCTCCTCGACGGCAGGCTCGGTGATCACCCGGCAGTGGGCCGGCAACAGCTGGCCCTTGCGGTAGTTCCACTCCGGATAGAGGTGCTCGACGCGGGAAGCGGCAGCCAGTGCCTCGCCACAGGCGGCGTCAGGCGCCAGGTCCAGCGACATCTTCAGCCGCGAAGCGGCCCGGCGCCGGTTGCGGCTCAAGGTGATCTCGTCGATCTGGTCGGCCGCCTCGCGCGCGGCGTCTTCCTCTTCATCATCCAGGTGACGGTTGACGTTGACCATCTCCGCCCAGGACAGCATCTTTTCCGAGGCATTGAGCATCAAGGGGTCGTCTCGCTCGGCCTGATCCTGATGACGGCGCTCGGCCTTGCGCCGGGCACCTTCCACCTCGGCGGCCTGGGGCGGAGCCGTCTCTTCGTCCTCGTCTTCCTCATCGGTCGACCTCGAGACGCACTCGAGGGTCGACGCCTCGCCCCATAGCGGCACCGGCAGAAAGGGCCGATACCCCCGTGGCGCGCGCACCGACGGACGGTATGGGTCATCCGTCGCCTGGAGCCAGGCCCACCACCGCTGCGCGTCGCCTTCGAGGGCACCTTGCGCCTGGGTCTCGTTATCGAGGGGCCGGTCGTCGCCCAGCAGGCGCCGCACCAGCGTCTCTATGGCGGCCTCTTGCGGGGGCAGGCCTCGACGGCTGGGGCGTGCGGCGAGCAGCGCCTGGCAAAGCCGCGTGTGGCGCCGGACGAAGCCCGGGTAACGCGCAAGCGTCACCGCGGTGGAGCGCCGCGCCTCGGCCAGGCTGACCAGATCCTGTTCGAGCGGATCGTCGCAGCGCGCCACGGGACGGCGCTCGGCCAGCGACATGGCCAGCCAGCGATACAGATCGCGATTGAGCTCGGCCTCGGGCAGCAGCGCCAGTCGCTGCGGCAGCAGCAGGTGCTCATCGTCTCGCCGCGAGACCTCCAGCGCCTCCTCGTCGAAGCCCAGGCGCTGACGCAGCGACAGACGATGGCGCGAGGTGCGCTTGCCGATGGCATCCAGGGTGACGCCGGGGTCGCCGCCGCTGGCGCGAAACAGCACCCCCAGCGA
>DJIP01000107.1:6843-9042 GCA_002433675.1 Halomonas halophila
CGTGACGCCCAGCGGTGCCAGTGACGTCCGACGAACTCCTCGACCTCGAGAAACTCCAGCATGGTGGTGGCTATCCGAAGGTGGCGGTCACGACGTCCTCGATGCCCTTGAGCACGTCGGGATCGTCACTGAGTGGCTCGAGCAGGGCCGCCCGGGCGGCGTCGAGCACCGGCATGCCGGCCTGGATCAGGCTGGCGCAGTAGATCAGCAGGCGAGTGGACACCCCTTCTTCCAGGTCCTGGCCCTTCATCGCCCGCAGCCGCGCCGCCAGGTTGACCAGGGCCTCGCAGCGCCCACGCGAAAGGCCGCTTTCATGGGCGACGATGTCGACCTCCGTGCCGGCATCGGGGAAGTCCAGCGAGATCGCCACGAAGCGCTGGCGGGTGCTCGGCTTCAAGGTCTTGAGAATGTGCTGATAGCCAGGGTTGTAGGACACCACCAGCATGAAGTCGTCCGGCGCCTCGAGTCGCTCGCCGGTACGTTCCAGCGGCAGCAGACGGCGATCGTCGGTCAGTGGGTGCAGCACCACGGTCACGTCCTTGCGCGCCTCCACCACCTCGTCGAGGTAGCAGATGCCGCCTTCGCGCACGGCTCGGGTCAGGGGGCCGTCGGACCAGGCGGTATCACCACCCTTCAACAGATAGCGTCCGGTCAGATCGGAGGCGGTCAGGTCGTCGTGGCAAGCCACGGTGTGCAACGGTAGCCCGAGACGTGCCGCCATATGGCGCACGAAGCGGGTCTTGCCGCAGCCCGTCGGGCCCTTCAGCAGCAGCGGCAGGCGCTGGCGGTAGGCGTGCTCGAACAGCGCGACCTCCTGGCCGGTCGGCTGATAGAAGGGGATGTCGTCACGCACAGGGTCCTGGTGCAAGGCGCACCGAGACAGGGTTGCTTGGGTCATGAACAGGGTCCTCGAGACCGTCGAGGCCGCCTGACGGCGGCCTCGATCGGGTTCAGCTGGCGGACATCGCCGGCTGGCCAGAGGCCGACCGACGGGCCGGACCGAACAGGGCGTAGAGCAGCAGCACGGCGCCCACCGTCACCGCGATGCCTGTGCCCAGGCGCATGGTGTAGAACAGGCCGAGCTGGTCCTGCACCTCCATGTAGTTCATCCCCAGCACCCGCTGCAGATGGGTCTGCACCGCACCGGCAAAGGTCAGGGTAAAGGTCAT
Organism: Halomonas halophila; assembly: GCA_002433675.1. GTDB lineage: Bacteria > Pseudomonadota > Gammaproteobacteria > Pseudomonadales > Halomonadaceae > Halomonas > Halomonas salina_B. The sequence goes on from DJIP01000107.1 coordinate 8,013, forward strand.
GAAGCACATGGCCGAAGTCAGGATCCAGAAGCCCCACATGTTGAGCACCTGGTTGAACGGCTGGGTCCGACGCAGCTGCGGCATGGCGTAGGTGATCACGCCGAGGATCAGCATCACGTAGGCGCCGTAGAACGCCAGGTGGCCATGGGCGGCGGTGACCTGAGTACCGTGGGAGTAGTAGTTGATGAACGACAGGGTATGCATGAAGCCCCATACGCCGGCACCGAAGAAGGCGACGGTCGGGCAGCCCATGGTCCACAGCATGGCGGCCTTGTTGGGGTGGTTGCGCGAGCCCTTCCAGAACATCACGAAGGCGAACACCACCATGGCGAAGAACGGAATCACCTCAAGGGTAGAGAAGATACTGCCGATGGCCTGCCAGTAGCCCGGCGTACCGATCCAGTAGTAGTGGTGGCCGGTACCCAGCAGCCCGGAGAACAGCGACAGGCCGACGATGACGTAGAGCCACTTCTCGATCACTTCGCGGTCGACGCCGGACATCTTGATCAGCAGGTAGCCGAGCAGCGACGCCATGATCAGCTCCCACACGCCTTCCACCCAGAGGTGCACGACCCACCACCAGTAGACCTTGTCCACCGCCAGGTTGCCGGGATTGTAGAAGGCGAACAGCCAGAACACCGCCGCCAGCCACAGGCCCAGCATCAGCACCAGGTTGATGGTGGTCTTGCGACCCTTGAGCAGGGTCATGCTGGTGTTGTAGAGGAAGATCAGGAAGGACACCGTGATCAGCACCTTGACGAAGAAGGGCTGCTCGAGGAATTCGCGTCCCTCGTGGATGCCAAGCTGATAGCACACCAGGGCGGCAACCCCGGCCACCACAAAGATACCCAGCTGCAGGTAGGCCAGCATCGGGCTATGAATCTCCCGTTCGGCCTCTTCCGGCATCAGGTAGTAGGTACAGCCCATGAAGCCGATCAATAGCCAGACGATCAGCAGATTGGTATGGCTGACGCGAATGATGTTGAACGGCATCAGCTGGGCCAGAAAGTCTGGAAAGACGTAGACCAGC
>DJIP01000395.1:0-20570 GCA_002433675.1 Halomonas halophila
GACCGTGCTCACCGGCTACCTGGAAACCTACAGCGACATGGCAAGCCTGCTGCCGGAACGCCTGGGCAAGGGCGTCGCCCAGATGCAGAGCCAGACACTGCGTATGCAGAATCTGGTCAACGACCTGCTGCTGCTGTCACGACTCGAGAACGACCAGGGCGGCAGCGACCACGTTCGCCTCGACCCCGCCACCCTGCTGCAGGCGGTCAAGCGCGACGCCGAGGCGCTGTCCGGCGGGCGCCAGCAGATCGAGGTGGTCGTCGAAGAATCGCGCAGCCTCACCGGCAGCGAGAAGGAAATGCACAGTGCGGTCTCCAACCTGGCCTTCAACGCGGTGCGCTACGCCGGTGACGGCGCCCATATCACGCTACGTTGGCGTGGCTACGGCGACGGCGCCTGCCTCGAGGTGGAGGACGACGGCGAGGGCATCGATCCGAGGCACCTGCCACGCCTTACCGAACGCTTCTACCGGGTCGACAAGGGCCGCAGTACCGCCACCGGGGGTACCGGTCTGGGACTGGCCATCGTCAAGCATGTGCTGCTGCGCCACGAGGCACGCCTGGATATCGACTCCCGGCTCGGCGAGGGCGCAACCTTCCGCTGCATCTTTCCCTCGAGCCGGCTGGCAGCGGCCGACCCGGTGGCGCTCGGCCGCGCCGGCGCCATGCACTAGGCCCCGCCAGAACGAACAGAGCGGGCTCCCATCAGCTCCTGGGCCCCAGCAGGATGACTGCGGCACCGGCCAGACACAGCGCGCCCCCGATCAGGTCCCAGCGATCCGGCAGGCGCTGCTCGACCCACCACAGCCAGCCCAGTGACGCCACGATATAGACGCCCCCGTAGGCGGCAAAGGCACGCCCGGCATAGTCGGCATCGGTCTGACTAAGCAGCCAGGCGAAGGCCACCAGACTCATCACCGCGGGCAGCAGCCACCAGGCCGAGGCATCATCCCGCCACCAGCGCCACACCGCGAAGCAGCCGGCGATCTCGGCCAGCGCAGCCGCCGTATAGAGCAAAAGACTAGGCAACAGCGCCGTCATGGTGACTCCCTGCTTTCCCCTTTTGAGGCCGTACGGCCATCGACAGCGCCGATAGCGGTGCTCAAAGTGCTGCTCAACGCCGTACGGCCATCGACAGCGCCGATAACGGTGCTCAAAGCGCTGCTCAACCCCGTACGTCCAAAGAAAGTGCTGCTCAACGCCGTAGCACCGGCAACTGCCGATAGTGCTGATCCCACATCAGCACCGCGCCGGCCACGGCCCCGGGGATCAGAAACAGGTTGGCCAGCGGGATCCAGGTGATCAAGGTCACCAGACCACCGAAGCTGAGACTCGGCCACCAGCGCGCCGACAGGCGCTTGCGCATGTCGGCGAAGCTGACCTTGTTGTTGTCCATCGGGTAGTCGAGGTAGGTGATCGCCATGACCCAGGCGCTGAAGGCCGCCCACAACAGCGGCGCGATCAGGTTGACCACCGGAATCCAGCTCAGGATAAACAGCCCGATCATGCGCGGCAGAATATAGGCCAGCTTCAACAGCTCCCTGCCCAGGGCGTCGAGACCGGTCTTGAGCCAGCCACGATCATCGATGGGCTCGCGGCCGGTCAGCTCGACCTCGGCCCGGGCCGCCAGGAAGCCGTAGAAGGGGGCGGCGATCAGGTGGGTAACCAGGGTAAAGCTGAAGAACACGATCAGCACGAGGCTGACCACAAACAACGGCCAGATCAGCCAGTCGAGCCATTCCAGCCAGCTCGGCACCATGGCCATCCAGCTATCGAGCCAGCCACCGAACTCACCGAGCACGTAGCTGAGCATGCCGGCGTAGACCAGCAGGTTGACCAGAATGGGAAGAAACACATAACGACGCAGGCCCTGGCTATAGACCAGGCGGGTTCCGCGGCGGACCGCCTCGAGGGCATTCAGCATGACATCGATCCTTGGCAGTGGCTGAAGATGACAGTGCCCCAACGACATCGGGCCATCGTCTCGACGATGGCCCGATGCTCAGAGTGCAGGCAACGACCCTGACGGGGCCGGCCTATTGACGCCGCTCAGGGCGTCGAGGTCAAGACGTGCTGCTGTCGTCGAGCAGTTCCTGGTTGAGGTCGTCAGGGTCGATGTGACGGATATCCAGGCCCTTGACCAGATAGATGACGTACTCGGCCAGGTTGTTGGCGTGATCGCCGACACGCTCCAGCGCGCGCAGGATCCACATGATGCCCAGTACCGGAGAGATCGAACGCGCATCCTCCATCATGAAGGTCATCAGCGAGCGCATGGCGCTCTGGTACTCGCTGTCGACCCGCTCGTCTTCCTGCACCACCTGCATCGCCAGTTCGGTGTCGAAACGCGCGAAGGAGGTCAGGGCGTCACGCATCATGTGACGCACGTGCTCGCTGATATTGCGCACCTCGACGAAGCCGCGGGTGCCGTTGTTGCCGTCGACCAGTTCGATGGCGTTGCGCGCGATCTTGCTGGCCTCATCACCGATACGCTCGAGATCCGACGCCGCGCGAATCACCGCCAGCACCAGTCGCAGGTCAGAGGCCGCCGGCTGACGGCGTGCCAGCACGCGGGTGCACTCGTCGTCGATCTTGACCTGCATGTCATTGACCGCGCGGTCGTTGTCGACCACACGAGAGGCCAGTGCAGAGTCGGCGTCGAGCAACGAACTGACGGCATCCTGCACCTGCTTTTCCACCAGGCCACCCATGGCCATCAGGTGGGTCTTGAGTTCCTCGAGCTCATGATTGAACTGCCTCGAGATGTGCTGGCTGTGGGTATCGCTGGTGATATCCATGAAGGTCTCCTGAAGAAGCATGGGACGGGACGCTAGCCCACCATGCGTCCAGTGATGTAGTTTTCGGTGCGCCTCAGGCGCGGATGCGTGAACAGGGTGTCGGTCGGGCCGTACTCCACCAGCTCACCGTTGTGCAAAAACGCCGTATAGTCCGACACCCGCGCCGCCTGCTGCATGTTGTGGGTCACCAGCACCAGGGTCAGATGCGGCTTGAGTGTGCGAATCAGCTCCTCGATCTTCAGCGTCGAGATCGGATCCAGGGCCGAGGCCGGCTCGTCGAGCAACAGCACCTCGGGTTCCACCGCCAGGGTCCGGGCGATGACCAGACGCTGCTGCTGGCCTCCCGAGAGCGACCAGGCCGACGCCCGTAGACGCCCCTTGACCTCGTCCCACAGCGCCGCCGACTTCAGTGCCCATTCGACCACATCGTCGATGCGGCGCTTGCTCAAGCCTCCCTGCAGACGCAGGCCAAAGGCGACGTTGTCGTAGATAGACATGGGGAAGGGGTTCGGTGCCTGAAACACCATGCCCACCCGACGCCTGAGCTCGGCCACCGCCACCCTGGGGTCATGGATATCGTGGCCGTCCAGATGAATCTGGCCGTGACGACTGACGTCCTCATTAAGGTCGTGCAGACGATTCAAGGCGCGCAACAGCGTCGACTTGCCGCAGCCCGACGGCCCGATAAAGGCCGTGACCCGATGGCGTGGAATGCGCAGGGTCAGATCCTTGAGCGCCGTCTTGCCGCCATAGGCCAGGGTCAAACCCTGGATATCCAGGCAGGTATCGGCCGCGGAAAACTCCATGACCGCCCCGCGTCGATTTCCCAGTCTTGCCTGGGCCAGCTGACGCTTGGGCAGCTCGCCATCGATGGACATTGCCTCTCCCTGCATCATCGGCGCACCGGGGCACCATGACGCTTACGCAAATAGTGACGCATGAATATTGCAGTCAGGTTAAGCACCAGAATCACCGTGACCAGCAGTAGCGCTGTGGCATACACCAGCGGCATCGCCGCCTGGACATCGCTGGAGTGAAAGGCCGCGTCATAGATGTGATACCCCAGGTGCATGAACTTCCTTTCAAGGTGGAGGAAGGGGAACTCCCCGTCCAGCGGCACCTGCGGCGCCAGCTTGGCGACCCCGACCAGCATCAGCGGCGCCACCTCACCGGCGGCCCGGGCCACCGCCAGGATCAGGCCTGTCAGCATCGCCGGCGTGGCCATCGGCAGCACCACCCGTGTCAAGGTCTCGAAGCGCGTGGCCCCAAGCGCTAGGGCGCCTTCACGCTGGTGCAGCGGGATCCGCGAAAGACCTTCTTCGGTGGCCACGATCACCACCGGCAAGGTCAACAGCGCCAGGGTCAGCGAGGCCCACAGCAGCCCGCCGGTGCCGAAGGTCGGCGAGGGCAGCGTCGATTCGAAGAACCAGCGATCGATGCTGCCGCCGATGCCATAGACGAAGACCCCCAGGCCGAACACGCCGTAGACGATGGACGGCACCCCGGCCAGATTGCGCACGCCGATCCGGACCAGTCGGGTCAATCGACCCTGGTGGGCGACCTCATTGAGATAGACCGCCGCCAGCACCCCAAAGGGCGTGACCAGAATCGACATCAACAGCACCATCAGGATGGTGCCGAAGATCGCCGGCCAGACGCCACCAGCGGTATTGGCGTCGCGTGGCCCCTGGGACAGAAACTGCCACAGCTCCCGCACCCAGTGGCCGAGTTTTTCATGCCAGGCCATGGCGTTAGGGCGCCAGGCCTCGAGTATCTCGGCAAGGGCTTGTTCCTGACGGCGCCCCTGACCATTCTCGAGCACCACCAGGTCGCCCTGCATGCGCTGCTGAAGCTCACTGGCCCGGCGCTGCAGGTCGGCCAGACGCCGATCCTCCGAGCGGTGGCCATCCTGGTCTTCCATGCTGCGGATCAGCGGTAATATCTCGTCGTGGGTCAGACGCCGACGTTCGTCGCGCAGGGCATTGATCTCCTTCAGCCGGGACTCGAGCACCGTCCAGGCATCCGGACCGGTCAAGCGCTGATCACCCGACTGCAAGGCCACCAGACGCCCGAAGAAGGTGCCCCAGTGGCGCCGCTCCAGCACCACCAGATCCTCCGGCGTGGTGTCTTCGGTGATCTGGTCATTGGCGAGCCACCGCCAGATGCCACCGCCGTCATCACGATTGGCGGTCAGATAGCGCCGCTCCAGCCCCTGCCTGGAAGGTAGTTCGCGGGTCTCCAGGGGAACCCCTATCACCGTCTCACCGCCCTTCAGGGTCAACTGGTGGACCGTCGCTGGCCAGAAATTGGACAGGCCCTTGACGCTCAACAGCACCAGCAAGGCCCCCAGCATGATCAGCGACAGCGCCACCGAGGCCGCTGCCAACCAGGCCAAGGGGCCCTCTCGGGTGCGCCGCTTGCCGGGCATGCCCACCGCGGTGTGGCCGGGAATCTTCATGCGTCCCCCTTACGCCGGGTAAAACGACGCTTCAGGCGGGCACGCACCACCTCGGCCAGGGTGTTGACCAGAAAGGTGAAGGCAAACAGGGCCAGCGCCGCCAGCAGCAGCAGCCGATAGTGGCTGCCCCCGGGTGCCGCTTCCGGCAGTTCGATGGCGATGCTCGAGGCCAGCGACCTCAAGCCATCCAGCGGGCTCGCCGTCATCAGCGCGCTGTTGCCACTGGCCATCAGCACGATCATGGTCTCGCCCACGGCGCGCCCGGCGCCGATCATGATCGCCGAAAAGACACCGGGCAGCGCCACCGGCAGCATCACCCGGGTGAGCGTCTGCCAGCGGGTCGCACCCATGGCCTGGGCGCCTTCGGCCAACTCCCGAGGCACATCACTCAGCGCATCCTCGGCAAGCGCGTAGATGCCGGGAATCACGGCAAAACCCATGGCCAGCCCGACGATCAAGGCGTTGCGTGCCTGCACGTCGAGTCCCCAGGACTCCTCGACCCACAGGCGCAGGTCGCCATCGAACCACCAACCTTCCCACATCGGCGCCACGCTCATCGCCAGCCACACCAGCAGCAACAGGCAGGGGATCAACCACAGGGCCGCCCAGCGTAACGTCAGGGCAGCCTTCAGCCGATCGGGCAACCACCGGTAGCCCAACGCCAGCAGCACCACCGCCGCGGGCAGCACCACCACAATCGACAGCGACTGCGCCAGGTGACGTTCGACCCAGGGCCCCAGCGCCAGACCGGCAATAAACCCCAGCACCACGCTGGGCATCGCCTCCATCAGCTCCAGCGTCGGCTTGAGCCGTGCGCGCAGGCCGGGAGACATGTACAGGCTGGAGTGCGCCGCAGCACCCAGGGCCAGGGGAATCGCCACCACCAACGCCCAGGCGGCCGCTTCCAAGGTGCCCCACAACAGCGGGGCCAGGCTCGCCTGGGGCACCGCGGCGTCATCCAGCCGATGGGGCAGCCAGCGATATTCGGGCTCGCCGCTCACGTCTGGCGATGACCACAGCGCCTCCAGCGGAAAGCTTGCGCCATCCGGCCAGAACAGCGGCAGCACCTCGACCAGCAGAAATACCGCAATGGCGACCACCGCCAACAGCACGCCAACCCCTCCGGCCGTGATCAGCATGGTCGCCAGGCGGTCACGTCGCTGTCTCGTCTGGTGCAGTGAGGTTATCGGAGAAGGGTCAGACATTGATCTTGGGCCATCGGTATATAGCGAAAGATTACGACAACTTCATGACACCCAGATGACAACCCGACCGGGGCCTGGCATCTCTCAAGGCCCGTCCCGTGGTAGTTCAGCCAGCCCCAGGGCATGTCGCTGAGCGGCCAGCACAGACGGCGGCAGCGCCACGAAACCCAGCTCCTTGACCACCCGCTGGCCCGAGGGTGACAGCACCATGTCGAGAAAGGCCCGTTCGACGTCGGGAAGCTCGCCCTCGGGGGGGCGATTGACGTAGATCAACAGGTCCCGTGACAACGGATAGCCGCCGCTTCGCAGCGATTGTCGGCGCGGAAGAATCCCGTCTTCGGCGTTGCCGATCGCTACCGCCTTGACGTCCGCATTCAAGTGATTCAGGCCGGCGTAACCGATGCCTGCGGGATCGTCACCCACGGCGGCCACCACGGCGGCAGAGCCAGCCGACACCATGACCGATACCTTGAATTCGCCGTCACACAGGGCGCGGCGACGAAACAATCCATGGGTGCCGGAGACCGCGTTGCGGCCATACAGGTGAATGGTGCCCCCCGGGCGCTCGAGCCCCAGCTGCTGCCAGCGCTCGATGCTCTCGCTGGCACCGCACGCGAGGGTGTCGGAAAAGATCGCATCGAGCTCTGCTCGAGACAGTCGAGACAAGGGGTTGTGGCGATTGACCACCACCACCAGGGCATCCTTGCCGACCACCACCGGCGTTGGCGCGTAGCCATGGCGCTCGATGAAGGCCGCGGACTCGTCCTCCTGCATGGGTCTGGACATGGGGCCCAGCAGGGTGGTGCCGGCGATCAGGGCAGGCGGTGCACTGGCCGAACCAGCCACCTGAAGCTGCAGCCTGACCCCCGGTCGCTGTTCTTCGAACTGCTCGCCCCATCGCAGCATCAACTCCGCCATGGTATCCGAGCCTATCGCATCGAGAGAGCCGGCCACGTCATGGGCGGCAACCTTCGCCGACACCAGCATGGAGGAAAGCACCAGCCCCGAGACAAGCCTCGGCGCCACTCTCGACGCCACACTCGACCCCGCGATCGACAGAGCTCCCGGCGCTTCGCTCGCCGCGGCGATCGACTCGGCGATCGACAGAGTTCTCGGCCCCCTGCTCGGAGACAACAGCGTGCGCTTGAGCGCACCTATGCAACGCGACAACCTCGACATGCGCCCCCCTGGGCATTTCATGACACCAACGGTAGAGAAAGACTGACCCGGGTGGGTACCATGACGACACAACAACATCCACGACCAGGCGCCGCCCATCATGATGACCGAACTCGATGACGTTCCCGTGCCAAAGGGACAGCTGACGCTCAAGCTGGCCGCGACGCGACAGCAGACCAATGCCCACGGCGATATCCCGGCAGGCTGGCTGGTGAGCCTGATGGATCAGGCCGCGGAGTGGACCGCCAGTCGCGAGGCGATGGGGCGTACCGCCACCGTCGCCATCGAAGGCATGGACTTTCTATGCCCGGTGCGTGTCGGCTCGCTGGTCTGCGTCTACACCGAGGTACGCGATATCGGCCACAGCTCCATCAAGATCGACGTGGAGGTCTGGGTCCGCCCCCTGCAGGACGCTGAAGACGTCGATCTGCACAAGGTCACCGAGGCGCGCCATGTGATGGTGGCACTGGATGACAACGGGCGCATACGCGGCGTCCGATCCGATACCTGAGCGATACCTGAGCAAGAGCTGGGAACGCGACCGGCGAGAGAGAGGTGCGAGCTAGCCCTGCAAGACAGCCCTGCGAGCCAGACCTGCAAGACAGCCCCGCGAGCTAGCCCTGCAAGACAGACCTGCGAGCTAGCCCTGCAAGACAGCCCTGCGAGCTAGCCCTGCAAGACAGCCCTGCGAGCTAGCCCTGCAAGAGAGGCGCGCCCGCGGCGCGCCTCGTTCTCCTTCGCTAGCCTTCAACACCTCGCCAGGCTCGCAACCGCCGGGCAAGCACCACCACTTTCGAGCCTCGTCGAGCGTCAGGACTCGCCCTGGCCAAGCACGCTGTCGCGGGCCTTCAGGTAGGCGAACTCACCGACGTCAGAGAACTTGCGCACCTGGCGCTGGAAGTTTCGGTAGGACTCGTAGATCCGCGCCGACGCCTCGTCGTTGTCGACCTGCTTCTGAAGCACCTGCTGCGAGGAGTCATGAAGCGCCGCCAGCACTTCCTCCGGAAACGAGCGCAGCTCGACCCCATGCTCGTTGACCAGGGCGTCCAGAGCCTCGGCGTTGCGGAAGGCAAATTCGCTGATCATGGCCAGGTTGGAGGCCTTGGCGGCTTCGCTGACCACCGCCTTGAGATCATCGGGCAGCGCATTCCAGGCGTCCAGATTGACCGTACCCTCCAGCACCGCGCTGGGTTCATTCCAGGCCGAGGTGTAGTAGTAGTCCGCCACCTGATGCAGACCAAAGGCCAGATCATTGTAGGGCCCCACCCAGTCGGCGGCATCGAGCACGCCGGTCTGCAGGGAGGTGAAGATCTCGCTGCCCGGAATGGTCAGGGTGGTCACGCCGATCCCGGCCATCGCCTCGCCGGCGAGCCCTGGCAGGCGCAGCTTGAGGCCCTGCATATCCTCGAGCGAGTTGATTTCCTTCTTGAACCAGCCGGCCATCTGGGTGCCGGTATTGCCTACGGCAAAGGGCTTGAGGTTGTGATCGGCATAGAGCTCGTCCCACAACTCCTGGCCGCCGCCGTAGTACAGCCAGGCGTTGGTCTCGGTGGTGGTCATGCCGAAGGGCACGGCGGTGAAGAACTGAGACGCCGCGACCTTGCCTCGCCAGTAGTAGGAAGCGGAGTGGCCCATCTCGGCGGTTCCCTGAGACACGGCGTCAAAGACCTCCATCGGCGGTACCATCTCGCCGGCACCATGGACCCTGACCTTCATGCGTCCGCCAGACATCCGCTCGATGCGCTCTGCCAGATCGTTGGCTCCGGTACCGAGAGCCGGAAAGTTCTTGGGCCAGGAGGTCACCATGTTCCAGGTGATGGTTTCCTGTGCGCTGGCGGTGTTGACGAAGGGGGCGGCGGCCACGCCGGCGGCGCCGAGGCCGGCTGTCCTGAGGAAGGAACGACGTTCCATGGGGCGAGCTCCTGAAGCTTGTAGTGTCGACGCCGGGAAGGCAGGGAGCCGCGCAAAAGCGCCATTCCCCGCGCTCGGCGTGGTGTCCGCCAAGCAGTATGCGGCAAAGGGAAATTCGCCTGCAAGCCACCACCATGCAGGTCGTCCCGGCGATGGCCGGGCCGCTCTCCTGCGTCCTGCTCAAGTTACTTCAGGTCGCCTGCTCGCCCACCGGTCGAGCGCTTCCAATCAGGCGGTAGATAAGCGCACCCAGCACACCACCGATCAGCGGCGCCACCCAGAACAACCACAGCTGCGCCAGCGCCCAGTCACCGACGAACACTGCCACCGCCGTGCTGCGCGCCGGATTGACCGAGGTATTGGTCACCGGGATGCTGATCAGATGGATCAGTGTCAGACACAGGCCTATCGCGATCGGCGCCAGGGTCGCGGCCGCTCGCGAATCGGTGGCACCGAGGATCACCACCAGGAACATCGCGGTCATCACCACCTCGGTGATCAGTGCCGCGGTCAAGCTGTAACCGCCGGGAGAGTGCTCACCGAAACCGTTGGCGGCAAAGCCACCGGACAGGTCGAACCCTGCCTGGCCAGAGGCCACCAGGTACAGCACCCCTGCCGCCGCCACGCCTCCGGCCAACTGCGCGATCACGTAGCCTGGCAACTGAGACACGGGAAAGCGTCCCGCAGCGCAGAGCCCCAGTGACACCGCGGGGTTCAGGTGACAGCCAGAAATGTGGCCAATGGCAAAGGCCATGGTCAGCACGGTCAGACCGAAGGCCAGGGAGACCCCGAGCAGGCCGATACCGACGTCGGGGAAGGCCGCCGCCAGCACAGCGCTCCCGCATCCCCCAAGTACCAGCCAGAAGGTCCCGAAAAATTCCGCTCCCAACTTGTTCATGCCTGCTTCTCCTTCTTCAATGCGAGCGCCAGCTCTCGCAACCTTGCCCGGTCCATGTCATTCGTCGCAGACGAGAGAGAATCGGGGCGAGTTTGCCTGTCACAGCGGCGCGACGCTGTCCTGGATTCGTCGGCCGGCGACTTTGAGCAAGCAATGAATGGTGAAAGCAGAGTTAAATAAGTTCGCGTTGGAAAAACAATTACCTCGAACGGCAGACTCCGGCATCGGCAAAAAACATTACCTTGGTACAATCATTGTCTACAAAAAATTCCGTCTGGGGAAAGAAACTTCCTCTAATTGTCGACTTAACACCCTTTATAAGCTCACACCATAAAACCAACTTAGCAAATAAAATCAGTCACATAACCGATAATGACAAGTGTAGACACCTCTATTCCGCCGACACTTCGTTTATTTTCAACAACCTTGAGGTTTAGCAGTTGAGCAACGCATCGCCATCACAAAAAGTCAGCTATGGTTCGTCTTATATGCTTCTAAGTCTTTCATAAGAGTTACGGCAAACTACTACTCCTGAATGGCAACAGTTACGGCGAGGACGATCGCCAGCATCTTTACGACCTTTACGACGAACAAATAATGGGCCTCTCGCCACACGAGCCGACCCGCATGGCCTGACCGACCATCCCTCTGTTGCTACGTTGATCAGGCCAGAGGACGGCGATCAGCCCTCTTCCAGGGTTGCCTGAGGGGCACCGGCGAATGCCGGTGCCTTGCTGACAGGGCCAAGACCCTGCTACAGCGCTTCCAGCTTGGCGAAGCCCAGCACCAGCCACTTGTCGCCATGGCCTTCGAAGCTGACCTGGACACGGGCCCGCTCGCCCTCCCCTTCGGCGTTGAGGATCACCCCCTCGCCAAATACCGGATGGCGCACCCGCTGGCCCAGCGACAAGGCCGGCAGATCACCGCTCGCCTCCACCGATGTCTGGGTAAAGCGCGACGGCGATGGCCGGGCGCTGACCGGACGTGACACCTGGCCGCGCAGACGCACTTCCTCGAGCAGCGATTCCGGCAACTCACGCAGAAAGCGCGACGGGCGCTGAAAGGTCTCCTTGCCGTGCATGCGCCGGATCTCGGCATGGGTGAGGTAGAGCTTCTGCATGGCGCGCGTCACCCCGACGTAGCAGAGCCTGCGTTCCTCCTCGAGGCGCCCGGGCTCTTCCAGCGACATGCGGTGGGGGAACAGGCCTTCCTCGACCCCGGCCACGAACACGATGGGGAACTCGAGCCCCTTGGCCGAGTGCAGCGTCATCAACTGGACGCTGTCCTCGAATTCGTCGGCTTCGTGCTCGCCGGCGTTGAGGGCCGCTTCTGCCAGGAAGGCTTCCAGCGCGGCCATGCCCTCTCCGGCTTCCACGTTATCCAGCGTCTCGCCCTGGGTGAAGGCGCGGGCGGCGTTGATCAGCTCTTCCAGATTCTCGACCCTGGCCTGGCCCTTTTCACCCTTCTCGCTTAGATGATGGTCAATCAGTCCACTACGCTGATTCACATGGGCGATGATCTCGTGGAGGGCCATTCCCGAGGTGTCGTTGTCGAGGCCTTCGATCAGATCGGCGAAGGCACCCACGGCGTTGGCGGCACGCCCCTTGAGCGAACCGTCGGCCAGGGTGTCGTGGATCGCCCGCCACAGCGACACTTCGGTGCGACGGGCGCGATCACGCAGCCCCTCCACGGTGCGGGTACCGATACCGCGAGCAGGGACATTGATCACCCGCTCCAGCGAGGCATCGTCGTCCCGGTTGAGCAACAGCCGAAGGTAGGCCAGGGCGTTCTTGATCTCGAGGCGCTCGTAGAAGCGCTGACCACCGTAGATGCGGTAGGGCATGCCCTGGCGGATCAGGGTTTCCTCGATGACCCGGGACTGGGCGTTGGAGCGGTAGAGGATGGCCACCTCCTGGCGCTTGAACCCCTCATCGACCTTTTCCTTGATGGTATCGACGATGAAGCGCGCTTCCTCCATGTCGTTGAAACCGGCGTAGACAGAGATCGGCTCGCCACGACTGCCGGCGGTCCACAACTCCTTGCCCATGCGATCCGAGTTCTGCTTGATCAGGGCGTTGGCGGCATCAAGGATGGCGCTGGTGGAGCGATAGTTCTGCTCCAGGCGTACCGTTTTGGTGTCGGTGAACTCCTGCTCGAAGCGACGGATGTTCTCCACCCGCGCTCCGCGCCAGCCGTAGATCGACTGGTCGTCATCACCGACCACCGTCATCGGTGTGCGCTGTCCGGTCAACAGCTTCAGCCAGGCGTACTGCAGGGTGTTGGTATCCTGGAACTCGTCCACCAGCACATGGGCGAAGCGCTCCTGGTAGTGGGCCAGCAGGGCCGGATTGTCACGCAGCAGCTCGAGGCTTCTGAGCAGCAGCTCGCCGAAGTCGACCAGGCCACCGCGTTCGCAGGTCAGCTGATAGACGTCATACAGCGCCACCATCTGCTCGACGTAGGCGTCACCGTTGATCCTGACCTGGTGAGGACGCAGCCCCTCTTCCTTGCAGCCGCTGATGAACGACTGCACCTGACGCGGCGGAAAGCGCTCGTCGTCGATCTGGTTGTCCTTCAACAGACGCTTGATCAACCGTAGCTGGTCATCGGAGTCGATGATCTGGAAGTGCTGGGGCAGGCGAGCATCCTGCCAGTGGGTACGCAGCAGGCGGTGGGCGATGGAGTGAAAGGTGCCCACCCAGACGTGGCGCAGCGAGATCCCCAGCAGCGCCTCCAGGCGAGTGCGCATCTCCCTGGCGGCCTTGTTGGTGAAGGTCACCGCCAGCACCGCGTAGGGTGAGAGCCCTTCTGCCTGCATCAGCCAGGCGATGCGATGGACCAGCACGCGGGTCTTGCCGGAACCGGCGCCGGCGAGCACCAGCATATTGCCCTGGGGAGCGCAGACCGCCTCATGCTGCGCCGCGTTGAGGCCGTCGATGATCGCCGTGACGTCGTCCATGGAGAAGGCACCGCTCGAGATCGAAAATGGGCGCCCAGTCTACCACAGCGATGCTGGATAAATGGACAGGCAGGGCGCCCTCGGTCAGGACGGATCGGACTCCGGATAGCGCAGCGGGTTGAGACTGCGCTTTACCGCCTTGAGCTGCTCGGCGAGCTTGGGGCCCCGGGTCTTCGCCACCCCCACCGCCAGCACGTCGACCAGTACCAGGTGGGCGATGCGAGAGCTCATGGGCGTGTAGATCTCGGTGTCTTCGGGCACATCGATGTACAGCGGCAGGTCGACTTCGTCCGCCAGCGGGGAGCCACTGGGGCAGAGGCCGACCACGGTGGCACCCGCCTCCCGCGCCAGCTTGACGCTGGCCACCAGCGCCCGGGTGCGGCCGGTCTGCGAAATCGCCACCACCACGTCGCCTTCCTTGAGGGTCACCGCCGACATGTTCTGCATGTGCGGGTCGGCGTAGGCGGCGGTGGAAATCTGCAGCCTGAAAAACTTGTGCTGGGCGTCGAAGGCCACCGCACCGGAGGCTCCGTAGCCGTAGAACTCGACGCGATTGGCCATGGCCAGGGCGTTGATGGTCTTGTTCAACGCCTCGTTGTCGAGTCGATCGCGAATCGATAGCAGGGTCCCCACCGTGGAATCGAAGATGCTGTGGGAAAACTCGGCCACGGAGTCGCTGTCATTCATCGAGAACTGCGCGAACTGGCTGCCCGACGCCAGCATCTGCGCCAACTTCAACTTGAAGTCCTGAAAGCCGTTACAGCCCAGGGCCCGGCAGAAGCGTACCACCGTGGGCTCGCTGACCTTGGCCTCGGTGGCCAGATCGACGATACGCATGTGGATAACTTCGTCGGGGTTGCGCAACACGAAGCGTGCGACCTTCTGCTCCGACCGACGGAAGTGCTCCATGCGACGTCGCATTTCATCAAACAGCGCGCGACTCACCCTCTACTCCTTTGACTGGCTGGGAGGACCCGGAGCTGGCAGGGCGCAATGCCCGTCGCTATCGATCCGGTCTGGTTCCAGTATGCCCCATGACGGCGTCAAATGCGCCCTGTGCTGCGTCATGCATCGAGCCCCCAGGCCGCCCCTGCGCAACCGAATGGATTTTTTTCTAGCGTTGGCAGAACGTTGCAGGATTGACGTCCACACCGTCATCTTTTTGTCAACTGGGGTATAGTAAAAGGGCAGTGTCGCGCAGCGTCCTGGATGCCGGCACATTCACTGCATAGGAGAATCGATCATGCGTAATGTCGAAAGGTTATCCTCCGTCAAGAGTGAACTCCTCGACATCTTCATGAGCATGGAAGTCGCCGAACACGAAAGGCGCTCCCGCACCGCGGCCCAACGCAACCTGCGAGCCCGCCGCGGCATCGAGCTTCATCGGGAATTCAAGCGTCTATCTGAAGACATCGCCGAACTGCCGGAAGACGGCAACGACGACGAAATGCACTGACCCGGCAGATTGAACCCGCACGCGGGGCCACCGGCTCGACGTGCACCAGACCGCCAGCAACGCGGGTCTGAACCATAATCGGGGCCTGGCCGCAGGCTTGAGCGACGGCCGGCCCAATCCTTGCGAGAATCGCGCCGACGAGACTCGCCATCGGGTGTCTGTCGCTTGAAAGCACCCCGAAGCGTCCCCTGTGCATGCACGCCCTGATTGCAGGCATCAATAAATGCCCACTGACATCTCGCTGAGGTGTCACTGCCTCCTCATTGACGTCCCGCAGGTCCCGCAAACGTCCGCCTAGATTCCGCTTAGCTCACTATGTTCTAGCAGCCTCGTCTTACCGCCCGGTTCCGCTGGATCGCCTGGCATGGCCAGTAAACGCAGAGACCCGGCACAAGGCCGGGTCTCTGGTCTGGCGTGACGCCATATCGCCTGTCACAGGCTGGAGATAAACACCACCGTCACACCGATGGGCGCCACGAAGCGGGTCAACAACACCCACAAGGTTTCCTTGCCACCGGACAGGCCGAGGTCTTCGGCCACGCCTTCGCGGTTGAGGAACCAGCCCGCGAACAGGATGGCGCCAAGACCGGTCAATGGCAGCATGAACTTGCTGGTCAGCTTGTCCAGCAGGTCGAACACCCCGAGTCCGAACAGCACCGGGTCGCTCCACACGTTGAAGGACAGCAGCGCGGCGATACCCAGCGCCCAGGCACCGATGCCGGAGACCACCGCCGATGCGGAACGCGACAGCGGCGTACGCTCTTCGACAAATTCGACCACCGGCTCAAGCAGCGAAATGGCCGAGGTCAGGGCGGCGAAGGTCAGCAGCAGGAAGAACATCAGCCCCAGGATCAGGCCGCCGCCCATATTGCCGAAGGCCAGCGGCAGGGTGACGAAGATCAGGCTCGGGCCGGAAGCCAGGTCGAGCTGGTTGGCGAATACGATCGGGAAGATCGCCAGGCCAGCGCCGAGTGCGATTACGGTATCCATGATCACCACGGTGCGCGCGGTCTTGATCAGGTCGACCTTCTCGCCGAGGTAGGAACCGTAGGCGATCATGATGCCCATGCCCAGTGACAGGGTGAAGAAGGCGTGACCCAGTGCTGCCAGTACCACCTCACCAGTGAGCGCCGACCAGTCCGGGTTGAACAGATAGTTCAACGCCTCACCGAAGTGCCCGGTGGTCATGCCGTAGCCCACCAGCACCACCAGCAGCAGCGCCAGGGCCGGCATCAACACGTTGACCGCGCCTTCCAGGCCCTTGGTCACGCCGCGGGCAACGATACCGATGACCAGCAGCATGAAGATGGAGTGCCACAGCAGCAGCAGACCGGGGCTTGCCAGCATGCCGCTGAACAAGGCGCCGATACCGTCGGCATCCTGGCCGCTGAAGTCTCCGGTCACGCTGCCGAGGGTGTAGTACAGCGACCAGCCACCGATCACGCTGTAGAACGACAGGATAAGGAAGGCACCGATGACCCCGGCCACGCCGACCAGGGCCCAGACCTTGGGCTGCCCGGCCTTGGCGGCGACGCTGGCCATGGCATTGACCGGGTTGCTTTGCCCACGCCGGCCGATCATCCACTCGGTGACCAGGATCGGCAGGCCGATCAGGCCGATGCACAGCAGGTAGACGAGCACGAAGGCGGCGCCACCGCTCTCACCCACCATGTAGGGAAACTTCCAGATGTTACCAAGCCCGACAGCGGAACCGGTGGCGGCGAGGATAAAGGAAAAGCGCGATGACCACTGCGCGTGTGTCGTTTTGGACATAAATCACCCTTCGGATACGTGTCGTCATCGATCGATCGGATGCAATGACGGCGTTGTGTTTGTAGTCGCCACGTCCTCGATGGTCCGGGTCACGGAGCCACCGATGTACAAGGGGTCTGACGGATGTCAGCAGGATCACTGCCGGCACAACACTCTTCCCCAGCGCAGGGTTCGCGCTGGTCGAGACCGGTGGGTCCAGGCGAGTCACCAGCCAAGGATAAGGAGGCGACCGTCTCTGGCCCGTGGCAAGTGACGAACAGCCGACAAAACTAGCGTATGACAATAACAAACGCCAGCCAACAATGGTCAAAGCAGCTGATTCTGCCGATCTCCCGGAAATCCGGGCAGCGCCTGCCACCCCATTCTATCGGCGACTCTGGCGTACAGGTGTCGGGCCAGCTCCGGGGCCTGGCGATTGTCCGCGGTATGCACAAACAGAAAAGGGGTTTTCCCCTGTTTTATCCACAAGCAGAGCTGATTTACCCAGGGGGTGAAATAGTGCTCGTTGGTGCCGCTGTCAAGATGCCCGATGAAACGAATCACAGGAAATTTTGCTGTAGAGATCACGTGTAGTGGGCGTCTTGGCTTTTCCGCGCGAGCCTGGATCAATCCCGGATGGACCTCGGGCGGTCCGGAAAACAATGGCCTGACATCCAGCATCACACGATTGGCGCCATGACTTATCAACAGGGCGTTGATATCTCTCTCGGCACTCCCCTTGTGGAAAAATTCACTGTGGCGCAGCTCTACCGCGCAGGGTACGTCCTGTGGCCAATCTCGTAGAACTTCCTCCAGAGCAGGCACCTCCTCAGGACCAAAGTCCCTGGGCAGCTGAATCATCACCGGCCCGAGGCGGTCCTTGAGTGGACCCAGGGCATCGATGAAGTCGCCCACCTCGGTCTCGACCTGGCGCAACCGCTTCCCATGTGTCAGCGCCTGGGGCAGCTTGAAGCAGAAGCGAAAGCCCGGTGGCGCCTGACGGGACCAGCCCTCCACCGTCTTTGGCCTGGGAGCCCCGCTGTAGAAGGTGGTATTTCCCTCGACGGCGTTGAATACCGCGGCGTAGTCATCGAGCCAGCCCTCGCGCCCGGCGTGGGGTGGATAGAGGCCACCACGCCAGTCGGGATTGGCCCACATCGGTAGACCAATGTACATGGGCGGTTGCGCTGATCGATCGTTCAAGAGGGCGAACTCGACGGTTGTTCGGGGCGCCAGCATAGCATCGCCCCGCCCGGTGTTACCGAACGGGGCGATGCTGACAGGCTGGGATGCGGCGCCGAGCGCAAAAGCTTCCTTCTCCCAGCCAGGGCTCCGTCCGAAAAGTCGACGGGCACAGGGGCTTTTCAGATCCCCCTAGAAGTCGTACTTGGCAGAGAACTGAACCCTATCCAGGTCGAAGGTATCCCCGTCCACCTCATCCAGATCATAGCGCTGGTACTCCGCCGACAGGGTGGTGTTGGCGAAGGGCGACCACATCAGGTTGAGAAAGAAGCTGTCGAAGCTGTCGGTGTCATCCCCGGTACCGTTGCTGTCGAGCTCGGTGGCCGAGTAGGCGATGCTCGAGCGCAGCGTGTCGGTCCAGTAGTGACGATAGATGGCCGAGGCGCCCCAGGACTCCACCATCTTGATCTGGCCGTCCTCTACCTTGGCGTTGGGATAGGCGCCCAACGCCATGTAGCGTCCCAGGTTGCCGTAGTTGGCCTGCAGCATGAGGTCGTCTTTCTCGAATAAAGGGAAGCGTCCGGTCAGGCTGTAGCCGGCTCCCCAGCGACTGTCGTCATCCTCGGCGTTATCCAGGCTGAAGCGTCTGACCACGGTGGCAGCCGAAACGTGGCCCCAGTCCTGATCCACATTGACCCGGGCCACCATGTCCGGGGTGTCCTGGTCATCATCGCCGTCCTCGGGGTTCTCCACCGCGAACTGCAGGCTGCCCCAGTCCAGCGGATAGGTGTAGCGAAGCTGTGGCTGGCGCACGAAGATCGAGCCGGTATGGGTACTGAAGGCGTCGAGTTCACCGAGTCCCTTGAGGTCCATGAAGGTCGACCAGTACTGCCCGGCCAGCCAGTTGCCCCAGCTCAGGTAGGCGTGGCGCAGGCGCGGCGCGTAGGAGTGGGAAACAAACTCATTGGCTTCATCGTCGGCGCCATAGAAGTCCACCTCGATAAAGGTCTTCATGGTATCGCCCGCCACCGGCGTGCTGGTACCGATATTGAAGCGCGATTCCCGTGCGCTCAGGCTGACGCGGTTGTCGGCATCGTCGTCGGTGGCGCGCAACAGCCCTGCCGTTACCGTCTCGTTGGCCTTGCCGTCGCTGAGGCCATTGTCGGAGAACGCCGCCTGTGCCTTCACGTAGCCTCCGATGGACACCGTGGTGTCGCCCACCAGAAAGTCGCCACTGTCGGTACGCTTGACCACGTTCTCGCTGACGTCGGCGACTTCCTCCTGCATGCTGGCCTGCTGATTGATCAGGTTATCGATCTGGGCCTGCTGCTGTTCGACCAATTGCATCGCCGCCTGCTGCTGGGCCTTGAGCTGTTCGATCTGGGCCTTGAGGTCGTTGAGTTCCTGCATCGACGTCTGTGCCTCCGCCGCGATTGGCATCAGCACACACAGGCCGGTTCCCGTCAGCAAGGCTTTAGTGAATCGCAATCCGCTCATCGCCGTCCCCCTTCATTATCGTTGTCGTGGCGGTCGTCATGGCGGCTGTCGCTGATGTGAATCACCGACGCCTGCACGCTCGTGAATGCAGGCATGACCGGGCAAGGCTCTCGCTGGAATGGTGGCCACGCATCGCCAAGCGCTTAACTAACGACTATAGAAATGAAGGTTTGAAAACGGTGTTTGATGTTGTGCCCAATAAAGCACGCAAAAGAAGCGTTCGAAAAGGCAAAACAATAGAAGGATGTATTACAAATTCATGGCATTAGAACCAAAAAACACGGAAAATTCTGAGTTATATTTTTTATAAAGTACCGGTACTGCACATATCGAGAGGCAGTGAATGTGTTCTGTCTCAAAATGTATGGTCAGCCTGGCTCTTGCAACGTGGATCTACGACATTGACAAAGTGGGCTTGCTCCAATGTATTCGGCCTCTCGACGGGCACGCATCACTGGCGCCCGACCCTTGATGAGAAAGCGCGCCTACCCGGAGCCTGTCAACATAGATGACACATAAAATGGTTCTGGCTCTTTAACACCCTGCCGCCTGGGGCGCCGTATTCCTCTCGGGATTCAGATTCACTACCTTTGGCAGGCTGAGGTTTCCGATGTCACCCGACCAACGTTCCGGGTGAAGCTGCTTTGCCGCCTCGAAAACCTCCTGGCGCTGCGCCAGGATACCATTGGCCTCGTAGCTATGACGCTGACTCGGCACGCCGTCGGCGTAACTGACGAAGCTCGCCGTTCAGCGCCTTGATGATGGTGTAGCACATCAGAATCATCACCACCGAGAAGGGGATCGCGGTAGCCGTGACGCCAGCCTGTAGCGCTGAGAGACCGCCGCCGATCAGCAGCACGATGGCGATCAGGCCTTCCACCGTGGCCCAGAACATGCGCTGAGGGCGCGGCGCGTCGATCTTGCCGCCGGCGGTGATGGTATCGATTACCAGCGAGCCGGAATCCGACGAGGTGACGAAGAAGATCAGCGCCAGGATGATGCCCAGGGTCGACATCAGGCCCGACAGCGGCAGTTCGTTGAGCATACCGAACAGCGACAGTTCGGGACTGTAGCTGTCGATCACGTATTCCTTGACCAGGCTGCCGGCCGGATTGGCGTATAGCTGGTCGAGGGCGGTGGCGCCGAACACGCCCATCCAAATGAAGATGAACAGACTCGGGATCACCAGCACACAGATCACGAACTCACGCACCGTGCGCCCCCGGGAGACGCGGGCGATAAACATGCCGACGAAAGGCGCCCAGCTGATCCACCA
>DJIP01000395.1:20915-23573 GCA_002433675.1 Halomonas halophila
GTCCAGGATTGGCGATAGGCGTCGTCCTCGCGGCCGAAGGGGGCCGACAGCGGGATGAACTTCGTCACGTAGGTCTCAAGGCCGGCCCAGAAGCCGGCGAGCGCGGCCAGGGTCGGGCCGGCGAACAGCACGAAGAAGAAGAACAGCACGGCCATTCCCATGTTGATCTCGGAAAGCCGCTTCACACCACCCTCCAGACCGCGCCACACCGAGACCAGCGCCACTGCGGTGACGGCTGCGATCACGACCACCTGAGTGGTGATGCTGACGTCCAGGCCGAAGACGAAGTTCATGCCGGCGTTGGCCTGCTGGGCGCCGAGGCCGAGCGAGGTGGCCAGGCCAAATAGGGTCGAGAAG
This sequence comes from Halomonas halophila, assembly GCA_002433675.1. Taxonomy (GTDB): domain Bacteria; phylum Pseudomonadota; class Gammaproteobacteria; order Pseudomonadales; family Halomonadaceae; genus Halomonas; species Halomonas salina_B. Next base: position 21,273 of record DJIP01000395.1, read on the forward strand.
ACCGCCAGGATGTCGATGATGTGGCCCCACCAGCCCCAGACGCGGTCACCCAGCAGCGGGAAGAACGCCGAACGGATGGAGAAGGGCAGGCCCTTGTTGTAGGTAAAGATGGACAGCGCCAGCGCCATCACCACGTAGACGGCCCAGCCGTGGATGCCCCAGTGCAGATAGGTGCCGGCCAGCCCCATGGCGGTGGCGTCGGCGACGGCCTCAGCGTTCAATTCCCCGTCGATGCCGAAGGGCGAGGGCGTGCCCAGCGGCGAGGAGACGTTGGCGTGATAGACCGGTTCCAGCACGCCGAAGAACAGCAGGCCGATGCCAATGCCGGCCGCGAACAGCATCGCGAACCAGGACAGGTAGCCATACTCCGGCGTGGCGTCTGGGCCGCCCAGGCGGACCTTGCCGTAGGGCAGCACGACCAGTGCCAGACAGAACAGGATGAAGCCGTCCACCACGATCATGAAGTAGCTGTCGAGGGTGCCGGTGGAGAAGCTGACAATGGACTGAAAGAGATTACCGGCTCGCTCGGGGAACAGCAGCGTCAGCACGATGAAGACAATCGAGGCCAGCGCCGAGATGGCGAAGACCCGGTTATGTATATCGAAGCCGATGGGCCCCAGGCTGCCTTCGAAGTTGTCCTGCCCGACGGTATAGTCCGTCTGCATATCGTCCGAAACAGGGGTTGGAGCCTGCTCGCTTTGAGTGCTCATGAATGTTGCTCCTGTGGATGGAAACACACTGGCCGAGTGGGTCTCTCACACGTCAGCTGTTGCGTGTGACAGGACAAGCGATGAGAGCTGAGGCTCCCTTACCAGTATCGGAAAGATTGAGCTCTCGGCGTCAATATCTGCACCAGAAATAGCAGCCCTCCCCTGAAACCATCTACCCCGTGTAGGTCAGCACAACAGGGGAAAGCGCAAATAACGCGTGGAAGTATCAACGAAAGCGGCCCCGCTTCCCGTTCAGTGCCTTGATGATGGTATAGCACATCGGAATCATCACCACCGAGAACGGGACGAGATATCGTCAAATCCGGTGCCGGGCTATTTGGCCGCAGTCCTGTCCGATTAATCAGTGACTTGCTCTCCATCCTTGAACTGAGGTGGACCCCATTCCCAGACAAAAAAGAGCGCGGGACACCGGGGTGTCACCGCACTATCTTTCGCCTCCAGGAACAAGAACGGACTGCATCAACACCTTCTCTGGAGTTGATGGGAAGATTTCCCTTCCGTCACGCCGAGCCTGCGACCGCTGCCATACTATCGCCCGACGGTATGTCTACTCCACCGTCACCGACTTGGCCAGGTTACGCGGCTGATCGACGTCGGTACCCTTGAGCACCGCCACGTGGTAGGACAGCAGCTGCAGCGGCAGGGTGTAGAGGATCGGCGCCAGCGCCTCGTGGACGTGGGGCAGGTGCAGCACCTGGATGCCCTCGCTGGCGTTCAGGCCGACGTTCTCGTCGGCGAACACGTACAGCTCGCCGCCTCGGGCCCGGACCTCCTGCAGGTTGGACTTGAGCTTGTCCAGCAGTTCGTCGTTGGGCGCCACCGAGATCACCGGCATCTCGCTGTCCACCAGCGCCAGCGGGCCGTGCTTGAGCTCACCCGCCGGGTAGGCCTCGGCGTGAATGTAGGATATTTCCTTGAGCTTCAAGGCGCCTTCCTGGGCGATGGGGAAGTGGGCGCCACGTCCCAGAAACAGCGCATGCTGCTTCTCGGCGAAGGCCATGGACAGCTGCTCGATGGCCGCGTCCAGCCCCAGTACCTGGCTGCACAGCGCCGGCAGAGTCCGCAGTGCGGCGACAATGTCCGCCTGCTCGTCCTCGTCCATGCCCCGCACTCGACCCAGCGCCAGGGCGAACAGCATCAGCGCAGTCAACTGGGTGGTGAAGGCCTTGGTGGAGGCCACGCCGATCTCGGGGCCGGCCTGGGTCATCAGGCTCAGGTCGGCCTCGCGCACCAGCGAGCTTCCCGGTACGTTGCAGATACCCAGGCTGCCCAGGTAGTTGTCCTGCTCCATGGCAAAACGCAGCGCGGCCAGGGTGTCGGCGGTCTCGCCGGACTGGGACAGAGTCACGAACAGGGTGCCCTGGGGCACCACCACCTGGCGGTAGCGATACTCGGAGGCGACCTCCACCTGCACCGGGATGCCGGTATAGCGCTCGAGCCAGTAGCGCGCCACCATGCCGGCGTGATAGCTGGTGCCGCAGGCCACGATATGGATCTGGCGGACCTGCTGGAACAGGCGCTCGGCGTCGGGACCGAAGCTTTCCACCAGCACCGAGCGGTCGCCCAGGCG
>DJIP01000395.1:23952-31281 GCA_002433675.1 Halomonas halophila
TACTCGCCCTTGCTGGCGGCGCCGTCACCATGCTCGAAGGTCTGGACCTCACGCTCGACCGCGGTCCCCTGGGCGTCGAAGATCTCGATGAGGCCATTGGCAGACAGCCGCACCACATCGCCTTCATTCAGGTAGATGAATCGATCGGTCACCGGCAGCAGCGCCAGCGGGTCAGACGCCAGGAAGGCCTCGCCGATGCCGACGCCGACCACCAGCGGACTGCCCTTGCGCGCGCCGACCACCACATCGGGCTCGTCCACCGCCATGACCCCCAGGGCGTAGGCACCGTCGAGACCACCGACGACCCGCTGGAAGGCGCTGAGCAGATCGCCGTCACGGCGGGACTCACGCTCCAGCAGGTGGGCGATCACCTCGGTATCGGTCTCGGACTCGAACACGTAGCCCTGATCGGTGAGCTCCCGACGCAGCTGCTCGTGATTCTCGATGATGCCGTTATGCACCACCGCCAGGCGGTCCCGCGACTGGTGGGGATGGGCATTGGGCTCGCTGGGCCGACCGTGGGTCGCCCAGCGGGTGTGGGCAATACCGCTGAGGCCCAGCAGTGCCGTGTCCTCCAGTCGCTCCTCGAGCGCGGCCACCTTGCCAACCGCGCGCTGGCGCACCAGGGTGCCCCTGGGGCTGCGTACCGCCATGCCGGCACTGTCATAGCCGCGGTACTCGAGGCGCTTGAGGCCTTCGAGCAGAATATTCTGTACGTTGCGCTGGGCCACCGCGGCGACGATGCCACACATAGGCGTCACTCCTTGAGAGGTTCGTTATTGGCTACCGCTGAACGGCGAAGCAGGGACACCGCAGCGATAAAACCGGGCCCGCCGGCGGTCGGCTGGTTAGCCCGGGGAGACGGCCACGTCTGCGCCGTCAGTCGTCCTTGAGCCGTTGCCCTTGGCCATCTGACGGGGTCGGCCCGCCAGATTGACGCCAAGCTGACAGGGACAGCTTATGTCCCTCAGTTCTCGTCCTTGGTCGGCCTTGGCCAGTTGGCCTTGGCGATCTGGCGAGACCTTGTCACCGCCAGGCTATGATCGGCGACGTCTCGGCTGATGGTGGAGCCGGCGCCGACGGTGGCGCCCTCACCGACGCTGACCGGGGCCACCAGCGCCGAATTGGAGCCGATGAAGGCGGCGTCACCGATCTCGGTGCGGTGCTTGTTGGCGCCGTCGTAGTTGCAGGTGATGGTGCCGGCGCCGATGTTGACCTCGCGTCCCAGGCGGGCGTCACCCACATAGCTCAAGTGGTTGATCTTGCTGCCCTCGCCCACCTCGGTGTTCTTGGTCTCGACGAAGTTGCCGACCTTGGCCTTGACCGCCAGACGGGAGCCGGGGCGCAGGCGGGCGAAGGGGCCGATCTGGTTGAGCCCGGCCAATACCGCACCGTCGACGATGCTGTGGGCCTCGATGACACTCTCGGCGCCGACATGGCTGTTGCGTATCACCGTGTAGGGGCCGATGCGAACGCCCTCGCCGAGTTCCACCTCGCCTTCGAACACACAGCCGACGTCGATGAAGACGTCGTGCCCGCAGCTCAGCTTGCCACGTACGTCCAGACGCTCAGGGTCGGCCAGGGCCACACCTTTTTCCATCAGTGCCTCGGCGATGTCGCGCTGATATGCTCGCTCAAGCCGCGCCATCTGGGCGCGGTTGTTGACGCCTTCCACCTCCATCGGCCGCGCCGGCTGGGCGGTGGCCACGGCGATGCCCTCGGCGGCGGCCATGGCGATCACATCGGTCAGGTAGTACTCGCCCTGGGCGTTGTCCGACGACAGCTCAGGTAGCCAACGCTTCAGCTGGGCGCTGGTCATGGCCATGATGCCGGTGTTGCACTCGGTGATCGCAAGCTCGCTTTCAGAGGCATCCTTCTGCTCGACGATGGCCACCACCTCGCCTTGCTCGTTACGCACGATGCGGCCATATCCCGCCGGGTCGTCCAGCGTCACGGTCAGAAGCCCCATATGGCGCTCGTCGACCTGCTCCAGCAAGGCCGCCAGCGTTTGCCGGCGAATCAGCGGCACGTCACCGTACAGCACCAGGACCTTGCCATCACCGAGCTGGCCCAGCGCCTGGGCGACGGCGTGACCGGTGCCCTTCTGCTCGGCCTGGTGGGCAAAGCGAACCTCGCTGTCGGCCAGGGCATCGCGCACCCGCTCGCCACCGTGCCCGATGACCACATGGGTGCGGTCCGCGTCGAGACCCTGGGCGGTATCGACCACATGACGGACCATCGGCTTGCCCGCCAGGGTATGCAGCACCTTGGGCAAGCTCGAGCGCATGCGGGTGCCCTGTCCGGCGGCGAGAATCACCACATCGAGGCTCATCGTGACTCCTTGTCAAAAACAAAAGATCGAAGCAGATATCGCTACAGTACCGAACTGAACCGGCCAACGGCATCAGAGATCCGTTGTGTGAGGATAGCGCTTCTATTCTAGCGGGGTGTCGTCATCCGTCACCACCGTCAGCCCCAGGGTATCGACCATCTCCTGCCCGAAACGGGCCACAAAGGCGGGGCTGACTCGACTTTCCCACCCCTCACCCTGACGCACCAGCATCACCACCGGCAACTCCTGGGAGATCGCGGCCCGCATGCCTTCCTCTTCGCCCATCACACTCAGGGCGGTGGCCCAGGCGTCGGCCCAGGCGTTGGACGGATGCACCACCGTCACAGAGGCCAGCCGATGGGTGATCGGACGCCCGTTTCGAGGGTCGATGGTATGCGAGTATCGCTTGCCATCGGCCTCGAAGTAGTGACGGTAGTCACCGGAAGTCGCCACCGAGACGTCATCGAGGCCGACCACGTGCTGAGCCTTGGGGGTGCCGTTCTCGGGCACCTCGATACCGATGCGCCACAGTCCCTTGCCGCCGTCACGCCGCCCCTTGACCTTGACCTCCCCGCCAAGGTTGACCAGGTAGTTGGCGATACCCTGGCGATCCAGGTAGGCCGCCACCTCGTCGGTGGCGAAGCCCTTGGCCACCCCGGACAGGTCGACGTAGACGTCCCGCAGGCGACGGGCCTGAGCCTCGGCGGTGTCGATCTCGAGCGCGTCCATACCGACCTGGGTCAGGCGCCGCTCGAGTGCGCCTTCCTCGGGAATTTCCTGGGGCCTGGCCTCAGGGCCAAAGCTCCACAGATTGACCAGGCTGCCGACGGTGACGTCGAAGGCGCCGTGGCTCTGCTGGTTGACCGACTGACTGATGGCCAGCACCTCCATGAATTCGTCGGAGATCGGCTGCCATTGCCCCAGCGGCGACTGATTGAAGGCAGACAGCTCCGAATCCTCGCGCCAGGTGGACATGGAAGCGTCGACCGCGTGCATCTCGTCGAGCACGCCCTGCTCGATCTCCGCGACCTGCTCTTGCGTCAGCGGGTCGGCCAGGGTGATCTGGTAGAAGGTGCCGAAGATGTCGCCTTCCAGGGTGACCGGCGAGCGGGTGGTGGCCTCGTCGCTGCAACCGGACACCAGCAGTGCCATCAGGAGGGCGGCCAGCCAGGTTTTCAGCCATCCACGCCGAGCGAACTTGAATCCAGTCATGAGTGGGTCTCTTCAGATAGGTCAGCCGAACAACCAGATCAAGGCGATACCGAGCAGCAGGCGATAGACGACGAAGGGCTGCATGCCGATGCGCTTGATGAACGACAGGAAGAAATGGATGCACAGGTAGGCGCTGACGCCGGACAGCAGGGTGCCGAGGGCCATGTCGCCCCAGTGCACTTCGACGCCGGTCTGGATCAGCTCACAGGCTTCCAGCCCTCCCGCCAGCACGATCACTGGAATCGACAGCAAAAACGAGAAGCGGGCTGCGGCTTCGCGCCCCATGCCCAGCATCAGCGCCACCGTAATGGTGATGCCGGAGCGCGAGGTGCCGGGAATCAGCGCCAGCGCCTGGCCGATGCCGATCCACAGGGCGTCGCTCCAGCGCAGCTGATACTCGCTGCGCGAGCCCCTGAAACGCCAGTCGGCCAGTCCCAGCAGCAGGCCGAAGAAGATCAGACCGAAGGCCAGCACCATGGGCGAGCGGGCATACTGCTCGATGATGTCCTTGAACAGCAGTCCGGCGAGTCCCACCGGAATGGTCGCGAGGATCACCCACCAGGCCAGCCGAGCGTCCTGGTCGGTGCCGCGACCGACGACGCTGGCACACCAGCTCGACAGCATGCGCAGGATCTCGTCGCGAAAGTAGATGACCACCGCGCCGAGGCTCCCCAGGTGCAAGGCCACGTCGAAGGCCAGCCCCTGGTCCGGCCAGTCGCTGAACACGGGGACCAGTATCAGGTGGGCAGAGCTCGATACCGGAAGAAATTCGGTGATTCCCTGAATCAGGGAGAGAACGACAATCTGTAGCCAATCCATGGAGTGACCCGTAAGCGAGGGGTAACAGGCAAAACGCCCGCAAGAGCATACACTCCACGGGCGTTCTTGTCCGCTGTCCGGGGGCCCCCTGGCCGCATCCGCTGCGGTCGATCAAGTTCCCATCAGTACCAGCGTGGCGATGGAAAAGTAGATGACCACCCCGGAGGCGTCGATCAGGGTGGTGACCAGCGGTGCCGAGGCGGTCGCCGGATCCCAGCCCAGGCGATCGAGCACGAACGGCAGGCACATACCGAGCAGACTGCCGAACAAGACGATGCAGATCATGCTGATGGCCACCACCATGGCCACCGCCTCACCGCCACGAATGACGCCGATGGGGGCCACCGCCAGGGCCATGGTCAGCCCCAGCGAGCCTGCCACCAGCAGCTCCCGGCCGAGCAGCTTGCTCCAGTCCTTGATCCCCACGTCACCGGTGGCCATGCCCCGCACCATCAGGGTGGCGGCCTGGGCACCGGCGTTGCCACCACTGCCGATCAATAGCGGCAGAAAGAACACCAGGGTCACCTGGGCGGCGATGGTGTCCTCGAAATGGGCGATGCCGGCTCCCGAGAAGAGGTTGCCAAACACCAGCAATACCAGCCAGATCACTCGTTTGCGATACAGGCTCCACAGCGGCACCCGGGACACGCCGCCTTCCAGCTGACCGATCGACATGCCCTTGTGGATGTCTTCGGTGGCCTCGGACTCGACCACGTCCATGGCGTCATCGTGGGTGACGATGCCGACCAGCCGCTCATCGCCGTCCGTCACCGGCAATGCCAGCAGGTCGTAGCGCGCCACCACCCGGGCAACCTCTTCCTGCTCGGCGTCCACGCCAATGCTGATCACGTCGTGGATCATCAGCTCGTCGATGATCGCCTGGGGCCGTGCCACCATCAGCTGTCTCAGCGACATGGTGCCGGCCAGGCGGCCGTGCTCGTCCACCACATACAGCTGGTAGACGGTCTCGGCATCGGGAGCGGTCTGACGTACCCGCATCATCGCCCGGGACACGGTAAGCCCCATCGGGATCGCTACATAGTCGGCGGTCATCAGGGCGCCGGCGGTGCCCTCCTCGTAGCTGGCCAGGCGCTTGAGTGCCTCGCGCTCGCGCCGCGCCATGCGCCGCAACAGCGCTTCCTTGCGATCATCTCCCAGCACCTTGAACAGGTCGGCACGTTCGTCCGAGCCCATCTTGTCGAGGATCCGCGACAGCCAGGCGTCCTCGATGCGCGACGCCATCGCGTCCTGGGCCTCGAACGGCAGGTGACCAAACACGCTGGCCTGGCGCCCCACCGGCAGGCAGGCCAGCAGCGCCAGGGCGCTGTCGAGGCGATCCTCGTCCTCGATCAGTCGCTCGAGGATCTCGGCCAGATCCGCCGAGCGGATTTCGGGCAGGCGGGCATCCAGCGTCTGGCTGTCGCGGGGATCGAGGGCACGCAGCAGCACCTGCTTGTGCGCCTCCAGGCTGGGGGTCAGATTCATGGGCGTCTCCTCATGGCCGGCGTCCTTGCCGCAAATCGTTGAGGCGCAGTGTCCCCAAGAGACGACTTATCGGGGCTGCTCGAAGAGGCGACATGATGCCATGTCTGGATGAACATTAGACACAAGGCAAGCAACGAAGACGCGCCAGTCGCGGTTCGCTGCCGCCATCACCAACGAAAACGCCCCCCGAATGTCAGCCATTCGGGGGGCGTGGGGCATCGGCGCCAGGGAACTTAGCCCTTGCCGGCCTTCCTGCGCAGCTGCTGGATGGTACGCAGCTGGGCCAGGGCCTCGGAGAGTTCCGCCGCGGCGCGGGTGTAATCCAGCTCCGCCGACTTGTCCTCCATGGCCTTGATGGCCTGCTTGCGGGCCTCTTCGGCGGCCGCTTCATCCAGGTCGGATGCGCGAACCGCCGTGTCGGCCAGCACGATCACCTTCTCGGGCTGCACTTCGATAAAGCCGCCGGAGACGTAGAAGTGCTCCTCGCTGCCTTCGTTGAGCACCCGTACAGGGCCCGGAGCCAGCTCGGTCAGCAGCGGCGTGTGGCCGGCCAGGATGCCAAGATCCCCCAGGATGCCAGCCGCCACCACCTGCTCGGCACTACCGGAGTAGACCGAGGCTTCGGCACTGACGATCTCGCATTGGATGGTTTTCGTCATGATGACGTCTCCCGGTTAGAGGGATTACTTCATCTGGTTGGCTTTCTCGACGGCCTCGTCGATGGTGCCGACCATGTAGAAGGCCTGCTCGGGCAGCTCGTCGTACTCGCCGTCCAGGATGCCCTGGAAACCACGGATGGTCTCTTTCAGCGACACGTACTTGCCGGGAGAGCCGGTGAACACCTCGGCAACGAAGAACGGCTGTGACAGGAAGCGCTGGATCTTACGCGCGCGTGCCACGATCTGCTTGTCTTCGTCGGACAGCTCGTCCATGCCCAGGATGGCGATGATGTCCTTGAGCTCCTTGTAGCGCTGGAGCACGCCCTGAACACCGCGCGCGACGTTGTAGTGCTCGTCGCCCACCACCAGCGGATCGAGCTGGCGAGAGGTGGAGTCCAGCGGGTCGATGGCCGGATAGATACCCAGCTCGGCGATGGAACGCGCCAGTACCACGGTGGCGTCCAGGTGCGAGAAGGTGGTCGCCGGAGACGGGTCGGTCAAGTCATCCGCGGGCACGTAGACGGCCTGCACGGAGGTGATCGAGCCGGTCTTGGTGGAGGTGATACGCTCCTGCAGAACGCCCATCTCCTCGGCCAGGGTCGGCTGGTAACCCACCGCGGACGGCATACGGCCCAGCAGTGCAGACACCTCGGTACCGGCCAGGGTGTAACGGTAGATGTTGTCGACGAACAACAGTACGTCACGACCTTCGTCACGGAACTTCTCGGCGATGGTCAGACCGGTCAGGGCCACACGCAGGCGGTTCCCGGGCGGCTCGTTCATCTGGCCGTAGACCAGTGCCACCTTGTCGAGAACGTTGGA
>DJIP01000044.1 GCA_002433675.1 Halomonas halophila
CAGTTGGCTGACCATGCCACTGGCAACCTCGGCGACCTCACTTGCCAGCGCCAGCAGTGCCTCGCCGGCGCCCTCGCTGAAGCCCGGCCACAGCGCCACTGGCTCGATGCCGGATGGCCCACGCCACGCCACCACTCCCTCGACCAGCCGCACCCCATCGACAGCGCCGCTGCGCTCACAGTGTCGGGACAGCCAGTGCTGCATCCGTTCACGCATGGACGCTTCGACGTCGCCCCTTGCTTCGTCTAGCAGCATACCGCTCCCGCTGGCCCGTTCAGGCCCCTCATCAAGATGTCAATCAAGACGTCTCCTCATCGTCATCCTTGCGCAACCGACGCCATTGCTCGGCGGCCTGTTCACGTCGAAGCGTCTTGAGTCTATCGGTGTGCTCGGTAGACGACGTCATGGCTCGGGCGACACCCCAGCCAGCGCCGGCCAGCGCCGTTGCCAGGCCACCCAGTGCCGAACTGCCCATGGCACCTTGCTGTTCGGCAGGAACGGACGCAGCTGCCTCGCTCGACACCTTGGGCGATACCTCGGTCGACGCCGGTGAGCCTGCCGCCTGTGGCGACTGGTCAAGGGTTGCGTCATCGACCGACGGTACCGCCTCGAGCGACTCACTACCCTCCGCAGCGTCTGGCGCCGTCGGCGCGCTGCCGGCAGCCGGGGGGGCGGCGAACAGCGGCAAGCCGCTGATCATGCCACCGCGACTGTCATGGTGGGCCGCCCAACCAGCGACAACGCCACGCAGATCCTCGAGTCCCTGACTCGGAGCCACCGCTGCCGGGCGGTCGTGCGAGACCATCGCCTCGCCCAGGGCGAACTCGGTGCGATCCATCCAGCTCCAGGCGGCCAGGCGGCCGCCTGGCTCCTGCTCACGGTAGAGGTTCTGCTGCGCACCGCGCACCAGGTCCAGCTTGCCCTGAGCCAGGGTCACGATGGAGGTGACACGCTCGACCTCCGGCACGCTCGTCGAACCGGCAGCGACCACGCTCAACCGCACCCGGCCATATTCGCCGATCAGGATGTCGAAGCCGTAGTCACCTCCGAAGCCGTCGAAGCCGGCACCGCCCATCGCCACATCGTGGCCCAGGCCGGTCAGGATGACGTCATCGCTACCTTCGAAGTTGTCGATGGTCTCGATGGTGATCAGCCCTGGCACTCGGGTCACCCGAGCGAAGTCGCCCATCAGGATATCGTTGCCGGTGCCGCCCTCGAGCGTATCCTTGCCACCGCCTCCCAGCAGCACGTCGCGATCGATGCCGCCAATCAGGTGATTGTCGTTGCGCAGAGCGATATTGCCGGTTTCCGCCAAGCGGTAACGACCGGAGGTATCGCTGAGGATGCGTCCGTCATCGGCGATGGCCACGGTCTCGCCGCCGGCGTTGATGAGGGTATCGGCGCCGACACCACCAACCGCCTGGTCCCGGCCCAATCCCAGCAGGATGAGGTCGTCCCCACCGGTGCCCTGGCGCCGATCGAGACTCTTCACCTCCTGGCGAATGCCGTCTCGCGCGGTAATAGATCCATTGTCCCCGATGACCACGTTGTCGCCGCCCAGGGCACTGAGGCGTTCACCGTCAAACCCGCCGATGATCCAGTCGTCGCCGTTACCGGTCGTGATGGTATCCACCCCGCCGATGGCGAAATGAAGAGAAGTGAAGGACGTCACCACGCCACTGGCGTCGAACAATACCTCGGCGTGATCCCCCGCGACCTTGTCATCGCCGGCGGTGGAGGTGATGACATCGTCGCCTTCGGCGCCGATCACCAGGTTGCCGCCGCTGCCGACACTGACGTTGTCCGCCCCGCCGTGGCCGTGCGCCAGCGAGCGCGCGCTCACCAGATGGGCGGTCGCGTTCCACTCCAGGCGACCGAGGTCGGCAAGCACCGTACTGGCCTGATCACCGGTGGTAATGGTATCGCTGCCCGCGCCGCCGATGATCTCATTGCGACCGGCGTTGACGTCGATGCGATCCTGTCCCGCCACCGCAGATGCGGTACTGACCATCGTCCTCAATACCGAGGCGTCGTCCCACTGGAGTCGACCGTTGTCACCGATCAACTGGTGACGACTGGCGGTCGCGGCGGCGGTGATCCAAAGCCGATCATCGCCGGCGCCGCCGATGGCCGTGACCGAACCGGCGTTCACCACGATGATGTCGTCACCGCCGATGGCAGTCGCATTGGACGCGGCGCTCAGCAACACACCAGTCGCACTCTGGCGCAGAGAACCGTTATCGCCAAACAGCAGGTGGCGAGCGTCGACCGATGCTGTGCTGATCTCGATGGTGTCCGCACCGACGCCGCCCAGAGCGGTGACCGAACCCGACTCGACAGCCACACGATCGGCGCCACCCACCGCAGGCGTCAGGCTATCGCCGCTGACCAGCACGCCGTCGTCGGTCCAGCTAAGGGTGCCGCGATCCCCCAGCACCACATGGCGCGCCCCGTCGCCAGCCTTGACGATCTCGATCAGATCGCTGCCCACCCCTCCGATGACCACGGAGTGGCCACCGCTCAGGCGAATGCTGTCATCCCCGCCACGGGCGTTCAGCATAGCCGCCGTCTCGCTGGCGGCAGTATCGGACGTCAGGCGGGAGGTCGCACTGACCAGCACACCAGCGGCGTTCCACTCAAGCAGACCATGGTCACCGATCGCCACGCTGGCACTGCGCTCAGGCGAGGCGACAGTCACGCTGTCATTGCCACCGGTGCTGAGGCTGTCACTGCCTTCTCCGCCGATCAGGACGTTGCGACCATCACCACCGTCAAGACGATCCGCTGCCCCATTGGCGCTTGGCAGGGTGGCCAGTTCACGCACCTGGATACCCACCACGTCCAGTCGGACATAGTCGCCCACCAGCAGATCATCGCCGCTATGACCACCGCTGGTCGCGCTTCCACCGTAAAGCACGTCAGACCCGCCACCGCCCAGCAGCAGGTCGTCGCCCTCACCGCCAAACAGTCGGTCGCCACCATCGTGGATGCTGTCCTTGAGTACCAGTGTGGCGCCACTGGCCAACTCGTTTACCACCTTCAGGATGATCCTGGCGTTGTCACCGATCAGCCAGTCGGAAGCGCCGCCACCGCTCAAGGTGTCGTTGCCACTGCCGCCAATCAGCAAGTTGTCGCCGCCGCTGACGCTCAAGCTGTCATCGCCGCCCGACGCCATGTCCACACCTTCCACCACCAGTACCCGCTGACTATCGAGCAGGCGCAGGCCCGCCTCTCCAGGGCGAGCCTCCAGTTGGATAACGCCGTGGTCTCCCAGCAGGATGTCGTTGCCTCTTCCGGTACTCAGCACGTCATCGCCGGCGGTGAGGCTATCTCCGGTCGGATGGACGATCGCTGCGGCGCTGGCATGCACCGTCATCACCGCCTCGGCCTGGCTGAGGCGTCGGGACAGATCCACGTCGATACCACCATCACCGTACAGATGGTTGTTGCCGCCCTTTTCATCACTCAGGCGGTCATCGCCGGATCCACCAAACAGCTGGTCATCACCGAAGCCACCGATCAGCGTATCCGCGCCGGCGCCCCCCACCAGCACCACGCCACCGTCGGCCTGACTGGCGTCCAGCAGGTTCTCGCCGGCCTCCAGGAACGGTTGAGCCAGCAGCGTCGGTCGGCCGCCGACGGCGCTGTAGCGCTCGCCAATGCGGGAGGTATCGCCGAATACCACCAGCGGCATCTGCCGCTGATAGCCACCGCTCACTCGGATGTGATCATCACCGCCACCACCGTGAACCACACTGAGCGGCATTTCACGAATGACACGGCCACTGCTGGCATTCACCACTCCGTCGAGCACCAGCGCTCCGGCGCTGGTGATGTCGCGAATCAACAGGCGTTGTTCGCCGACCAGTACGCTGTCACCGGCGCGGAAGCCATCGGCGTACCAGCTGCCGGCACCGCGAGACAGCAGGCTGACACCGGCCACCGTCTGTGCCTGCCAGTCGCCATCGAAGGCCACCGGATCGGCATCGATGGCAAGCTGATCATTGCCCTCGCCCATCAGCGCCTCGAATATCTCGACGCCGTGGAAATGAACCCCGCGCTCGGTATCGATGGTGCCGCCCACACCATCGTCCTGGGACAGCACGCCTTCACCCATGCCGAGCCCGCTGACCCGCTCGGCACCGATGGCACCGGAGAGGTCGGCCACACTGGCATCCATGTGCAGCACCAGGCTGTCGTTATCTTGATGCTCGCTGCCGGAGGTCTCGGCGGCCAGCGCGCTGACGCCTTCGGAAGGCAGCATCAGCGGCACAGACGGCACCGGCGTATCGGCGACGGTGCCCCCTTCGACGATCAGCGGCCCCTGGATGGCGGACAGGCGCCGTTCGGTGACAAATTGCATGCCCGCCTCGACCGGAGCCCGATATTGGGTCTCCGCCACCACCTCGACGGCCACCTTGTCGGCCCAGTTGCTGGCGTCGAACACCACCGCCGGTGTAGTGACGGTGGTCAACGTCAGGCTGTCGCCGACCCAGCTGGCCAGGGTATCGTCGGCCATCAGGTGCAGCCTTCCCTGGGCATCGATGTGGTTGATCCGCAGACGCCCGGCAATGCTCGATCCCGAGCCATCTTCCAGGCCCAGGTAGCGCCCGGTCTGGGCCCCCAGCGATGCCCAGTCGCCACCTTCCAGGACCAGAATCGCTCCGGCTCTCTGCGCGGCCAGCACCGTCACGCTGCGCTCACCGTCGAACAAGGTATCCAGCACGATGCGCCCACCCAGAGAGAACTCGGTCTGGCCATCGCTGTTGAGGTGGACCCTGACCTCGGCGCTCGGCACCTTGGTCAGCCTGATCGTGTAGCTGTCGCTGCCGCCCAGGGTAGAGACTCGGGTACCGCCATCGGATTGCTCCACCACCAGCCCAGCGCTGTCGTCGTCGTGGACGCTGACGTCGACCTTGCTCGTGGCTCGCTCGGCAAACAGGCTGGTCTGACCCAGATTGCTGAAGATGTCGAAGCCCAGCTGGGCGTCGATCCGGTCTTCGATCTCGCTGTTGCCGCGCGCCTCCAGCACCAGCGTCTGGGGCTTGTTCCAGTTGGAGGCATCGAAGGTCAGGGTGGCGCCGTGCTTCGCCACCAGACGACCGCCGAAGGCCGACAGATCCACGCTGACCGTGATCACCTCACCGGCCTGGGGGGCGACCGACAGGCGCACTTCGACGCTGCCGGACTGAGCCGACGCACCCTCGCCTTCGATCACCTTAAGTCGATCCTGGGCCGTGGACACCACCACATCTCCGCGTGTCGCATCGAATACTGTGATCTCGGTATCGGCGATGGGCTGATCCAGCAGCGTGGCCAACGCCTGGGGCATGGCCGAGGGCGTCTCGACCTGGGCCAGATAGCTGATCGCCACCTGGCGGGTCCCCTCGGCCAGACCATCGGTCGGCGCCTTGACGAAGATCTGCTGGCGCGGTGACCAGCTGTCCCCGGTGAACACGAAGTCCACGGTGATCGCCTGGGTAAACTCGCCCAAAGCGTCGAGTGACAGAAGCAGCGTCTCGGCCGACGACGCGCCCGCCGCGTGACGGTCCTGAGTTGACGCCATGCTGGCTGACAGTGTCAGCGTCACCCGGCTGCCATCGGCGATACCGGTGGTCGGCAGGTTCGTCGACAGCCAGTAAGTGGCAGCTTCACCGCCTTCCACCACCCGCGTCGCCCCGCCGGGCTGGTCGACCAGAACGGCACCGTGCTCGGGGCTAGCCACCTGCACCGTCAGCGCCTCGGCCAGAAGATTTGCGTAGGCCTCGTCGGCGGACAGCGTGCCGTGACCCACCAGACTGCTGACGCCCTTGGCGTCGATCGCCTTCACCTCGCCGCTGACGTCCCCCGCCACCTGGATCTGGTCACTGCCGAGCCCACCGATGACCTCAGTCAGTACGCTTTCGCGGGTGCTCAGCACCTGAATCCGATCGTCTCCCGCTCCGGCCTCGACGCGTACACGCTCGAGATCGTCGTGGGATAGATTGAGCCCAGCGCCGAACACGGCACCCGCGGTGATCACGAAGTTGTCGTCGACGCTGCTGCCAAAGGCACTCAGACTGTCGTAACCGTCTTCGCCATCAAGTGCCAGAGGCGCCTGGGTGGCGTAGACCTGATACTGATCGTTGCCCTCGCCCCCCAGCACGCTCATTGCCTGGCCGTTGCCTCGACTGACAAAGCCGTTGCCGGCCTGTGTCACCGCCACCTCGTCGCCTACGGCGACGCCCGAGGCGTAGACAGCAGCACTGGCCGTACCTGCAGGGTTCGGATGCTCGCCGTACTGCTGGCCAATCTCGAAGCGGTCGTCGCCGCGTCCTCCGTCCAGCGTCATCACGGTCGATGTGCCATCGACCACGAAGCTGTCGGCGCCGTCGTGGCCATTGATGGTCACCCGGGCATTGATGCTGGTCCCCACATCGATACGCTCCACGGCACTGCCTGCCTCGGCCAGGCGCGCGACGAAGTTGTCACGGACCAGGAACAGATCGCCCGTGGTAGATGCGCTCGACAGGGCACGAACCATACTACCGTCGTAGTTGTCGTAGCCACGACCTTCGATGAACAGGGTGTCCGCTCCGGCATTGCTGGCGCCGCTGTCGAGAACGCGAATGCGGTAGTCGCCCTGATCCCCCTGGCGGGTGACGATCCGGTGCTCGTCGCTGCCGGAACCACCGTCCAGGGTCAACAACGCCTGGCGATCATTGAGCTCCACCACCGTCAGACGGTCATTGTTGCCGTCACCGGCCACCAGCATGGCGCCCGCCAGGGTGCCAGCATGGACCAGCATGTCATCGTCGCCGCTGCCTCCGTGGAAGCTCATGTTGTTGGTCACCGCGATATCGCCGTGCACATGCAGAACGTCTTCGTCGTCGCCCAGATCGACGGCGATTGACCCTGCGCGATGCCGGCCATCGAAGATCAGACGATCGTCTCCCGCCCGGGTCACCACCGTCAGGCTGTCGGCAAACTGCCATTGGCCCAGGAAGGACACCAGATCGTCGCCATCCCCACTGTCTACCGACAGGGTGTCGGCCCGGTGATCGCCGTTGAAGGTAACGGTGTCCACCCCCGACCCGGTGGTAACACTGGCCGCTGTGGTGACGGTCAGGTCTTCAGTCACGTCCAGGGTATTCGCGCCCTCGCCCAAGACGATGGCGAGCGATCCGGCCTGGATGCTCCCATCCAAGGTGATGCTGTCATCACCACCC
>DJIP01000266.1 GCA_002433675.1 Halomonas halophila
CACGGGGTCATCTATCTGGCCAACGAGGACAGTCCTGGCTGCCTGTCGCCGGTCGCCGAGGGGGGAAAGGGTCGCGGTGGCGAGCCATTGCCGGCAACGCTCGAGGTTGACCGGGACTCGGGCCCTCTGCTGGAGGTGCGACGGGCACTGGAGGCGCAAGGGTATCTGGTGCAGTCGCTGCGCGACCGCGCCGGCAAGCGTCTCGGGGTACTGCTGCTGGCGCACCGAGACGGCGGCAAGGATGATGACCAGTGGCGCATTTTTGTCGCCGAGGTGTCATCGGTGGCGGCGGTGGCCATCGACATGCGTCGCTTGCTCGAGGGCGAGGCGCGCCTGCTGGATGCCATGATTCAGCTGGTGGCCAAGGCCACCGACGCCAAGTCACCCCACACCGGTGGCCACTGTACCCGGGTACCGCAACTGGCGGAGATGCTGATCGATGAGGTAGACCGGGTGCGCCAGGGCCCCTTTGCCGCGGTTCACCTCAGTGAGGAAGAGCGCGCCACCTTTCATCTGGCGGCCTGGCTGCACGACTGCGGCAAGCTGACCACCCCCGACCACATCATGGAGAAGGCCACCAAGCTCGAGACCCGCTATAACCGCATCCATGAGATACGCACCCGTTTCGAGGTGTTGTGGCGAGACGCCGAACTCGACTACTGGCGCGCCATTGCCCAGGGGGGCGAAGCAACAAAGCTTGACCAGGTACTGCAGCGTCGTCGCCAGGAGTTGCAGGAGGCCTTCGCCATGGTCGCCGAGTCCAACCATGGTCGCGAGGCGATGAGCGAGGCCGACTGTCAGCGCTTGAAGGCCATCGGCGAGTGGCGCTGGCTGCGTTACTTCGATGACCGACTCGGGCTGTCACGGGCGGAACTGGACGCCATGGCCGAAGAACCCCGTCGCGCCTTGCCTGCAGAAGAGCGTCTGCTTGCCGATCTGCCCCGTCATCGTATTGCCTGGCAGCGTCCCTGCCCGCCGGTGCACCCCGATGACCCCGACAATCACTGGGGCTTTTCGATGGAGCCGCCGTCCCTGGCAGAGCACCAGGGGGAGCTCTACAACCTGTGCATCGCCCGAGGCACGCTCAACGACGTCGAACGCTTCCGCATGCAGGAACACGTGATCCAGACCATCATCATGCTCGAGTCTCTGCCCTGGCCCGCCCACCTGAAGCGGGTGCCGGAGATCGCCGGCAATCACCATGAGCGCATGGACGGGCAGGGGTATCCGCGGCGGCTGCGGCTCGGCGAGGCCAGCCTGGAGGAGCGAATCATGGCGCTGGCGGATGTGTTCGAGGCGCTGACCGCCTCCGATCGTCCCTACAAGAATGGCCTGCCGCTGTCCCGCGCGCTGGAGATCCTGGCGGACATGGTCAAGGAGGGCCATCTGGACCCGGCGCTCTTCGAGCTGTTGCTGGATAGCGGCGTATGGCGCCGCTACGCCGATACCTTTGTGGCCGACCGTCAGATCGACCAGGTCGATATCGCTGCCATCCGGACGCGTGCTCGGCGTTGACCCAACGTGGAGCCTGGCGGTGCGATCGGGATACGCGTCGATAGTTCTGCACATATAGTGGAGAGAGCGTTACCCCTTTCGGCTTAGGGCGTGTCGTCACGCCTGAAGGTCCCTTTTGCCTCGCCACAAGAGGTTCGACCATGTACCGCCATCGTCTCGTCATTCCGGTGCAGTGGTTGATCGGTATCGTTATCGTCGGGGTGATGGTGGTGATGGCGGTAGCGCTGCTGGGATTTTCCTGGCACCAGTCCCAGCGCACGCTGGGGGCGACCCTGGAAGAGACCTCGGCCCAGCTGGTTGATACCCTGGAGGCACGTACCCAGGCGCTGGTAAGACCGGCACAGGTGGCCATCAACATGCTGGCCAACGGGGCCCCGGGCGAGGCCGACGACTGGGCCGGCCGGCTGGCAGCGCTGCCGCTGATGAGCTCTGCCCTGGAGGCCCACCGACTGATCGACGCCGTCTACATCGGCTATGGCAGCGGCGATTTTCTGATGTTCCGCGCGGTGGATCGCATGCTCGAGAGCAAGCGACCCGGCATCGTTGATAAGGCCGGCCAGGACGCGGCCTACCTGGCACTGGTGGTGGATGCCGGCCCTGGCCAGTCACCGCTCAGTGAATGGCATCTGTTCGATCGATCGCTTGCTCCGCTGGGGCGCGAGCGACTCGACCAGTACTTTTTTGATCCGCGCACCCGTCCCTGGTTTCAGCAGGCACCCGAGGGTGACGCCCCTTTCCTGACCGCTCCCTATGTGTTTTTCAACACCGGCGAAATCGGCATCAGCATGGCGCGCCGCAGTGGTGACGCCGTGGTCGGCCTGGATGTCGCCTCGCGGGATCTCGGCGTCGGCCTGGATGACCTGCGGTTGACGCCGCAGACGCGTATGGCGGTGGTCACCGCCTCCGGCCAGGCGCTGGCGACGACCCTGGACGGCTCGCTGAATTCTGGCCTCGATAGCGCTCATCGATTGTCGTCTCTCGAGGATCTGGCAATGCCGGTGCTGGCGCAATTGTTGACCACGAACGTCGACCAGCCGCCCCGGCGGTTATCCCATGAAGGTCGTCACTGGTGGGGGCTGGTGTTGCCCTTTGCCACCCTGGGGGGCGAGGCCACGCGGCTGATGGCGGCGGTCCCGGAAGACGAGCTGACCACCGATGTGCGCCAGATGATGCTGGAGAGTTCCTTGCTGGCGGGGATCGTGACGCTGGCCTTGTTGCCGCTGGGGGTACTGCTGGGACGACGACTGGGGCGTCCGCTGCGGGAGCTGTCCGGGCAGGTCGAGGCGCTCGGACGCTACGATTTTTCCGCCTGCGACGGTGTCGGCTCTCGAGTGACCGAGGTCCGCGGGCTCAGCGTGGCGCTGCGCCGGCTGGCGCGTGGCATCGAGGGCTTTGGGCGGATTACGCGGGTGCTCAACAGCGAGCCACGCCTGGATCGTATGCTGACGAGCATTCTCGAGGATCTGCTGCGCGGGACCGGCAGTCGCGCTGGCGCCATCTACCTGGCCGATGAACAGGATGAGGGGCGTTTCGCCCGGATCGCCAGGGAGGGAGAGGCGCGGGACCCCGATGCGGATCCCCGGGAGCGGGAGCTGCGACTGCAGCAAGGCTCCGAGGCCGAGCTCGAGGCACTGATCGAACGCTTCGAAGCAGCAGGCTATCTGTTGCAGCCACTGCGTAACCGTGAGGGAGCAACGCTAGGGCTGCTGGCGTTGGCGCTACGCTCGCTGGACGATGGCGACGCTCACTGGCGCGCCTTCGTTGCCGAGGTGTCGTCGGCGGCGGCGGTGGCCATCGACCTGAGGCGCCTGCTGCGCGGTGAGGCGCGTCTGCTGGAGGGCATCGTGCAGCTGGTGGCTCACGCCATCGATGCCAAATCGCCACATACCGGTAGCCACTGCTCCCGAGTGCCGGTGCTGGCGGAGATGATCGTCGATGGCATCGATCGCAGCGAGCACGGTGTATACGCCGAGACACACTTCGACGAGACCCGCCGTGGCGCTTTTCATCTGGCGGCCTGGCTGCATGACTGTGGCAAGCTGGCGATTCCCGACGAGGTGATGGAAAAGGCCACCAAGCTCGAGGCCCGCTACGACCGTATCCACGAGATTCGAACCCGCTTCGAGGTGCTGTGGCGCGATGCCGAAGTGGCCTACTGGCAGGGGCGCGCCCACGGTGGGGATCCGGTGATACTGGAGCGACGCCGCCATGCGCGACAGCAGGAGCTTGTCGCGGCCTTCGAGTGCGTGGCGGAGGCCAATCGCGGGGGGGAGGCCATCAGCGATGACCTGCTGGAGCGCCTGACCGCCATTGCCCAGTGGCGCTGGTGGCGCCACTTCGATGATCGGCTCGGGGTATCCCGCGATGAGCTCAAGCGAATGTCCCGCGAGCCCTTGCGCAGGCTGCCTGCAGAAGAGTGTCTGCTGGCCGACCTGCCTCGCCACGAGATCCCCTGGCATCGCTCTCGCCCGGCGGTGGCACCGGACGACCCCGACAATATCTGGTGTTTCGACATGCGGCCCAGCGAACTGGCAGGGCATCAGGGTGAGCTTTTCAATCTCAGGGTGTCCCGCGGCACTCTCAACGAGGTCGAGCGATTCCGCATCCAGGAGCACGTGATCCAGACCATCATGATGCTCGAGGCGTTGCCCTGGCCCGCGCACCTGCGTCGGGTCCCGGACATCGCCGGCAATCATCACGAGCGCATGGACGGCACCGGTTATCCACGCAGACTGGCGATGAAGGACGCCAGCCTCGAGGAGCGGGTCATGGTGATGGCGGACGTGTTCGAGGCCTTGACCGCGGCGGACCGTCCTTACAAGTCGGCCATGACCCTTTCCCGGGCGCTGACCACGCTGGCCGACATGGTACGCGAGGGCCATCTGGACCCCGCGATCTTCCGACTGATGCTGGAGCAGCGGATCTACAGCGACTACGCCGAACGCTTCTTGACGCCGGCCCAGCGTGATAGCGTGGATATCGAGGCGCTGCTGGCCCGTGCGGGAGCTTGACCTGACGCAAGCGAGCAGGAGTGGGCCCGTCCCGGCTTTTTTCCCTTGTGGACGACGACAAAGGCGCCTGCATGGACGGCTAGTTCGCCTGAAATGGTCTATATAATGCCGAGAATGATGGTGAACGCTCGCCAATTTGGCCTGTACAGGCCGGTCAAGTGGGTCATAATGCCGTCAGTGCAGTCTGGAAATCGCAGGGGTTTGGATAAATGGTGACCACAAGGAATTCCGGGTGGCGTTCGCTGACGATGCTGGTGGCGCTGGTGGTGACCTGTCTGATGGTGGTGCAGTCCGCCCAGGCAGGCAACCCGCGCTACGCAGGCATCGTGGTGGACGCCGAGAGTCATGAGATCCTGTACGCGGAAAACGCCGATGAGCGCCGCTATCCGGCCTCTCTGACCAAGATGATGACCCTGTATATGCTGTTCGAGGCTCTGGATGGTCGTACCATGAGTCTGGGCCAGCCGTTGCCGGTTTCTTCCCATGCCGCCTCGATGCCGGCAACCAAGCTGTGGCTCAAACCCGGTGACAGCATCCCGGTGGAGAAGGCCATCCAGGCGTTGGTCGTGCGCTCCGCCAATGACGTGGCGGTGGTGGTGGCCGAGTCGCTGGGTGGGTCCGAGTCGCACTTCGCCGACATGATGACCCGCAAGGCGCGCAGCCTGGGCATGAACAACACCACCTTCCGCAACGCCTCGGGCCTGCCCAACTCCGGCCAGGTCACCACGGCGCGGGACATGGTCATCCTGGCGCGTCGGCTGATGCTGGACTTTCCCCAGTACTACCCCTACTTCTCTCTTACCGAGTTCACCTGGCGTGGCACTCGCCACACCGGTCACAACCGTCTGTTGACCAAGTACCCGGGTACCGATGGTCTCAAGACCGGCTTCATTCGCGCCTCCGGTTTCAATGTGGCGACCTCGGCCACGCGCAATGGCCGGCGCATGGTGGCGGTGGTCATGGGCGGTTATACCGCCGCTTCCCGGGATGAGCAGATGATGAGCCTGCTCGACCGTGGCTTCCTGCGGGCTTCGCTGGTCGACGGCCGAGGCTTCCTCGCCAATACCGACGTCTCCGGTGGCGAGCTGATGGCGCCTCGCCAGCGCGGGCTGATCTCTGCGCCGACGCCCAGTCGTGTCGCCCAGGTGCCGTCGACCGCGGTGCGGCCGTCACGGGTCGAGACCGTGGTTCGTCCGGCCACGCCGACGGTGGCCAGCCGTCAGTCGGCGACAGCGCCGGTGCGCTTCGAGTCCGCCGCCCCGATCATTTCCGATTCGCGTCGTTCTTCGTCCGGTCCCGACCCGCTGCGCAACCTGATCGACCAGCCGAGTGCCTCGGCACCCGCCGTGGCATCGATTCCGGTGGCGGCCTCGGTGCCCGACGCCGCAGCGGCGAGACCTGAGCCCAGCCCTGTGTCGAGTACCGTGTCGAGCGCGTCGTCCAGCGCGGCCAGCACCATCGCGCAGACCGGCGACTGGGGAGTCCAGGTGGGGGCCTTCAGTGACATGGACAGCGCACGCAGCCAGGCCAGCCAGGCGGCCGATCGTCTGGCGGGCGAGATGGCCCACGCCCGGGTGGCGGTGGCGCG
>DJIP01000100.1:0-10331 GCA_002433675.1 Halomonas halophila
TTCCACCGTGGAAGTGGTCATCAACCGGTGGATCGGGCACTTGTGGCTGATCTCCTCGAGCCGTGCCAGGCGCTCGGGATCCTCGATGCCGTGGAAGGTCATCGCCACATCGAGCCGATAGACGCCCTTGCGCTCGTCACGCTCGTCTCGGGTGACCTTGACGCTGACGCCTTCCAGCGGCCACTCCTTGCGCTGTGCGTACATGCGCGAGGTGATCGCCTTGCACGCCCCCAGCGACAGATCAAAGTAGTCATGGGGGTCTGGTGCAAGACCATCGCCGCCGAAGGCGGTGGGCACATCGACCAGCAGGTCGTTGAAGCTGTCGATGCTGACCCGCTGGCGCAGCTTGCCATCCTTTTCGGTAGTGATATCGATACTCATCATTTCACCTCGATGCCGAGCTTGAGTCGCTTGATTGCCTCGATCAGGGCCTCGCGGCGAGCGCGGCCTTCCACCTCGGCGCCATGGCGGCCGACCTCCACGCTGTCGACGCCGTCGAGCATCATCAAGGCGGTGGTGATCTGATTGACCTGGTCGGCGTTGTCGACGCCCTGGAAGGTCAGGGATTGCTGGGACATAAGGCGCGCCTCCTTGGCGGGTGAAGCGGAAGGACCGAAGATCGTGACGTAAGCTTGAAACTGGAGAAAAAGCTTAGCACGACAGCCCGTGCGGGTTCTTCTGCCCGTACCTTGCAAAAGGGGCGTCTCACCCTCACATTGCTGACAGGCGCAAACTTCACCTTTTTCGATACGCGCAACAGGATTGCTCATGACGGATTGGATCACCGCCCACGGCGGCCGTTTGACCGGCTCGGACCAGGTCGACTTCGACACCCCCGACGCGGCCCGCCTTGCCCTGGACAGCACCGTGGCCACCCCGTTGGTCCATCTCGGCGCGCTGGACGTGGTCGGCCCCGACGCTGAGCGCTTTCTGCAGGGCCAGACCAGTGCCCAGCTCGCCCACGCCAATGGCCACTTCGCCCCGCTGACCTGCTTCTGCACCCCCAAGGGCCGCATGCTTGCCAACGGCCAGCTGATGAAGGTCGACGACGAACGCTTCAGGATCGTGCTGCATCGCAGTCTGGTGGCTCCGCTGGCCCAGCACCTGGGCAAGTTCGCAGCCTTCTACAAGGCCGAGCTGACGGCTCGCGATGACCTGGCGCTGATCGGCCTGATCGGCCAGGAGGCCCCCGCCCTGACCGAGGTCGACTGCGACCTGACACCGCCCGATCCCTGGCGCCAGGCGAGCCACGGTGACACCCTGGTGCTCGGCCAGCCTGGCCCTCGCCCCCGCTACCTGATCATGCTGCCAGAAGACCAGGCAGAGGCCTTGTTCTCGCGCCTGATCGAGCAGTGTCCGCCGGTGGGCAATCAGGTATGGCGGCTGGCGGATATCCAGGCGGGGCTGTGTTTCATCGACGCCGATCAGCAGGATGCCTACCTGCCCCAGATGCTCAATTGGGAGGCACTGGCGGGCATCAGTTTCAAGAAAGGCTGCTACACCGGGCAGGAAGTGGTGGCCCGCGCCCACTTCCGCGGCCAGGTCAAGAAGCGCCTGTATCGCGCCCAGCTCGAGGGAACTCGACTACCGCCGCTGGGCAGCGAGGTGATCGACGAAAGCGGCAAGCGCCAGGGAGAGGTGGTGGCAAGCGCCCTCGACGCCTATGGGCAGGCCGAGGTACTGGCGGTGCTGAACACCCGCGCCGATGAGGCGACCCTCAGCTGCGAGGATCAACGCCTGAAGCTTCTGCACCTGCCCTACGCCATCGATCGCCTCGACCCCGAGAGTCTGGTCTGACACCGCTGACGCCCGGGCATTTCGACCCGGGCGAAGTTCCTCCCGGCACCCTTGTCAGGACTCCGGCAGGCCGAACAGCCGTCGGGCATTGTCACTTGAGTGCAGCGCCACGGTTTCCGGTGTCTGCCCTCTGATCTCGGCCACGTGGCGACACACCTCGGCCACCATGGTGGGTTCATTGCGCTCGCCCTGGTGGCCCGACAGCGGCATGTCGGGGCTGTCGGTCTCCAGCACATAGGCATCATCGGGCAGCGACGCCACTGCCCGGCGCACCCTCCTGGCCCGGGGATAGGTCACTGCCCCGCCGAGGCCCAGCGTAAATCCCAGATCGACAAAGCGGCTCGCCTGCTGCGGAGAACCGGCGAAGGCGTGGATGAGGCCCCCTGCGGGGAGTCCGAACTGTGCCAGGCGCTTGGCGACCTCGTCGTTGGCGCGCACACAGTGGACCACCACCGGCAGACGCAGATCCCGCGCAAGCCTGAGCTGGGCATCGAACAGTCGCCATTGGCGATCGAGGGTGTCGGCAAAGCGCGCATCGATCCCGCACTCCCCCAGGGCGACGCAGCGAGGGTTGGCCTCCAGCGCCCGGCCCAGCGCGCTGATATCGTCGTCCTCGCCCTCCAGCCGATGATGCTCCAGAAACACCGGATGCAGACCGAGACAGGCGTGCAACCCCGTCTGCTCGGCCAGGTCCAGGGTGCGCTGCCAGGCGTCACGGTGGGTACCGGCCACCACCAGCTGTTCGACCCCCGCCCGCCTGGCCCTTGCCAGGACCTCATCGCGGTCGGCGTCGAAGTCGGCAAAGTCGAGATGACAATGGGCGTCGATCAGCATCAGAGCTCCTCTTTCTATGGAGGCGCCGTCAAAACGTCGCGAGCGATGCCAGGATGGTCGCCGCCGGAGCACAAAGGCCGGAATTTACTTGCCGCTAAATGAGGACCTTGAGCACCGCCGGCGGGAAGCCTGTCGAGCGCAACAGTTTTTCCGGTGTCTCCTCAGTGCTCGCGGGTCTCCCTGAACCGTATATCCGGCCAGCGCTCCTGGGTCATCTGCAGATTGACCCGGGTCGGGGCGATGTAGGTCAGGTAGCCGCCGCCGTCGATGGCCAGGTTGGTGCTGGCCTTGCGCTTGAACTCCTCGAGCATCTTCGGATCGTCGCAGTAGATCCAGCGGGCGGTGTTGACGTTCACCCCTTCGTACATGCAGTCGACCTTGTACTCTTCCTTGAGACGATGGGCGACCACATCGAACTGCAGGGTACCAACGGCGCCAAGGATCAGGTCGTTGTTGTCCAGCGGCATGAATACCTGGGTGGCGCCCTCCTCCGAAAGCTGCTGCAGGCCCTTCTGCAAGGCCTTCATCTTCAGCGGGTCCTTGAGCCTGACCCGCTTGAACAGCTCCGGGGCGAAGTGGGGAATGCCGGTGAAACGCATGTCCTCGCCCTGGGTGAAGGTGTCGCCGATCTGGATGGTGCCATGGTTGTGCAGGCCGATGATGTCACCGGGCCAGGCTTCTTCCACGTGGGCACGATCGGAGGCCATGAAGGTCAGGGCGTCGGCGATCTTGACGTCCTTGTTGATGCGCACGTGGCGCATCTTCATGTTCTTCTGGTACTTGCCCGAGCACACCCGCAGGAAGGCGATGCGGTCACGGTGATTGGGATCCATGTTGGCCTGGATCTTGAACACGAAGCCGGTGAAGCGCTCGTCCTCGGCCGGCACCTCGCGCACGTCGGTTTCCCGCGCCTGGGGCGGCGGCGCGTACTCGACGAAGCCATCGAGCATCTCGCGCACGCCGAAGTTGCCCATGGCGGTACCGAAGTACACCGGCGTCAGCTCGCCACGGCGATAGGCCTCGAGGTCGAAGCTGTGAGAAGCACCGCGCACCAGCTCGACCTCCATGCGCAGCTCCTCGGCCAGATCCTCGCCGAGCACCTCGTCCACCTCGGGGCTATCGAGGCCTTCGATGCGCTTGTCTTCCGGAATCCGGTTGCCCTGCCCCTGGGTGTACAGGTGGATGACGTCATTGTAGAGGTGATAGACCCCCTTGAACTGACGCCCCATGCCGATCGGCCAGGTCATCGGCGCACACTGGATATTGAGCACCGTCTCGACCTCATCCATCACCTCGATGGGGTCGCGGATGTCGCGGTCCATCTTGTTGACGAAGGTTAGGATCGGCGTGGTGCGCAGGCGACAGACCTCCATCAGCTTGATGGTGCGGTCCTCGACGCCCTTGGCGCCGTCGATCACCATCAGCGCTGAGTCCACCGCGGTCAGGGTGCGGTAGGTATCCTCGGAGAAGTCCTCGTGGCCCGGCGTATCGAGCAGGTTGACCATGCGACCACCGTAGGGGAACTGCATCACCGAAGTGGTCACGGAGATACCGCGCTCCTGCTCCATCTTCATCCAGTCCGAGGTGGCGTGGCGATCGTCACGCTTGCTCTTTACCGAACCGGCCAGCTGGATGGCGTTCCCGAACAACAGCATCTTTTCGGTGATGGTGGTCTTGCCCGCGTCCGGGTGGCTGATGATGGCAAAGGTGCGCCGAAGCCCGGTTTCCTGGGCCTGCTTGGGGTTGGACATGGAGACGGTTGCCTGCTTGCTCGTAAAAAAGTGGGGCACGGGGACAAGGCCCCCGTGCGCAAGGGCGCCATGATACCGCGACAGGGGCCCTGGCTGCATCTGACTATACTGACACCATCATCCTCTCTATCGAGCCTCCTCGAGCGTCCTTGTGGCTTAGCTGTTCATTGCGCTTCGCATTAATGCAATAGATTCGCGATCAAGCTGTCATCGACGGCCGCAATGCTAGGCGACTGGCCGCGACTGCCACCTCCGCGAAGGGCGGCGCGCCATCGCCAAGACAACCGGACGCAACGACAAGGAGAGCCCCATGCACACCACCCGACGCCAGTTTCTTGGACTCGGCCTCAAGGCCGGAGCCGGCCTCGGCCTGATCACCGCCGCCCCCGGCATCGTGCTGGCCGAATCCCGCCGCCCCGTGATCACCTCCGGGGTAATGAGCGGCGACGTCGGCACCGACCGCGCCGTGATCTGGTCGCGTGCCGACCGTCCCTCGCAAATGCTGCTGGACATCGCCGACAACGCTGCCTTCAACAACGCCCGTACCCTGCAGGGCCCCACCGCCCTGCCTGCCAGCGGGCTGACTGCCAAGCTCGACGTCACCGGCCTTGCCGACCTGCCGGAGGTGTTCTACCGCGTGCGCTTTGCGGCCCTCGGCGACGATCGCGCCGTCAGCGAGCCGGTCATCGGCCGGCTGGTGATGCCGGGGCAGTCACGCCGCTCGGTGCGCTTCGTGTGGTCCGGCGATACCGTCGGCCAGGGCTGGGGCATCGACGAATCTCGTGGTGGCATGCGCATCTACGACACCATGCTCAGGCAATCGCCGGACTTCTTCCTGCACTCCGGCGACACCATCTACGCCGATGGCCCGCTTGAGGAAAGCGTGAACCTCGAAGACGGCAGCGTCTGGCGCAACCGCATGACCGAAGCCAAGAGCAAGGTGGCTGAGACGCTCGACGAGTATCGCGGCCAGTACCTCTACAACCTCTTGGACGACAACCTCAAGCGGTTCAACGCCGAGGTGCCGATGTACGCCCAGTGGGACGACCACGAGACCGTCAACAACTGGTACCCCGGCGAGATCCTCGATGATCCGCGCTACACCGAGAAGAACGTCTCGCTGCTGGCGGCGCGTGCCCGCCGCGCCTTCCTCGAGTCGATGCCGATCCGTCAGCGCCCCGAGGCCCCGGAGATGATTCGCCGTCGCTTTACCTACGGCCCCGAACTCGAGGTATTCATGCTCGACATGCGCACCTATCGCGCGGCCAACAGCGCCAATACCCAGGGCGCCGATGACCCGGCCTCGAGCCTTATGGGAAGACGCCAGGTGGACGATTTGATCGCGGCGCTGAACGCCTCGACCGCCACCTGGAAGATCATCGCCTCCGACATGCCGGTGGGGCTGGTGGTCGGCGACGGCGAACACTTCGAGGCGGTAGCCAACGGCGAGGATGGCGCCCCTTCCGGGCGCGAGCACGAGATCGCCCGGCTGCTCAAGGCGATTCATGACAACGCCATCGCCAACGTGGTGTGGCTGACCGCCGACGTCCACTACACGGCCGCCCATCACTACGCGCCGGAACGCGCCAGCTTCAAGCAGTTCACGCCCTTCTGGGAATTCGTCAGCGGCCCGCTGCACGCCGGCACCTTTGGCCCCAATACGCTGGACGCCACCTTTGGCCCCGAAGTGGTGTTCCAGAAGGCCCCTGCCGACGGTCGCGCCAACCTGCCACCCAGCGAAGGCTTTCAGTTCTTCGGCCAGGTGGACCTGGACGGCAACAGCCTGGCGCTCACCGTTACCCTCAAGGATACCGAGGGCAATAGCCTGCACCAGCAGGTGCTGACGCCTCAGCAGGCTAGTTAGTCAAGCGATCCCACCTCGCGATGACGAAAAACGACAGCGCCGCCCACCGGGCGGCGCTGAGCTTTCTACGCATGGACCACAGTGGCCGGACCCGGTGGGCCGGCCCCTCTGCCCCACCATGGCAACCTAGCCCTCGAACGTGGTGTGACGTGATGTTCGTGAGGCCAGCGCCGCCCGGAGGTGTTCCAGGTAGCTCAGCAGTACCGGGATCACCGCCAGCACCAGCAGGGTCGAGACACCGAGTCCGAAAGCGATGGTCACCGCCATGGGGATCAGGAACTGGGCCTGCAGCGAGGTCTCGAACAGCAGCGGGGTCAGCCCGCCGATGGTCGTCAGGGAGGTCAAAAACATGGCCCTGACCCGCTGCACCACCGCCTCGTTGAGGGCCGCGTCGATATCCCGCCCGGCGTCACGCTCATGGCGATAGAAGGTCACCAGGATGATGGCATTGTTGACCACGATCCCGGACAACCCGAACAGCCCGAACATCGACAGGATGGTGAGATCCAGCCCCATCACCCAATGCCCCAGCAGAGCCCCCACCAGCGCCAGCGGAATCGTCGCCATCACGATCAGCGGCAGACTCCAGGAGGCAAAGACCCAGGCCAGCACCACGTACATCAGGCCCAGCCCGATGATCAGACCGGTGCGCATGTCGGCGAAGGTATCGCGCTGGTCCGCCGCCTGGCCCTCAAAGGTGTAGCTCAGGTGGTAGCGCTCGGTCAGCGCCGGCAGCACCTCGGTCTGCAGCGCCTCGACCACCGTGGCGGTGTTGGTCACCTCGGTGTCGAGGTCGGCGCTGACCTCGACGGCCAGACGGCCATCGGCGTGACGCAGCGCCTCGAAGCCCTGGCGGTGATCCAGCGCCATCACCTGGTCCAGCGGCACCAGGCGGCCGTCGTCCACCCGCACCATCAAGCGCGGCAACGTCGCCAGGTGCTCACGCTGGTCCTGCGGCAGCAGCACCCGCACCTCGATCTCGTCGGCACCGTCCTGGTAGGTCTGCACCAGCACGCCATCGAAGGCCGCCCGCAGTTGACGACCGAGTTCCCGGGTGGTCAGCCCCAGCGCCTGGCCATAGGCGTTGACCGAGTAGATCAACTGCTCGCGTCCCCAGGGCATGTCGTCCTCGGGCTCGAGCACCCCGGGCAACTGGCCGAGGCTACGGGTCAGCGATTCCGCCGCCCGCTTCAGCGACTCGGCGGACTCGCCCACCAGGCGCACGTTGACGTCACGCCCCGGGGGCCCGCCGCTGCGCTCGACGATGGACAGGGTGTCGAGCCCCGGCACCGCGGACAGCCGCTCTCGCCAGGCGCGGATAAACGGCAGGTTGCGCACCGCGCGCCGGTCAGAAGGCACCAGCTCGACCATGATCGAGCCGACATTGTCACCGGTCCGCCCGCTGGCGTCGGCGGACAGGGTGCCGCCCACGCGCACCACGGCACTGCGCACCAGATCCCCACCCAGGGCCTCTTCGGTGTCATCGAGGGCCTTTTGCATGGTGGCCAGATAGTCCTCGACCCTATCCCGCGAGGTGCCGGTAACGAAGCTCAGATTGGCGTAGAGGATATTCGGCTCCGGCGTGGGGAAGAAATTGAACGCCAGACGTCCGCCCGCCAGCAGCCCCACCGTCACCAGAACCAGCGCCAGCGCCGCGCTCAAGGTCAGCGCCCGGTGGCGCAGGGTGCTGGCGGAGAAGCGTCGGAAGGGCCCCTGGCGAAAACGGTCGAAGCCGCTGTCGAAGGCGCGCCGCAGCCGCCCCAGCGGCCCCGGACGACGCTTGCCGCCGTCGCGTGGCGAGAAGGCGTTGCGCAGGTGGGCCGGCAGCACCACGAAGCACTCCAGCAGGGAGGCCACCAGCACGCAGATCATCACCACCGGAATGTCGCGCAGGATGTTGCCGATGATTCCGCCCACCATCAACAGCGGCATGAAGGCCGCCACGGTGGTCAAGGACGACGCCACCACTGGCCACAGCATCCTGCGGGCCGCCCCCGCCGAGGCCAGGCGTGCCGCCTCGCCTGCGCGAAAGTGGGCATCGGCATCCTCGCCGACGACGATGGCGTCATCGACGATGACCCCCAACGCCATGATCAGCGCGAACAGCGAGATCATGTTGACCGAGCCGCCGATGCCCCAGAACACCGCCAGGGCACCGAGAAAGGCGGTGGGAATGCCGATGGCCACCCACAACGCCACCCGCGCCGGCAGGAACAGATACAACAGCGCCAGCACCAGCACCAGCCCACCCAGGCCATTGTTGATCAGCAGACCGATGCGATCGGCGATCAGCTGCCAGGTCTCGTCATGTACCTCCAGCGTGATGCTCTCGGGCAGCTCCTCGCGGGTTCGCTCCAGCCAGCCATTGAGCACCTCGGCGGCCGCCAGCGAGTTGCCGCTCTCCGAGCGCTGCAGCATCAACTCCACCGCCGGCTGCCCATGGTGAAGCACCTCCACCTGGCGCGGACGGTTCTCCTGGCGGATCACCGCGATGTCGCCAAGTGCCAGACGCACCCGCTGGCCCCCGCGCACCGCGATATCGGCGAACTCCTCTGCGCTGCGGCGCTGTTCCACCGCACGCAGCTCGCGCTCGCCGTCCTGACTGCCGAGCAGCCCCGCCGGCAGGTCCAGCGACAGGCCCTCGATGCGCTCGGCGATCTCCGGCAGGCTCAGGTCCAGCTCGCCGAGCCGCTCCACCGGCACCTCCACGCTGATCTGCTGCTCCGGCAGCCCGACCAGTTCTACCCGATCGATACCGGCGGACAGCAGTTCGTCCTCGAAGCGCCGAGCCAGCCTCCGCAGCGCCTCGCGATCGACATCGCCGGACAGTATCAGGCGGGCCACCGGCTCGAAGTTCTGGGCCCGCGCGAGCCGCGGCTCCTCGGCGTCTCCAGGCAGATTGGTGAAACCATCGACCTGCTCGCGCACATCATCCAGCGCCAGCACCGGGTCGGTACCCTCGAAGAACTCCAGGGTAATGCTCGACACCCCCTGGGCCGAGGTCGAGGTCATCCGCTTCAGGCCATCGAGGTTGCGCAGACGCTGTTCCAGCGGGATCGTAATGCCCTGCTCCACGTCTTCCGCCGAGGCGCCGCTGTAGACCGTCTGCACCGAGACGATGTCCAGCGCGAAGTCGGGGAAGAACTGGATGTTCATCCGCGACAGGCCCAGGGCGCCGCCGATCAGCATCACCAGCATCACCAGGTTGGCCGCGACCCGGTGGCGCACAAAGAAGCCGATAGGGCCTCTGGGGGCATTCGGTTGGGTATCTTCGCTCACGGGCCGGTCTCCGCCCGAACATCGTCGCCCGCCGACGCTGACGCCGGCGACTCACCCGTTGCCTGACGCGAGGGTGGCGGCGCGGCGCCGTCGCCAGGCTCCTGGTCAGCCTCCTGGTCAGGCTCTGTGGACAGATCCACCACTCGCAATCCTTCGATGGCGTTGGGCAGATGGGTGGTGGCCAGGCGCTGGCCATCGGCCAGCCCGTCGCCACTGACGATTACCCAGGAGCCCCCGTCAGGCCCGCGGGTCTCGCCGTGTCGCCTGACCTCAAGCGGGTGCAGACGCCCCTGTGCGATGACGTAGACCCGATCGGCACCGTACAGGGCACTGAAGGGAATCGCCGCACTGTCGGCCACCTCGGGACGGACAAGTGACAGCGATACCAGCGAACCAGGACGCAAGCGAGCCGGCGAGGACGCCACCTCGAAGATCGCCTCGGTGCCGGCGGGATCCCCCTGGCCCGATAGTGCTCTCAGCCGATAGCGTCCGCCCTCGTCGTCGACGGCCTCAGGGCGAGCACCATCGGCCAGACTCTCCACCAGTTCGGACTGGACGCCTCTGGGCACCCGGGCGCGAACCTCGAGACCATCGAGCGGGATCAGATCGAGCAGGGCGTCGCCCTCGCGCACCCGGTCACCGGGTGCGACTTCCACCGCGGTGACGATACCGGCGAAAGGCGCCTCGGCCCGAGCCCTGCGCGCATCACGACGCGCCTCGGCCAGCGACGCCTCGGCCTGGCGCCGCTGGGCCTCGAGACTCGCCAGTCTGGCCGGGTGTCCGTCGAGTTCGCCCTGGCGACTGAC
>DJIP01000100.1:10732-11474 GCA_002433675.1 Halomonas halophila
TTACGCCGCACCAGCGAGCGCATGCGCTCAAGCTGGCTGCGGGCGTTGTCGAGCAGCGACTGTTCCCGGGCCAGCGCCTGGCGATCGCTCTCGAAGCGTATCTTCTCCGCCTCGATCTCGGCCTCAAGCCTCGCCACTTCCGCCTCGGCCCGCGTCACCACCGGCACCACGTCTTCCTCGGCCAGGGCCACCAGCAGGTCGCCCTCGCCGACCCGATCACCGTCACGTACCGGGCGTTGCCCGACATGGCCGTCCAGCGGCGCCACCAGCCTCAGTCGATCCGGTGCCAGCACCTCGCCGTAGAGCGCCAGGGTCGGCGCGTGGCGCCCAAGCGACAGCGTCATGGCAGCGACGGGCCACTCGCGCTCTTCCACCGTCACCGGAGGCGGCACCGGCCGCGTCACCTTCAACAGCCAGAACCCTCCCACGCCGATAGCCAGAACCACGATCGGTAGCAGTCGCTTCAGCATTCCATCCATTCCCTTGTTCAGACCGCGCCCTTTGCCGATGAAGCGCTGTGGTAGAACCTGCCGATAAAGCAGATCGAACAATGTACTCAAGCCGAAAGCCAGGTCGAGGACACGACCTGGCGTCTTCGCTGCACAGGCCCCTGCCACTGTTGCCCAGCCAAGGGCGAGACGCAATCGCTCACCGCCAACGACCTTGTCCCTTGTGCGCATGCCTCCGGGGCGGAGCCACCGATCCGGGCGCCATGCCTGTCGCGCGCACCCCACGACGGCCG
>DJIP01000367.1:0-34239 GCA_002433675.1 Halomonas halophila
CAATCCCTACCGTCTGGTGCTGTCGAGCGACAATCCCGGCGCCGAGGCGTCGATCAGCGCCGTGAGCTTCGTGCCGGATGACGCCGCCGATACCGAGCTGCAGACCAAGCTGGCCTTCGACATCGCAAGCCCCGACCCCGACGACACCGGCGCCGGCATGCACCAGTCGGTGGCCGGTGAAGACGCGGCACTGACGGTCAACGGCATCGCTATCACCAGTGCCTCCAACAGCGTCGAGGGGGCCATCGAGGGCGTCGACCTGACCCTGACGGACGTCGGCGAGACCACGGTCAAGGTCGAGTACAACAACCTGGCCCTGCGTGAGGCGGTCAGCGGCTTCGTCGACAGCTACAACGAGCTCAAGGACACCATGGGCACGCTGACCAGCTTCGACGCCGAGAGCGGTGCCTCGGGCGAACTGCTTGGCGACGCCACCCTGCGCAGCATCGAATCGCGGCTGCGCGGCACCCTGTCCGGCGGCGTGGCCCAGGGTGACTTCCGCACCCTCAGCGATATCGGCATCACCCTGCAGCTCGACGGCACCCTTGAACTCGATGACGAGCGCCTGGACGAGGTCATCTCCAGCGAGCGCGGCGACCTGGCCGACTTCTTTACCGGTGGCGAGGACGGGGTAGGTCTTGCCGACAGCCTCGACGACACCCTGGGCGCCATCCTCGATGACGGCGGCCTGCTCGACAATGCTACCAGCGGGCTCGAGACCCGCATGGAAAGCCTCGACCGCCAGTACGAGCGCACCGAGCAGAGCATCGATGCCACCGTGGAGCGCTACCGCAGCCAATTCGGACAGCTGGACAGCATGATCGCCAGCATGAACCAGACCAGCAGCTACCTGACCCAGCAGTTCGATGCGCTGAACGCCCAGCTGAACCAATAGCCCTGAGCCCGCCAGACCCAGCCGAGGAGACAACCAATGACACAAGCACAGGCCACCTATGGCCGCGGCGCCGGCGCTTACGCCCGCATGGGGGTGGAGAGCGGCGTGATGTCGGCCAGCCCCCACCAGTTGATCGTGATGCTGTTCGACGGCGCCCAGGCGTCGATTCGCGCCGCCCGCCTGCACCTGGAAGACGGTAATATTCCGGCCAAGGGCGCCGCCATCTCCAAGGCACTGGATATCGTCAACAGCGGCCTGCGCGCGGTGCTGGACGGCGAGCAGGGCGGCGAGGTGGCACTGCAGCTCGACAGCCTCTATGACTACATAGCGCGCCGCCTGCTCGACGCCAACCTGCGCAACGACGCCAGTGGCCTCGACGAAGCCGAACGCCTGATCGAGGATATCGCCTCGGCCTGGCGCGAGATCGGCACCACCACCCACTCCTGAGCGCTTGAGGTCCTAGATGCCACCGCTTGCCGAGTACCACGGCCCAGATACCCAAGGCCCAGATACCCAAGGCCCCCTGCTGTCTCGCTACGAGGCACTGCTGGCGATGACCGAACGGATGCTGTCGCTGGCCGCCGACCACGCCTGGGACGAGCTGATTGCTATTGAGGGCGACTATGTCAGCCAGGTTGCCGCTCTCGACAGCGCTGCACGTGATGGAGCGACACTCGATGGCGCGGCACCGATGGCAAGCCTCGACGCCGACGAGCGCCAGCGCCTGGGCAGCCTGCTGGAGGCCATTCTGGTCAATGATCTGGCGCTGCGAGAAAAGCTGGTTCACCGCCGCGACGAACTCGGCGAACTGCTCAAGGTGTCGCGCAACCAGCAGGACCTGCACCGCGCCTACGCCGGTGGCCGGGTGGTCAACGCCGGCACCCGCTTTCGACGCGAGACGCCGTGAGCGGCATCACACCGCTGATCGATACCCTGCTCCACCAGGTGCTGGGCAAGCGTGTCGACGTGCCCCCGACCAAGGACCCCAACGCCCCGGTCCAGCCGGTGGACCCGGGACGGGGGCCAGGCGCGGTCCATAGCGACTCGCGCCTGGACGCACGGCGGCCGCAGCAAGCCGCCGCCACCACCGGCCAGCGCCCGGCAACACCGAACGCCGAGGTCCCCACCGACAGCGATCGTCCCGCCTCCACCATCACCCGATTGAGCGCACCGGGCGCTCGCATCGCCGAGCTGCTGGCGCGTTTTCCGGCGCCGCCCTCGGCGTTGACATCGACGGGTCCCCTGCTGACGGCGAGCCCCGCCCAACAAGCACCCCAGAGCGCGTCGCCGTCGACGCTAGGCGCCACACACGGCGCCCCGGCCACCACGGCAACCACGGCGACCAGCGCAACGGCCGGGCTGGCCACTGGCCCGTCAGGGCCCGCCGTCACGATGCTCGCCGAGCGTCTGGGCGAGCGCGTGCGCGACAGCGGCCTGTTCTACGAGTCCCACCTCAATCGCTGGTTTCACGGCAACCTGGACCGCGCCCAGCTGGCACGGGAGCCCCAGATGTGGCGCGCCCTGGTGTTTCGGCCAATGGCCAGCGAGGCGAATGCTCAGACCTCTGGGCACTCCCCCGCTTCAGGCTCTGGTCGGCTCTCTACTCAAGCGGGCGCAATGGCCGGGCAACCGAGCGCTCAACCGAGCTCTCAACCGGGCACTCAACCGAGCTCTCGACAGAACATGGCGCCCGCCTTCCCGCTGGCGCCCTGGCGCAGCTCCCAGCCGGCCGGCTATCTGCCCAGCCTGGCGACGACGATCGCCGCCGATGCCCAGGGCGTCTCGAGCACGTCGGACGATGCCGCCGCCGCCCGTCGCGAGGGCGCATCCCCAAGCGGCGTCCACGAGAGCCTCGCTCCGCTGGTGCGCCACCAGCTCGAGATGCTGGCCACCCCGGTGCTGCGCTGGGAAGGCGACGTCTGGAGCGGACTGTTCATGGCGCTCGCCATTCATCCCCCGCAACGGGAGCCGGATCATCAGGGCGGCGGCAAGGGCCGCGATGACAACAAGGACGAGGAACACGCCTGGCGCACCGAGCTGGAACTGGAGCTGGCCGAACATGGCTCGCTCAGGGTGTCCGCGCTGCTCGGTGAAGAGCACCTGAGCCTGCGCCTGGCGACGTCCGCCGAGGGCCTGAGGGATCGACTCGAGCAAGGGCGCGAAACACTGATACAGCGCCTTGAGGGCCATGGCTTCGCCCGGGTGGAGCTGACCATCACCGAAGGTGACAGCAGGTCTGCCGAGGAGCTTCCGAAGTGAGCGATGACCAACCCGCACCCTCACGCCGCCATGCGGTGGCGCTGAGCTATGGTGAAAATGATCAGGCACCGAGAGTGATCGCCAAGGGCTACGGTGATATCGCCGAGCGCATCATCGACGAAGCCCGCCGCCAGGGAATCCACGTCCATGATGAACCGGCGCTGGTGGGCCTGTTGATGCAGCTCGATCTGGACGAGCAGATTCCGCCTCGTCTCTACCAGGTGATCGCCGAACTGCTGGTGTGGGTAGGCGAGCTAAATGCGAGCGACTCGCGAAACAGAATGTAATAAAATGTACAGGACTAATTAAACTTGGGTTTTTTTGGCGTCGTAAATATCGGTTTTCTTTGAATATTCACTTTTCTTGATACACATCAAACGGACACCGTTGAAGCTTTTTCCTCCCTCCTGGCTTGCGCCACACTGATAGCAATCGACAATACCTCGAATGGTGGACACGGACCTGACACTTAAACGTCAAAAAGTTCCGATAGTGTCCGTCCGCACCTATTCAGGTATATCGGCAATACCTAAAGCTGGCGATGATCAGCAAAAAAAACGATCAAGGCAGGGAACCCATGAGCAATCAGTCACTGATCGACGAGATTCAGGAGTTGAATCTTGCCTATCTTCTGCTGGCCCAACGTCTGTTGGCCGAAGACCGCACCACCGCCCGTCTGCGTCTGAACATCAGCGAAGAACAGGCCGAGCTGCTGGAAAGCTTCAATGCACGCCAGCTGACCCGGCTGTCACGCACCAACCAGTTGCTCTGCCAACTGGGGCTCGGCTCCACCGAGCAACTGCGTCAGGTGGTGGACAACCCGCGGGAACAGGGCCTGGCTCACCTCCACTCCTCGCTGTTGATGGCCTGCAGCGCGGCCTCTACCGGAGGCGCGCTGACATGAGCACCAAGAGCCTGGTCCAGGAGATGCATCAGGTGCAGCTCGCCATCGACCTGATCGAACTCGGTGCGCGTCTGCAGGTCCTGGAAACCGAGACCGACCTCAGTCGGGCCCGCCTGATCCGGCTGTTCAAGGAGGTCCGCGGCATGTCACCGCCCAAGGGCATGCTGCCGTTTTCCACCGACTGGTTCATCACCTGGCTGCCGAACATCCACTCGTCGCTGTTCTACGCCTTCTATCAGCGCCTGCAGGACCAGGGATGCGAGCGCATGGAGGCCTTCGTCAAGGCCTACCGGCTGTACACCGAGCAGATCGACATCGACGCCGCCGAGCCGGTGCTGGGGCTGACCCGGGCCTGGACGCTGATCCGCTTTTTTGAAAGCGACCTGCTGCAGTTGACGCCCTGCACCCGTTGTCATGGCAACTTCGTGGCCCACGCTCACTCGCCGAGCCACGACTACGTCTGCGGCATCTGCCAGCCACCGTCCCGCGCCGGCAAGACCCGCCGTCGCCAGGCGCAGAAGGACGAGGCCGCCAAGGCGGCAGAGACGCCAGCGATTGCAGGGCCGGTCAAGCATCTGGCTTGACCCCTCTTTACCACCGCAGGCCGCAGGGCGACTCCTCGTCGGAGCGCCCTGTGGCAGTCCAGTCCGCGGTTATCCGCCCTGTTTCACTCTCCCTACTCACTTCTCGCTAGGCCCCACCCCCTCGCCCTCTCACTCTCTTACCCTCTCTTTCTCCGCTCTCTACCTCTCTACCTTCACTCTGTCTTTACTCTCTCCCCCTTCTTCCTTGGGCCCACCGATCCTGCATATTTTTTCGTTGAACGGTGATTTCACGGCTCAAGTCTGTCGCCGGCACGCCGATAACTGAAGCAGAACGTCTTCCACGTCTCTGCAAAGGATAGTCGTCGTGCTGATACCTATTGGATTCGCGGTCGTGCTGCTGTCGGTGTTCGGGGGCTTCGTGCTCTCCGGCGGCAGCCTCGGCCCGCTGTTCCAGCCGACCGAACTGCTGATGATCGGTGGCGCCGGCGTTGGCGCCTTCATCGCCTCCAACCACGGCAAGGCGCTCAAGGCGACCTTCCGCATCTTTCCTCGTCTGAGGCGCTCCAAGCGCTACGACAAGGCCATGTACATGGAGCTGATGGCGCTGCTCTACCGCTTGCTGGCCAAGGTGCGCCGCGACGGCATGCTGGGCATCGAGCGCGACATCGACAACCCCGCCGAAAGTGCGCTGTTCAGCGAGTACCCCAAGGTCGTCGCCGACCCGATGATCATGAACTTCCTGACCGACTACCTGCGCCTGATGGTGGCCGGCAGCATGGACCCGATGGAAATCGACGAGCTGATGCTCCACGAGATCGAGATGTTCGAGCAGGAGGCGCATATTCCTGCCGACGCCATCGCCAAGGTCGGCGATTCCATGCCCGCCTTCGGCATCGTCGCCGCGGTGATGGGGGTGGTGAAGGCGCTGAGCGTCACCGCCGCCGATCCCGCCGAGATGGGGGTGATGATCGCCCACGCCCTGGTCGGCACCTTCCTCGGCATCCTGCTCGGCTATGGCTTCATCAGCCCGCTGGCCTACCGCATCGAACGCCAGACCGGCGAGTCGATCAAGATGCTGCAGTGCCTGAGGGTCACCCTGCTGGCCAGCCTGCACGGCTATCCGCCGCAGCTGGCGGTGGAGTTCGGCCGCAAGGCGCTGCACACCAGCGAACGCCCGAGCTTCAAGGAGCTCGAGGACCATGTGCGTGACGCCAAGGCCAGCGCGGGGGCCGCATGAGCAGCCCCAACCAGCGCCGACCGATCATCATCCGCCGCAAGAAGGTGGTGCATCGCCACCATGGCGGTAGCTGGAAGATTGCCCTGGCTGACTTCATGACGGCGCTGATGGCGCTGTTTCTGGTGATGTGGATCCTGTCTTCCGCCAGCCGCGAGACCCGCGAGGGCGTGGCCGACTACTTCAGCATGCCGCTGCTGGCCGCCATGACCAATGGCGACAGCGTGGCCATGAGCCCCCAGGTCATCCCCGGTGGTGGGCCCGACGTGACCAGCCAGCAGGGCGAGCGCATGCGCATCGACCTCAAGCGCCAGACCCGCCCCAGCGAGCAGCAACGACGCGCCTTCCGTGACCTGCAGCAGCGCATCGAGCTGGCCATCCAGCAGGACCCCAGCCTGCGTGGACTGCGTGACCAGCTGCGCTTCGAGATGACCCAGGAGGGGCTGCGCATCCAGTTGCTGGACGACGAGCAGCGGCCGATGTTTGCCCTCGGCAGCGACCGCGTGGCGCCCTACCTGCGCAATCTGCTGCGCACCATGGCGCCGCTGCTCAACGACCTGCCCAACGACCTGAGCATCAGTGGCCATACCGACAGCCTGGCCTACCTGAACGGCCGGGGCGGCTACAGCAACTGGGAGCTTTCCTCGGACCGCGCCAACGCCTCGCGCCGGGAGCTGCTCAATGGCGGCCTCGAGGGCGACAAGCTGCTGCGGGTGGCAGGCCTCGCCGACCAGGTGGTGATGCCTGGCACCGACGCCGATGACCCGATCAATCGACGTATCGAACTGGTGGTGCTGTTTCCCAGCGTCGCCGAGCTGATTCGCCACCCCGGCACCCTGGATCCGCGAGCCCCCAGGCCCGCCAGGGGCGGCGGTGAGGCCCAGCTCGCCGGTCCCCTCGAGGACATCGAGGCACGCTTTCACACCGCCCTGGCCAATTCCCCAGCGTCGCCGCCAGACGAGCCGCACTGAACCAGAACAAGGGTGACACAGGCATGGATATCACCGACTTCTACGACACCTTCTTCGAGGAAGCCGAAGAACTGCTGGCGGACATGGAACGCCATCTGCTGGAGCTGGACCCAGCAGCGCCGGACACCGAGCAGCTCAACGCCATCTTCCGCGCCGCCCACTCGATCAAGGGCGGCGCCGGTACGTTCGGCTTCGAGATCCTGCAGCGCACCACCCACCTGTTCGAGAACCTGCTCGACCATACCCGGCGCGGCGAGCTGCGCCTTCGCCCCGACATCGTCGACACCTTTCTGGAAACCAAGGACATGCTCAACGACCAGCTCGACGCCTACCGCAACGAACAGGCGCCGGACCAGGAGGCCTACGAGCGCATCTGTCAGACCCTGAAGACCCTGGCGCTGGAAGAGATCGGCCAGGCGCTGGACGGCGGCGCCGAGCCTGCGGCACCTGCGGCGGCGGCAGCGGCTGATCCGGCCCCCGCCCCGGCGGCGACGGCTGCGCCCGCCGACTCGCCCGCGGATCAGGCCGCCACCAGCGAAACGCCGGCACAGG
The DNA here is from genome assembly GCA_002433675.1 of Halomonas halophila. Classification (GTDB taxonomy): domain Bacteria; phylum Pseudomonadota; class Gammaproteobacteria; order Pseudomonadales; family Halomonadaceae; genus Halomonas; species Halomonas salina_B. The sequence continues at coordinate 7,361 of DJIP01000367.1, forward strand.
ACGACGGCACGGCCCTGGTGGTGGCGCTGATCGGCGTCGCCGACAAGGACCGCGAGCTGCTGGTGGAAGAGCTGGCCCAGCTCGGCGAGGTGCTGGAGCGACGCGGCGACGCCCAGCGCCATGAGGTGGTGTTGTCCACCAGCGTCAGCGCCGAGGATATCGAGGCGGTGATGTGCTTTATCGCCGAGGCCGACCAGGTCGAGATACGACCATGCCAGAGTGTCGCTGGCACAGCCCCTGTTACCGGCACTGACAGCGCCCCGGAAAGCGCCGGCGATACCGCTGAAAAAGCCACCGCCGCCCCAGCGCCTGCGGCCGAGCCAGCCCCAGCGACGCCCGCCACTGATGCCGGCCCCGCCGCCGCCGCTGCTACGACCGCGGATGCCGGCTCGCCCCCGCCGCGCCAGCAGCGCAAGACCAGCGCCAAGCCGGTCAAGGAGGCCAGCTCCATCCGCGTCTCGGTGGACAAGGTCGACCAGATCATCAACCTGGTCGGTGAGCTGATCATCACCCAGTCGATGCTCGACCAGACCGTCAGCGAGCTCGACGCCGCCGCCGATCCGCGCCTGCTCAACGGCATGAGCCTGTTGCAGCGCAATGCGCGGGATCTGCAGGAGGCGGTGATGTCGGTCCGCATGGTGCCGATGGACTACGTCTTCAGCCGTTACCCAAGGCTGGTCCGCGACCTGGCCTCCAAGCTCGACAAGGACGTGGAGCTGACCACCGAGGGCGAGTCCACCGAGCTCGACAAGAGCCTGACCGAGCGCATCATCGACCCCCTGACCCACCTGGTACGCAACAGCCTGGACCACGGCATCGAGTCGCCCGAGGCGCGCCTTGCCGCCGGCAAGCCGGCGACCGGGCGGCTGACCCTGTCGGCCCAGCACCAGGGCGGCAACATCCTGATCGAGGTGATCGACGACGGCGCCGGCCTGGACCGCGAGCGCATCCTGGCCAAGGCCCGCGAAAGCGGCCTGAACGTCTCCGACGCGATGAGCGATGACGAGGTGTGGCAGCTGATCTTCGCCCCCGGCTTCTCCACCGCCGCCCAGGTCAGCGACGTCTCCGGCCGCGGGGTCGGCATGGACGTGGTCAAGCGCAACATCCAGGCCATGGGCGGTCACGTCGAGATCCTGTCGCGCCAGGGCCAGGGCACCACCACCCGCATCGTGCTGCCGCTGACCCTGGCGATCCTCGACGGCATGTCGATTCGGGTCGGCGAGGAGACCTTCATCCTGCCGCTGTCGGCGGTGCTGGAGTCGCTGCAGCCCTCCCGCGACAACCTCTACGCCATGGCCGGCGACGACCAGGTGCTGCAGGTGCGCGACGAGTACCTCCCGGTGGTGGCGGTCCATTCGGCGCTGGACGTGGCCAATGCCCGCACCGAGATCACCGAGACCATCGCCGTCATCGTCCAGGGCGAAGGGCGCCGCTACGCCCTGCTGGTGGACGACCTGATCGGCCAGCAGCAGGTAGTGGTCAAGAACCTGGAAACCAACTACCGGCGGGTGCCGGGTGTGTCCGCCGCCACCATCCTGGGTGACGGCAGCGTGGCGCTGATCCTGGACATCGCCGACCTGCACCGCCTCGACCGCGAGAAGAAACAGCGACGCCACCACGATACTCGCGGCGCCCACCTTTTGCCTGAATCCCAGCCCCTGACGGAGGACCTTTCAGCATGAACCAGCACACCGATCTGGCCGCACAGGCGGCCACCGACCTGAGCCACCGTGAATTCCTCGTGTTCTCCCTGGGCGACGAGGAATACGCCATCGATATCCTCAAGGTCCAGGAGATCCGCGGCTACGAGAACGTCACTCGCATCGCCAACGCCCCGGCCTTCATCAAGGGCGTGACCAACCTGCGCGGGGTCATCGTTCCCATCGTCGATCTGCGCATCAAGTTCCGCCTGGAGCGGGTCGAGTACGGCGGCCAGACCGTGGTGATCGTGGTCAACGTGGGCACCCGCGTGGTGGGCATCGTGGTCGATGCGGTATCCGACGTGATGACCCTGGCCCCGGAACAGATCAAGCCGGCCCCGGAGTTCGGCGTGACCCTGTCGTCGGACTACCTGAGCGGCCTGGGCAGCCTCGAGGACCGCATGCTGGTGCTGGTGGACATCGACAAGCTGTTGACCAGCGACGAAATGGCCCTGGTCGAACACGCCGGTGACGGCGCCTGACGCCCTCTGCTCCCGATCTATCCGGTCCCTGGACCCTTGAAACGACGCCCGTACAGGAAAGGCACGTGAAGCGACTCAATGACATGACGGTAAGGCTGAGCTGGACGCTGGTCCTGGGCACCTTCGCCCTGCTGGTGGCGCTGCTCAGCGCCCTCGGCCTCTATATCACCTCGCTCAGCGAAGACTCGATCCAGCGCCTGAACGAGGTCAACGTCGACCAGCAATCCGCCCTCAACCGGGCCAACTCCCAACAGCTGTTCCTGCAGCTCGAACTGCGCGACATCCAGGCCGGACTGCTCGACGCGGTGTGGCCCGAGGAGCGTGAACCGCTGATCGAGGCGGCGGCTGCCCTCGACGACGACCTGGCCACCCTGGAGGCCACCTTCGCCGAGTTCATGGCACTGCCGAGCCGCCCCGAACAGGCCGAGCGCATCGCCGCGGTGGAAGCGGCCTTCCGCGCCCTGGTCGACCAGGGGCTGGTCCCGCAGCGGGCGGCGCTGGCAGAGGGCGACACCGACGCCTTCACCCAGAATCGTGAAGGCCTGATCGCGCTCAGCGACGCCTTCTACCAGGCAGCCGTGGACTTCTTCGTCGCCGCCGAGAGCAACGGCGCCGCGCTCTACGACACCTTCCTCGAGAACATGGGGCTGCTGCAGTGGGCCATCGTCGCCGTGCTGATCGTCGCCGCCCTGACCATCGGTTGCGTGCTGTGGGGTGTCACGGTCAACGTGATTCGTCCGCTGGGGCGGCTGGTCGGCTACTTCGAGGCGGTGGAGTCCGGTCGCCTGGACCAGCAGATTCCCGAGCGCGGCAACAACGAGATCGGCCGTCTCTACGCCTCGCTGGCCAAGATGCAGGCGGGGCTGGCCGGCACCGTGGGCGCGGTACGCGACAGCGGCAACCTGATCTACCAGGGTGCCCAGCATATCGCCGGCGGCAACAACGACCTGTCCGCCCGTACCGAACAACAGGCCGCCTCGCTGGAGGAGACCGCCTCGAGCATGGAGGAGCTGTCCTCCACCGTCAGCCAGAACGCCGACAACGCCCGCCAGGCCAGCCAACTGGCCAACGAAGCGAGCAGCGCCGCAGGCCGCGGCGGTGAGGTGATGCAAAGCGTGGTCACCACCATGCACGACATCCGCTCGGGCTCTCATCGGGTCGCCGACATCGTCGGCACCATCGACGCCATCGCCTTCCAGACCAACATCCTGGCGCTGAACGCCTCGGTGGAGGCGGCGCGTGCCGGCGAGCACGGCCGCGGCTTTGCGGTGGTCGCCGAGGAGGTGCGCAAGCTGGCCAGCCGCTCGTCGGAGGCGGCACGGGAGATTCGCGAGCTGATCGACGCCTCGCTGAATCAGGTCGGCTCGGGCACCGAACTGGTGGATGAGGCCGGCCAGGTGATGCAGGAACTGGTCACCTCGGTCACTCGCGTCAGCGACATCATGGACGAGATCGCCTCGGCCACCAGCGAACAGAGCCACGGCATCGGCCAGGTCAACGACGCCATCAACCAGATGGAACAGGTGACCCAGCAGAACGCCCAGATGGTGCAGCAGGCCGCCTCGGCCTCCAACCAGCTCGAGGCCGAGGCCAGCCGTCTGGCCGCCACCATGAGCCGCTTCCAGCTAGCCGACAGCGGGGCCAATGCCGACCACAGCCAGGACGAACTGGCCCGCTGGATGCCGGCACTGCGATCGAGCCAGCGCGACGCCGAGGCCAGCCGCCACGCCGGGCAGCGGTCCGTAGCCGGCCAGACAAGCAGCAACACCAACACCAGCCAGCACGACAGCAGCAGCGACGAAGAGTGGGAGTCGTTCTGACGACCTCACTCAGGGCTGCCCGGGGACACCCCTAATGCCCCCGGGCAGCACCCGCGACAACCACACAAGAAAACGACCATGCAGGGGGCAAGATGCGAAACAATCAACCGACCACCCAGCGGGAATTCGTGCTCGATGACGATCATTTCCTGATCTCCCGCACCGACCTCCAGGGCCGGATCACCTACGCCAACCCGGCCTTCGTCGAGGTCAGCGGCTTTGCCCGCGACGAACTGATCGGCGAACACCACAACGTGGTGCGCCACCCCGAGATGCCGCCGGCCGCCTTCGCCGACCTGTGGAAGTGCCTCCAGGCCGGCAGGACCTGGCAGGGACTGGTCAAGAACCGCCGCAAGAACGGCGACTACTACTGGGTCAGGGCCAGCGTCTCGCCGCTGGAAGAGGGCGGCGAGGTGGTCGGCTACGCCTCGGTGCGGGTCAAGGCGTCGAGTGACGAGATCGCCCTGGCCGAGCGCGCCTACGCCGACTACCGCGCCGGCAAGCGCCGCCCCCGCTACGCCCTGCGCCAGGGCCAGCTGCGCCGGCGCGGGCTTTTCGGCGCCCTGGGACGGCTGAACCTCAAGAGCATGAAGGCGCGTCTGATCGGGCTGATCGGGGTGGCGGCGGTGCTGCTGGCGGCCAGCGGTGCGATCGGGCTCTACGCCGAGCGTCAGTCGGTGGGCTATTTGGCGTCCATCCACCAGGACGGCCTGCAGGACGTGGCCAGCCTGCAGCGCATGGATCAACTGATCACCCAGGGGTATTCGTCGCTGGTGGGCAAGGAGCGCATGGCGCTGATGGACAAGCGTGAGGAGCACGCCGCCGAGCTTTCGGTGATCCAGCAGAGCCTCGGCGGACTGTGGGAGCGCTATCGCGAGCGCGAGGTCAACCAGACCGCCCTGGCCGACATCTTCGAGCGCCAGCTCAATGAGTACCTGGAGAACTCCCTGGGCAAGTCGATCGAGATCCTCACGGGTGAAGACAGCTATGAGGTGTTCGTCGCCCTGCCCAACCACATCGGCGTGGTAGAGGCCGAGGGCAAGGCGCTGTCCGATCGGGTCACCACCCTGATCCAGGACAAGCAGGCCGCCGCCAACGCCCTGGCGGCAAAAGCCAGTCAGATGCAGCAGACCATGCTGATGGTGCTGGCCGGGGTGCTCGGTGCGGGCCTTTTGCTGCTGGTGCTGATCGGTGGCCTGACCCTGCGTGCCATGCTCAAGCCGCTGCGCGAAGTGGAGCGTTTCAGCCTGCAGATCGCCTCAGGCAACCTGGGCGCCGAAGTGCCCAGCGCCCGGCGCGACGAGATGGGCCGCGTGATCGCCGGCCTCGACGTGATGCGCAAGAGCCTCGGCAGCATCATCGGCGACGTCAACAAGGCCATCGGCCAGGTCACCCCGGCGGTAGCCGATATCGCCAGGGGCAACGAGGACCTGTCGGCGCGTACCGAGCAGCAGGCGTCGTCGCTGCAGCAGACCGCCGCCAGCATGGAAGAGATGACTACCACCGTCGCCCACAACAGCGACAACGCGCGTCAGGCCAGTGGTCTTGCCTCGGACAACGCCGAGCGCACCCAGGCCACCAGCGAGCTGATGCAGCGCCTGGTGGGCAACATGGGCGAGATTACCGAGGGCTCGCGCAAGATGGCGGAGATCATCTCCACCATCGATGCCATCGCCTTCCAGACCAATATCCTGGCGCTGAATGCCTCGGTGGAAGCCGCCCGGGCCGGCGAGCAGGGTCGTGGCTTTGCGGTGGTGGCCGGCGAGGTACGCAAGCTGGCCGGCCGCAGCGCCGATGCCGCCAGCGAGATCCGTGGGCTGATCGACGACGCCAACCAGCGGGTCGACGGCGGCGCCGAGCTGGTGCGCCAGGCCGAAGCCTCCATGACCGAGGTCATGGAAGCCACCACCCGGGTCAATGACATCATGGCGGAGATCACCGCCGCCTCCAACGAGCAGAGCAACGGCATCGTCCAGATCAACCAGGCGGTGACCGAGATGGACCAGGTGACCCAGCAGAACGCCGCCCGTGTCCAGACCTCCGCCGCCGCCGCCTACCAGCTGCGTGCCCACAGCGAGGCACTGGCCTTCGCCATTCGCGCCTTCCGCTTGAAGGGCTCGGCCCAGGAAACGGTGAGCGAGAAGCGCGAGCGTCAGGAACCACGGACCGACGACAGTGCGCCGCGACGCGAGCCGGCGCCCGCCGCCCAGACACACCATGAGGAGTGGGAAGCCTTTTGAACGAGCCCCTGGCACCACCAGGCAGCTGGAGCACGAGCGAGGGGATCCCCTCGCTCGAGCGTGACCTGCTGCTGACCGAGCGCGACTTCAGCCGCATTCGTCAGCTGATCCATGAGCGGGCCGGCATCGTGCTGGCCGAGCACAAGCGCGAGATGGTCTACAGCCGTCTGGCCAAGCGCCTGCGCCATCATGGTCTGACCCGCTTCAGCGACTATCTGGAAAGACTCGAACGACGTCCGGATGCCAGGGAATGGGAGGCGTTCACCAATGCCTTGACCACCAATCTGACGGCCTTCTTCCGTGAGGCCCACCACTTTCCGCTGCTGGCCGAGCACGCCAGTGGCCGTACCGGCGGTTACCGAGTGTGGTGTGCCGCCGCCTCCACCGGCGAGGAGCCCTACTCCATCGCCATGACGTTGAGCGATGTCTTCAGCGGCAATACCGGCAAGTTCGAGGTCATCGCCACCGATATCGACACCGACGCCCTGGCCCGGGCCCGCGCCGGGGTCTACAGCATCGAGCAGCTCGCGCGGCTGGACGAGGGCCTCAAGCGGCGCCACTTCCTGCGTGGCAAGGGCCGCCACGAGGGCATGGCGCGGATTCATCCCGACGTCAGCCAACGTGTTGCGTTCCAGTCGCTCAACCTGCTCGCCCCGAGCTGGGGCCTGGAAGGCAAGTTTGACGCGATCTTCTGCCGTAACGTGATGATCTACTTCGACAAGCCGACCCAGACGCGGATCCTCGAACGCTTTGCACCGCTGCTCAAGCCCGACGGCCTGCTGTTCGCCGGCCATTCGGAAAACTTCTCCCAGATCAGCGACGCCTTCCGTCTGCGTGGCCAGACCGTCTATCGACTGGCCGGGCGCTGAACGACGCCTAAAGATCCCTCCCCGGCAGCCGATAACACAGATACTGGCCCATCCCCCTAGGAGAGCTGCTTGAGCGCCCCCAAGATCAAGGTGTTGTGCGTCGATGACTCGGCCCTGATTCGCAACCTGTTGAAGGAAATCATCCAGTCCCAGGCGGACATGGAGGTCGTGGCGGTGGCGCCCGATCCGCTGGTGGCGCGGGATCTGATCAAGCGCCATAACCCGGACGTGCTGACCCTGGACGTGGAAATGCCGCGCATGGATGGCCTCGACTTTCTCGAGCGGTTGATGCGGCTGCGCCCGATGCCGGTACTGATGGTGTCGTCGCTGACCCAGGCCGGCTCCGACATCACCCTGCGCGCGCTGGAGCTGGGCGCGGTGGACTTTGTCGCCAAGCCGACCCTGGGCATCCGCGACGGCATGCTCGACTACGCCAATGACATCGCCGCCAAGATCCGCGCCGCGGCACGCTCGCGCCCCCGCCAGACGCGACCGAACCAGGAGCCCCCCAGGCGCCTGTCGGCACCCATCATCGGCAGCGAGAAGCTGGTCGCCATCGGCGCCTCCACCGGCGGTACCGAGGCCATCCGCCAGGTGCTCGAGCCGCTGCCGGCGGCGAGCCCCGCCATCATCATCACCCAGCATATGCCCGGCGGCTTTACCCGCTCCTTCGCCGAGCGCCTGGACCGGCTGTGCCAGATCTCGGTCAAGGAGGCCAGCGACGGCGAGCGCCTGCTGCCCGGCCACGCCTACATCGCCCCGGGTGACATGCACCTGGAGCTGGCCCGCAGTGGCGCCAACTACATCGCCCGACTGCACGACGGACCGCCGGTCAATCGCCACCGCCCCTCGGTGGACGTGATGTTCGACTCGGTGGCACGCCTGGCAGGCGCCAACGCGGTGGGCGTACTGCTCACCGGCATGGGCAAGGACGGAGCCGCCGGCCTTGTGAAGATGCGCCAGGCCGGCGCTTCCACCCTGGCCCAGGACGAGGCCAGCTGCGTGGTGTTCGGCATGCCGCGGGAAGCCATCGCCCTGGGAGGGGCGGACGAAACCGTCGCCTTGCCTGACGTGGCGCCGAGGATTCTCGCGCTGGTCGCCGCCGCTGGCCGTGCCCAGCGCGTCTGATGGTCGCCCAGGGAAGGGCGTATTCGCTCAAGGAGTTCACCGTGTCACTACTACGCAATATTCGCCTGCACACCCTGATGATCGTGATGCTGGCCAGCCTGCTGGTCGCCTCGGTCATCGGCCTGGGGATCGGCATGCTGAGCAGTCACAAGGCTGCCGACACCCTGTCGCTGCTCAACCGCATCAACGTCGAGCAGCTCAACGCGGTCAATCGCGGTGACGCCCTGCTCAACGAGGCACTGCTGGAGATCGAGGTCGCTGCCACCAGCCAGCAACTGGATCGGCTGGACAAGGCCCAGGAGCTGATCGTCAGTGCCGAGTCCCACTTCGACCGTTTCGCAGCGGTGCCGCGCACCCCCCAGGGCGAGGCCGTCGGCGGGCGCATCGAGGACCGCTACCCGGTGGTCATGGACGGCGCCGTCAAGCTGATCGAGGCACTGCGCGATGGCGACAGCGAAGGCTTCGAGGCCGGTAGCCTGGCGCTTGCCCCCGAACTTGCCGAGCTCAACCAGGCACTCGATGCGTTCAGCAGCTACGCCGACGCCCGCGGCAACACCATCGTCAGCGACTTCGAGCGTCAGTCACGCCTGGACCGCGGGCTGGAGCTGGCGGCCCTGGCGATGATCCTGCTGGCCATCGCCGGCGCCTACCTGCTGTTGAAAAGCCTGGTGATCAAGCCGCTGGCACGGGCGGTAGAGAGCCTGGACGCCATCGCCCACGCCGACCTGTCGCGACCGATCCAGGTGCGGGGCGACAACGAGATCAGCCAGCTATTTCGTGCCATGCAGGAAATGCAGCACAAGCTTGGCCAGACCGTCAGCGAGGTTCGCCGGGGCGGCACCCGCATGGCCAGCGGCAGCCACGAGATCGCCTCGGGCAATGTCGATCTGGCGACCCGCACCGAACAGCAGGCGGCCTCCATCGAACAGACCGCCGCCAGCATGGAGCAGCTCACCACCACGGTGTCCCAGAACGCCGACAACGCCGGCCAGGCACGCCATCTGGCAAGCCAGGCCTCGACCACCGCCGAGCAAGGTGGCCAGGTGGTCAGCCAGGTGGTGGAGACCATGGAAACCATCAGCCAGGACTCGCGCCAGATCAGCGAGATCACCGGGATGATCGACGCCATCGCCTTTCAGACCAACATCCTGGCGCTCAACGCCTCGGTGGAGGCGGCACGGGCCGGCGAACAGGGCCGCGGCTTCGCGGTGGTCGCCGGCGAGGTCCGCAGCCTGGCCAGTCGCAGCGCCGAGGCCGCCGGTCGCATCAAGTCGTTGATCGAGACCTCCACCAGCCGTGTCGACGGTGGTACCCGACTCGCCCGCCAGGCCGGCGAGACCATGGCAGAGGTGGTCAGCTCGGTGCGCCGGGTGCTCGACATCGTCGACGAGATCGCCGTGGCCTCCCGCGAGCAGAGCGACGGCATCGGACAGATCGGCCAGGCGGTAGTACAGATGGACCAGACCACCCAGCAGAACGCCTCGCTGGTGCAGCAGGTGTCACGCGCCGCCGAAGACCTGGCGCTGCAGGCGCGCCAGCTGGCCGCCGCGGTGGAAGTGTTCCGCCTGCCAGCAGGGCTCGAGACAGATAGCCCCGTTGCGCTGGCAAGCGCGCCGGGACAGCCGCTGACGCCGAGCGCCAGCACCAACGCCGGCCCGGAAACCGGCCCTGAAACCGGCTCTGGCAACGACCCTGGCAACGACACACGCCCCGGCTCTCCCCACGGCTCCCCCTACGGCGATGGTCGCCGCGAGCCTGAGGCCCGCGCGAGCCAGCGACACGACGAAACCGAATGGGAGGCCTTCTAGGCCTCCACCCCAAGCGACAACGACGACGAGGACCCGTATCAATGGCCGACAAGAACATGCGCATCCTGGTGGTGGACGACTTTCCCACCATGCGCCGCATCGTGCGCAGCCTGCTCAAGGAGCTGGGCTTCACCAATGTGGAAGAGGCCGAGGACGGCCAGGACGGCCTGGCAAAACTGCGTGAAGGCGGTTTCGACTTCGTGGTCTCCGACTGGAACATGCCCAACCTGGACGGCCTGGAGATGCTCAAGGCCATCCGTGGCGACGATGCCCTGAAGTCACTGCCGGTCCTGATGGTGACCGCCGAGGCCAAGAAGGAAAACATCATCGCCGCGGCGCAAGCCGGCGCCAACGGTTACGTGGTCAAGCCGTTCACCGCTGCCACCCTCGAAGAAAAACTCAACAAGATCTTCGAAAAGCTCGGTATGTGACGCCCTGGCGCCACGAGGAGACAACGATGACACAACAGCAGATCGCCAGCGCCGCCCCCGGGCCCAACGCCCAGGGCGACGACCTGGTCCAGCGCATCGGCCAGCTGACCCGCATGCTGCGTGAAAGCATGCGCGAGCTGGGCCTGGACAAGGAGATCGAAAAGGCCGCAGAGGCCATCCCCGACGCCCGTGACCGCCTCAGCTACGTCGCCACCATGACCGAACAGGCGGCAGAACGCTCGCTCAACGCCATCGACCGCGCCCAGCCGCTACAGGATAGTCTGAGCGAACACGCCAAGGCGCTGGACGATCGCTGGCAGCAGTGGTTCGACGCCCCCAAGGAGCTCGACGAGGCCCGCGACCTGGTCAGCGACACCCGTGCCTACCTGACGATGGTGCCGGAGAACACCCAGGCCACCCAGAAGGAGTTGCTGGAGATCCTGATGGCCCAGGACTTCCAGGACCTGACCGGCCAGGTGATCAAGCGCATGATGGACGTCATCCGCGAGATCGAGGACCAGCTGGTGCAGGTGCTGATCGACAGCGTGCCCGAGAGCGAAGCCCGTGACAGCCTGCGCCGGCGCAACGAGGATTCGTTGCTCAACGGCCCCCAGGTCAAGCCTGAGAGCAACGACGTGGTGGCGAGCCAGGACCAGGTCGACGACCTGCTCGACGAACTGGGTTTCTAGCCGCCTCGCCAAGGGCCGCGCGCCTACCATCCCTTCCCGGGATCACACAGGGCTTCCCCCATCAGGGGGTAAGCCCTCTTTCTCGTCACCTTTTCGGGCCTTTGAACTGGCCTGCCCAAGGGACAATGGGCCATACCAGAACTTGTGCCCGTTGATCCCCCATGGCCGACAGCTCCAGCGATCAGGAAAAGACCGAAGAGGCCACCCCGCGACGCCTTGAGAAGGCGCGCGAGGAAGGCCAGGTAGCGCGTTCGCGGGAACTCGCCACCTTCATGCTGCTGCTCGGCGGCGTGGTCGGGCTGTGGTCCATGGGTGCCATGCTCTACGGCCAGCTGGGCAGCGTGATGGAGCAGGCCTTCCTGTTCGAGCGCCGCGAGGCCATGGAGACCATGCCGATGCTGTCCCAGGCGCTGGACCTGGGCAGTCGCACCCTGCTTAGCCTGATTCCGCTGTTTCTGCTGCTGACCCTGATCGCGCTGGTGGCGCCGGCGCTGCTCGGCGGCTGGCTGGTGTCGGCCAAGGCGCTCAAGCCCCAGGCGTCGAAGCTGAACCCGGTCAAGGGCCTCAAGCGCATGTTCTCCACCCAGGCCCTGGCGGAGCTGGGCAAGGCCATCGCCAAGTCGGTGCTGGTGGGCGGGGTCGGCCTGGGCTTCGTCTACCTGCATCGGGGCGAGGCGCTGAGCCTGATGGAATTGCCCATCGCGGCGGCGCTGGCGGCATCGATGAAGCTGGCCGCCGAGGCAAGCGCGCTGATGGTGCTGACCCTGGTGGTGGTGATCCTGATCGACGTGCCCTACCAGCTATGGAGCCACGCCAAGAAGCTGCGCATGAGCAAGGAAGAGATCAAGCAGGAGCACAAGGAGTCCGAGGGCGACCCCCAGGTCAAGGGCCGCATCCGCCAGCAGCAGCAGGCCATGGCCCGAGGCCGCATGATGAGCCAGGTGCCCGACGCCGACGTGGTGGTCACCAACCCCACCCACTACGCGGTGGCGCTGAGCTACCGCGAAGGCAGCATGGGCGCACCACGGGTCGTCGCCAAGGGCGCCGACGCGGTGGCCGCGCGCATCCGCGAGCTGGCCGGTGAGGCCGGCGTGCCACTGCTCGAGGCGCCGCCCCTGGCGCGCACCCTGTACCGCCACGTGGATCTGGATCGCGAGATTCCCATGGAGCTCTACACCGCGGTGGCCGAGGTGCTGGCCTGGGCCTTCGGCCTCAAACGCGCCGCCAGCGAAGGCGAGACGCCGCCGCCCGCCCCAGAATCCATCCAGGTGCCGGCAGAGCTTGCCGTGGCCGCCTCCACGCCAGAGCGCAATGTGACAGCAGACGAGAGACAACCATGACCCCAGCGCCTGACCACAGCGCCATCGCCAGCCCGGCGGGAGACCACGGATGAAGCCGTTGTCCCAGTACCTGACCCGCCGCGACTGGATGGCCGAGATCCCGATGAAGGTGCTGGCCGGCCCGCTGTTGATCATCATGATCCTGGCGATGATGATCCTGCCGCTGCCGCCCTTCGCCCTGGATGTGCTGTTCACCTTCAACATCGCCCTGGCGGTGATGGTGCTGCTGGTCAGCATGTTCACCGAAAAGCCGCTGGACTTCGCCGCCTTCCCTGCGGTGCTGCTGTTCACCACCCTTCTGCGGCTATCGCTCAACGTGGCCTCCACCCGGGTGGTGCTGATGAATGGCCACGAAGGCGGCGACGCCGCCGGCAAGGTCATCGAGGCCTTCGGCCAGTTTCTGGTCGGCGGCAACTTCGCGGTGGGTCTGGTGGTGTTCTTGATCCTGGTGATCATCAACTTCATGGTCATCACCAAGGGCGCCGGGCGCATCGCCGAAGTGGGCGCACGCTTCATGCTCGACGCCATGCCGGGCAAGCAGATGGCCATCGACGCCGACCTCAACGCCGGTCTTATCGGCGAGGAAGACGCCAAGCGACGGCGCGCCGAGGTGGCCCAGGAGGCCGACTTCTACGGTTCCATGGACGGCGCCAGCAAGTTCGTGCGCGGCGACGCCATGGCCGGCCTGATCATCATGGTGGTCAACGTGCTGGGCGGGCTGATGATCGGCCTGATGCAGTACGACATGGCCTTCTCCGACGCCGCCCGCACCTACATCCTGCTGACCATCGGCGACGGCCTGGTGGCCCAGATCCCGGCGCTGGTGATCTCTACCGCCGCCGGCGTCACGGTGTCCCGGGTCAACACCGACCAGGACGTCGGCCAGCAGATGATCAGCCAGCTGTTCGTCAATCCCAAGGTGCTGATCCTGGCGGCCGGGGTGATGGGTCTGCTGGGCCTGGTGCCGGGCATGCCCAACCTGGTGTTCCTGTTGTTTACCGGGTTGCTTGCGACCCTGGCCTGGTGGCTGACCCGCCAGTCCGAGAAGCGCCTGGTCGAAGAGCAGGAAAGCGCCGCCCCGCCGCCACCCCCGGAAGCCCCGGAGGCGAGCTGGGACGACGTCCAGCTGGTCGATACCCTGGGCCTGGAGGTCGGCCACCGGCTGATTCCGCTGGTCGACGCGCGCCAGCAGGGCGAACTGCTTGGCCGGATCAAGAGCGTGCGCAAGAAGTTCGCCCAGGAGGTCGGCTTCCTGCCACCGGTGGTGCATATCCGCGACAACCTGGAGCTGGACGCCTCCACCTACCGGGTCACCCTGAAGGGCGCCGAGATCGGCCGCGCCGAGGCCTGGCCCGGGCGCTGGCTGGCCATCGACCCCGGCCAGGTGTCCGGCGAGCTGGACGGCACCCCGACCCAGGACCCGGCCTTCGGCCTGCCGGCGGTGTGGATCGACGCCAGCCAGCGCGAACGCGCCCAGGTCTACGGCTACACCGTGGTCGACGCCAGCACCGTGGTCGCCACCCACCTGAACCACCTGCTGCACCGCCACGCCTCCGAGATGCTGGGGCGCCAGGAGGTGCAGAAGCTGCTCGACAAGCTCAGCGCAGAGCAGAAGTCGCTGGTCGAGGAGGTGGTGCCCAAGGCGCTGTCGCTGACTGCCTTCACCCGAGTACTGCAGCAGTTGCTGGACGAGGACGTGTCGATCCGCGATCTGCGCACCATCCTCGATACCCTGGCCGAGCACGCACCCCATCAGCAGGACCCCACCGAGCTGACCGCCCTGGTGCGCATCGCGCTCGGCCGCGCCATCACCCAGCAGTGGTTCGCCGGCCAGGAATCGCTCAACGTCATCGGCCTCGAGCCCCAGCTCGAACAGGTGCTGCACCAGGCCATGAACGGCAACGGCGCCCTGGAGCCGGGCCTGGCCCAGACCCTGATGGACCAGACCGAGGCGGCGCTGGGTCGCCACGAGGCCACCGGCGAGCCGCCGGTGCTGGTGGTCACCCCGAGCCTGCGCCCGGTGCTGGCACGCTTCCTGCGCCGTCGACTGCGCCACCTGGTGGTGATGTCCCAGGCCGAGATCCCCGACGACCGCATGCTGCGCGTCACCCATCAGGTCGGGGGAATGTGACCATGCTCCCAACCTTGATCCTTGCCCGGAGAACCCGGATTACGCCGAGACGCCTGGCGACACTCGCCCTGCTGGCACTGTGGCTGATCGCCAGCGGCGCCCAGGCCTTCCCCGGTGCCTGGACCGCCAACGCCCCGCGCATGACCGTCGCCTCGAGCCAGCTCGACCAGTCGTCGCGACCGCTGACCCCGCCCTCCGCCAGCGTCGAGGGTGTGATCGAACGGGTGGTGTGGCGCTACCACGCAGCGCCTGGCGCCCGCCTGCAGGGTCGCCTGTGCCATGGACAGCGCTGCCTTCGCCTTAAGGCCGCCCACGGCAGCACCGAACACTTCGCCGGCCTCGACGCCGCCGGCCCCTTCGTCTTTCGTTTTCGTCTCCTGGATGGTGAGTCGCCGCTCGTTGTCGACGGCATGAGCGTGATCGTCAACCACCGTTGAGGCTGTCCCAGAGGAAAGTGCCATGTACACCGCACAAGGCAGAATGGAGCATCAGTCCCAGCTCGAAGCCTACCTCCCCATGGTGCGTCGCCAGGCCCTGGCGCTGCAGGTCAAGCTGCCCGCCGGGGTCGACCTGGATGACCTGATCCAGGCCGGCATCGTTGGCCTGCTGGAGGCGCTGGGGCGCTTCGATGCAAGCCAGGGCGCCCAGTTCACGACCTTCGCCAGCCAGCGGGTGCGCGGCGCCATGCTCGACGAACTGCGCAGCCGCGACTGGCTGCCGCGCAGCGTACGCCGCCAGGCCCGGGCACTGGACGAGGCCACCCGCGAGCTGCAGCAGCGCCTCGGCCGCCCCCCGGAGGAACACGAGATCGCCGAGGCGCTGGACATGGACCTGGTCAGCTACCGACGCCTGTTGAGCGACGTCAACAATGGCCAGCTGATGCCCTTCGAGGAATTGCTCGCCGAAGGCAACGAGCATCGCTTCAGCGACCAGATCGGCATGGCGCCGCTGGCCGAACTGCTCGACGGCGAACGCCGCGAGGCGCTGGTCGCCGCCATCGCCGAGCTGCCCGAGCGGGAAAAACTGCTGATGGCGCTCTACTACCAGGAGGAGCTCAACCTCAAGGAGATCGGCGCCGTGCTGGGAGTCAGCGAGTCCCGGGTGTGCCAGATCCATAGCCAGGCGGTGAGCCGACTGCGCGCGCGATTAAGCGAGCACTGAGCCGCTCCGACAACTCAGCGAAGAAAGCGAAAGAAGAAAGCGAAAGAAGAAAACCACCGGCAAAACGGCAGGTTAGAAAGAGCGGCCGACTAAAGGGAACAGCCACCCCATAGCCATCTCTTATCAGGATTATCGGACCATTCAATTTATCCAATTGCTCGTTTCTGCGTAAGGTGAGCCCTGTCTTCAGACAATACACCCATCGCTCAAAGGAGACGGGAATGTCCCTGATCAACACCGAAGTCAAGCCGTTCAAGGCCACCGCTTACCACAACGGCGAGTTCGTCGACGTCTCAAGCGACGACATGAAAGGCCAGTGGAGCATCGTCTTCTTCTACCCGGCCGACTTCACCTTCGTCTGCCCGACCGAGCTTGGTGACCTGGCGGACAACTACGAAGAATTCAAGAAGCTGGGCGTCGAGATCTACAGCGTCTCCACCGACACCCACTTCACCCACAAGGCCTGGCACGACAGCTCCGAGACCATCGGCAAGCTGCAGTTCCCGATGATCGCCGACCCGACCCTGACCATCTCGCGCAACTTCGAGGTACTGATCGAGGAAGACGGCCTGGCCGAGCGTGGCACCTTCGTCATCGACCCCGAGGGCAAGATCCAGATCGTCGAGATCAACGCCGGCAACATCGGCCGCAACGCCGAAGAGCTGCTGCGCAAGGTCAAGGCTGCCCAGTACGTCGCCGCCCACCCCAACGAGGTGTGCCCGGCCAAGTGGAAGGAAGGCGAAGAGACCCTGGCGCCGTCCCTGGACCTCGTCGGCAAGATCTAAGCCTTGTCCGCAAGATCTGACACTTGTCCGCCAGATCTGACACTTGACCGAAAGTGTCTTGAGCAAGATGTGACTGCGCCAAGGCTGGCTGACTCAGCCTTAGTGTCCCTTGTCGCAGTCACGGCGCCTCGCCAGAGGCGCCCGTCACCCCTGAGGTGACACCCTTTTCCCCACCGGGTCGTTCGTCTCGGTCGTCCTACCAGTCGCTTATGCGAGATCGGGCCCTTCGGCCCGGTGGGGATTCTGCGGCCCAATGATCGGCCAGTTCGCCGATACCGGCACTACGCTCCCGCCGCAGACTACCATTTTCCGATTTTTATCAGGATTGCCGCTGTCATGTTGGACGACTCTCTCAAGCAACAGCTGAAAGCCTATCTCGAACGTGTCACCCGCCCCTTCGAGCTTGTCGCCACCCTCGATGACGGCGACAAGTCCAGGGAACTCCACGGCCTGCTCAGCGACATCGCCGCGCTCAGCGACCACATCAGCCTGTCCACCGAAGGCACGGACCCACGCACGCCGTCGTTCGCCCTTTATCGTGATGGCGCCCCCACCGGGGTGGTGTTCGCCGGCATCCCCATGGGCCACGAGTTCACCTCGCTGGTGCTGGCACTTCTGCAGGTCGGCGGGCATCCGCCCAAGGCCAGCGCCGAGGTGATCGAACAGATCCAGGCGCTGGACGCGGACATGCACTTCGAGACCTACTTCTCGCTGTCCTGCCAGAACTGCCCGGACGTGGTCCAGGCGCTGAACCTGATGGCCATTCTCAACCCGCGGATCTCCCACGACGCCATCGACGGCGCCCTGTTCCAGGATGAGGTCGAGGCCCGCGAGATCATGTCGGTGCCGAGTGTCTACCTCAACGGCGAGCCCTTCGACCAGGGCCGCATGACCCTCGAGCAGATCCTGGCCAAGGTCGACACCGGCGCCGAAAAGCGTGAAGCCGAGAAGATCAGCGCCAAGGAGTCCTTCGAGGTGCTGACCATCGGCGGCGGTCCCGCCGGAGCAGCCGCCTCCATCTATGCCGCGCGCAAGGGTATCCGCACCGGCGTCGCCGCCGAGCGCTTCGGCGGCCAGGTGCTCGACACCATGGCCATCGAGAACTTCATCTCGGTGCAGGAGACCGAAGGGCCCAAGCTTGCCACCGCGCTTGAAGAGCACGTCAAGCAGTACGACGTCGACATCATGAACCTGCAGCGTGCAGAAGCTCTGGTGCCGTCAAGCGAGCCGGGCGGCGAGCACGAGGTGCGCTTCGCCTCCGGCGCCAGCCTGCGCGCCAAGACGCTGATCCTGGCCACCGGCGCCCGCTGGCGCGAGATGAACGTGCCCGGCGAGGCCGAGTACCGCAACCGCGGCGTGGCCTACTGCCCGCACTGCGACGGCCCGCTGTTCAAGGGCAAGCGCGTCGCGGTCATCGGCGGCGGCAACTCCGGCGTCGAGGCGGCCATCGACCTGGCCGGCATCGTCGCCCACGTGACCCTGTTCGAGTTCATGGACGAGCTGCGTGCCGACGCCGTGCTGCAGAAGAAGCTGCGCAGTCTGCCCAACGTCGAGATCATCTCCGGTGCCCGCACCACCGAGATCAACGGCGACGGCAACCGCGTCACCGGCCTGAGCTATGAAGAGCGCGCCAGCGGCGAGCTCAAGCAGGTCGAGCTGGAAGGTGTGTTCGTGCAGATCGGCCTGGTGCCCAACACCGAATGGCTCAAGGACTCGCCGATCGAGCTCTCCGAGCGCGGCGAGATCATCACCGACGCCCATGGCATGACCTCGGTCCCCGGCATCTTCGCCGCCGGCGACGTCACCACCGTGCCCTACAAGCAGATCGTCATCGCCGTGGGGGCAGGTGCCACCGCCGCCCTCGGCGCCTTCGACTACCTGATTCGTCAGTAAGGTCGAGCCCTCGACCACGACAAAGCCGTGTTCCCTGAAGACACCGTCTGGCTTTCCTGGCCGCGGTGTCCACGACCAGGAAGGTCGTGACTAGCCTGCCGCCCTTCGGGGCGGTTTTTTTTGGTCTGTTGGTCGTGCAGGAGAGACCAATGTCAGTTCGATGGTGTCAGTCGATGTTCGACCATGGCACTTGCGCGACCCGAATGTCAGCGGAAGACAGCTTGCCGACGGCGTCAGCGTCGTTAGTTCGACGGCGTCAGCCGGTTTTCGACCATTGAACTTGCTCCGCTGATGTCCGGAAGGCACTCGCCCTGGGCCAGTCGCTCAAGGATGCGTTCTTCCTGGCGCTGCAGTTCCAGGGTGTGGTCGATCACCGCGTCGACCTCGGAGGGCGGCAGCACCACCACGCCATTCTCGTCGGCCAGCACCACGTCGCCGGCGGATACCACCACCCCACCGACGCTGACCGGCAGGTTCATGGCGCCGCCCTGGTCGGCGAGCTTGGTGGTCAGCGACGAGACGCCGCGGCTCCACACCGGGAAGCGCTTTGCGCGCAGGGTCGCAAGGTCGGTGGCGGTGCCGTCGATGATCACCCCGGCCAGTCCCAGGTGCGAGCCGACCTCGGTCAGCACCCCGCCCCAGCAGGCGTGACGACGATCGCCCTGGCGATCGATCACCAGCACATCGCCGGGACGCAGAAGGCGCATGGCGTGGTTGAGCAGGGTGCCGTCTCCCGGCGGCAGCGACAGGGTCACGGCGACCCCGGCCACCCGCACCTCGTCGAGCTGGCAGCGGATCTCGGGGTCGATGAAGCCCTCTTCGCGGAAGTGGCCGATGGTGGCGGTCTCGCACTCGAGCAGGCGCTGATGGCGGGCGGGGTCCAGCGGGGCGGGCAGGTCAGCGATGGTGTACACAGCGTTTTTCCTTATATCAGGCTCGGCAGCCAGGTGATCAGTCCCGGCACCCAGTACAGCATCAGCATGCCGAACAGGAAGCACAGCACGATCGGCCAGGCGGCGGCGTAGATGGTCGGCATCGACACCGAGGGTGCCCCGCCCTTGACCGCGAACAGGTTGTAGCCGAACGGCGGGGTCAGACTGCCCACCGCCAGGTTGATCAGAAACAGCGTCCAGAACCACACCGGGTCGAACCCGTAGGCCTTGAGCAGCGGGGCGTAGATCGGAATGACCACCATCATGAAGGCGATCTGGTCGATGAACATGCAGGCGATAAGCGGGATCAGCATCAACAGCAGCAGCATCAGGCCGGTGTCCAGATCCATGGCGGTGGCGGCGGCCACCAGCCCGGAGGTGGCCCCGGTAAAGGACAGAAGCTGACTGAACAGCTTGGAGCAGGCCAGGATGGTGATGATCATGGCGCTGATCGACAGCGACGACAGCAGCGCCTGGCCGGCCATCTTGAGGCTGAACTTGCGGTAGTAGAAGGCCACCAGAATGGCCCCGAGCACGCCGGTGGCGGCGGACTCAGACGGCGTCGCCACCCCCAGCATCATCAGCCCCAGCACCGAGAAGATGATGATCGAGAACGGCGCCATGTTGGCCAGCGCCCGACCGCGCTGGCGCCAGTTGCCGCCGCCCGAGTCGTCCACCGCCGGTGCCCGCGACGGGTCCAGCATCATGCGCACCACCACGTAGGTCACGAACAACCCGGCCAGGAGCATGCCCGGAATGATACCGGCGATCAAAAGGCGAGCGATGGAGACGTCGACCATGGAGCCGATGATGATCACCAGAAGGCTCGGCGGGATGATCGGTGCAAGGCCGGCACCGCCGAGGATCAGGCCGATCGACAGACGGTCGTCGTAGCCACGCTGCTGCATCGTCGGCAGCGCCGAACGGCTGAGCATGGCGGTCACCGCCAGGGCCGAGCCGGACAGTGCGCCGAACAGCGTCGACAGGGCTACCACGAAGAAGTACAGGCGGCCCTTGATGCGCCCCATCAAGGTGTCGAGGGAATCGAAGATGACGTCGATGGAGCCCGATCGGAACAGCAGCTCGCCCATCAGCACGAACAGCGCGATGGTGGTCAGCGTCTCCGAGGTGACGGTGTCATAGACGCTGTTGGCAAACAGGCCGAAGCCGGCGCTGCCCATCAGCCAGAAGGTGCCGGCCACGTTGATCGCCAGAAAGGCCACAAACACCGGCACGCCGAGGGCGAACAGCCCCATCAGCAGGGCGACGGCCAGGCCCAGGGTGACATACCACTCCATCGTCTACGCCTCCTGCCGTGGACTGTCGCTGGGCCACTCGACGGTGGCGGGCAGCAGCGCGCGCCGCAGAAAGTGCAGCGCGGTGTTGGAAAAGCCGTAGCCGATAAAGCTCGACACCCACACCTTGGGGATATCGAGCCCCATGGCGGTGGTGGTGCCGCTGGCCAACTGGCGAAGGCTCTCGCTGATCAGCATCCAGGCCGCCAGCGCGCACACCGCCGCGGTCAGCAGCGAGGTGAAGCGCTCGAAGCCCTGTCGACGGGCGGCGGGCAGGCTGTCCTGCAGCACGCTGATGGCGATATGCCCACGGGTACGGGCGAGTTCCGGCATGGCCAGGCTGGCCGACAGGCACAGGCAGTAGGCGACGATGGAGCTCGACCACAGGGTCGGGGCGTTGAAGAAGTAGCGGGCCACCACTTCGATCCAGAAACACACGACGATGCCACACAGGGTGGCACCGCCGAGGTAGAAGCCGAATCGCGTGAGGCCATCGTGCCAACGGGCAAGGGTAGCCAGCATGGGAGCGATCCGATCAGGGGGTCATGTCGTTGCTTTCGGCGATCTCGCGCATCTTGGCCACCGCCTCCGGCGACTTGTCGAGGCCGAGCTGCCAGATGCCTTCGGTCACCAGTTCGTCGAGACGCTCGGCGTCTTCCGGGGCGAACTCGGTTTCGTGCATGCCGAGCTCCCGCAGGCGCGCCCATTCCTCGACCGCCAGTTCGTCGAGCACCCCGGCGATCTCGCTTTCCAGCGCCTCGCCCTGGGCCAGCAGCACCGACTGCTCCTGCTCGCTGAGGCCATTGAAGGTGTCGAGGTTCATCAGCAGGTAGGTGTAGGTCTGGCCGAAGGTGGGCTTGGAGAAGTAGCCCGCCACCTCGTGCCAGCCAAGATCCTCGACGCCGTTGAGGCCCCAGGCGGCGCCGTCGATGACGTTACGATCCAACGAGGAGTAGACGTCGCCGCTGGACATCAGCACCGGCGTGCCACCCAGGCCCTGGGTCACGTTGGTGTAGGTGGGGCTGCCGCGCAGACGACGTCCCTCGAGGCCCGGCGAGCCTTCGATGGGCTCCTTGAGCACGTACTGGAAACCGCTGGAGCCGAGCGGCGGAATCGCCAGAAGCTTCAGGCCGAGCTCGTTGTAGTGGCTGTCGATGAAGTCCCACAGGCCGGACTCGCGGGTCTTGGCGGGATCGACGAAGACACCGTCCATGGCCGCACCGACTCCGGTGGTGTTGGTGTGGTAGGCGCCGTGGGTGTAGAGCAGGTCGAACACCCCTACCGAGACCGGCTGCAGCTGTTCGAACGGCGGCACCACGTCGGGGCCATTGAGGCTGATGGAGACCTCGCCGTCGCTGGCGCCTTGGACCTTGTCGATATAGCGCTGGGCGACTTCGCGGGTGTAGGCCGAGGTCAGGTCGTAGCTCGACAGCATGCGCAGATCGGTGGCCTGGGCATCGGGTGACAGCGCCGACAGTGACAGGGCAGACAGCGACAGCGCGGACACGGTCAGGATGGAGCGGGAGAGTCGGGACAGGGAGCGATTCATGGTCTTCCTCGCGTTTATGGTTGTTATCATCCGTGGCCGAGGCGGGATGCGTCCGGCAGAAGGATCTTCGATACCACTTCAATCTAGTCAGGCCGACACACCGGGGTCAATGGAAAGGCACCGATCGAGTTTTTCGATTTTTAATATGTAGAATTTACGGAATTTATACAACAAAATGAAAATATAAAAACCAGAAAAATAAAGAGCACTATCTTGTGAAAAATCTCGTATTAAAGGGCTATTACCTCGAAGTATTTTACGCCAAACATGATAAGACAAAACCCCAATAACGCCTGATAAACCATATAATACAACGACCTATAGAAAACACCTTCCTTCGTATAGACGCCCACCCAGCTCCATCGTCGTTATTGCAACAGGCGACAATTTCGACACCCTATCGGCCACCTTTCAGCAGAAGAACAGCTCTTTCCAGCAAGAAGGGATCGACTCGCCTGGCCGGTTACCCTCGACCAGGCCGAAGCTGGCAGGAGGTAACCCATGCCCGGCAACGGCCGACGGTGTATTCTCTGACAACAGCTTGGCCAACCATACACAGGCCAACATCAGGGCGCCTTCGGCGAGGACAGATCGTCCGCACGAGCGCCTCTTGCTGACAGAAATGAAAGGAGCCGGTGATGCGGCCGATTCACGACACCCTGGACTGGAACCTGCTGCGAACCTTTATCGTCATCGTGCAGGAAGAGAGCGTGAGCAAGGCGGCGGTGCGCCTGTACCTGTCTCAGCCGGCGGTGAGCCTGTCGCTGAAACGGCTGGAAGAACGGCTGGGCCAGAAGCTGATCGAACGCGACAGCCATCGCTTTCGGGTGACCCAGGCGGGTCAGCTGGTGTACCGCGAGGCGGTGGATATCTACGCCAATGTGGCACGCCTGGCGGCCTCGGTGGGGGAGTCGGACCCGGAGGTGGCCGGCCACGTCTCGCTGGCCTTTATCACCGGTATCCAGTGTCGCTTTCTCGACAGCGTGCTGGCGGCCTTCCATCGTCGCTATCCACAGATCACCTTCGAAATCGAGGACATGTCGAGCCAGGAGGTGCAGCACGCCCTGTCACAACGCCAGAGCGCGCTGGGTATCTGTCTGGCCCAGAGTTGCCCGGACAACCTCGACAGTCAGGTGCTAGCGCGTCAGCGCTATCGGCTGTACTGCGGGCGCAGCCACCGCCTGTTCGGCCGCGACAGTCTGCCCATGGAAGAACTCAAGCAGGAGGCCTACGTGTCCTTCGGCAGCGAGCAGCTCGACGGGGTGCTGTCGCCGCTGGCGGTGTTCCGCGCCCAGCACGGCCTCAAGGGCCCGGTGGTGGGGCAGTCCAGTCGTCTGCAGGAGATCCAGCGCATGGTCATGGCCGGCTGGGGTATCGGCTGCCTGCCGGAGCACCTGGTAGCCCGGCAGGTGGCGGACGGCGAGCTGTGGCCGCTGCCGCCCTACGACGGCGTGGCCGATATCGACCTGCACCTGATGTGGCACCGCGAAGGCCGCGCCAGCGTGGCGGAGACAACCTTTATCGAGTTCTTCCTCACCAGCATGGCCAAGGTGCCCATGGAGCACCGCCTGACCACCGGTATCGACGTGGCCGACGCCGCCCAGGCGCCCCTCGCCTTTGACGATACGCCCTGACGAACGAGGATCGGAGCTGAGTACACCGACGTCGCCGGTCCTCCCCATTCACCAGCAAGACTCTTTGCACAAGTGTCTCCTGGATCGTTTCGCGTTTGTACCAGAACGCGCCCTGCCCGCCCCTCGTCGATAACGCCTGAACTCGACATTTTGCGGCACATCTTGGACGACATGGATGTTTCTAGCGTAAGCCCTTTCTGAAAGCACCTTCTTCCTGCTGTCCCGGCCTCGCCTCGCCAGTAGGATCCTCCAGAGTCGAACCACTGCGTCGTTCAGGGAGGATCCACCGTGCCATCTACCCTCGTTCCTTCATCCCCATCTCATGAGCTGCCATCGGTACCTGGCGACCAGCCAAACGTGACCGGAGGGCACTGAGGATGGATGACGGCATGATCCCCGGGCATCGGCCCTTTCCCACCGAGGCCATCGCAGACACCGGCCAGCGCCCGGCCGTGCCGACCGAATTCACCGCCGATGAGCACGGGGGCGGCCTTATCCCCCTGAGGGAACACCTCAATCACCGCCGGGTGATCACCGCCGAGCCCTACAGCGAAGGCGAGACCCCGGAAGCCGTGATAATGATGGACGTGGAGGAAGGTTCCGTCACGGTACTCGACGTGGTCGTCCAGGCCGCCTACATGCTGCCGGTGGTCGGTAACGTCATGGCCATCGGCGACGTCGCCCGCGACGTGGTTGACCTCGATGGCAACGACGCAGACGGCACGCCGAACTACCAGAACGTCTGGCTCTGGGCGGTGCTGGTGATCGACGCCATCGGTCTGGTGCCCGCCTTTGGCAACGCCTCCCGACCTGCACGTGCGGGGATCCGCGAAGGCATACAGGCGTTTGCCCGCGGTGAAGGCGTCGACATCGTCGCTCAGATTCTGGTCAACCAGGCCGGCGGTGCGGCGATGGATTTTCTGGCAGAACTCGAATCCAAGCTCGAGGAACAGAAACCGAAGCTGTTGCGCGAAATTGACACCATCGTCGGCAAACTCGCCGAGTTCATCAACAACCCAGTCGATGCCGCCACACAGCTCAAACTGATCGACGAGAACCCCGAGTGGTGGAACCTTCTCGAGAAAGGCAAGCGTGTCGTATTCATTGCCTTTGACCGCCTGCTCGAGGCCTTTGGTGACGACCGTCAGCGCCTCATCGCCTTCCTCGGCCAGCTCGGCGGGATGGCCAGGTCCATGGTCAACGCCGGGTTCGAGCGCCTGTTGCCGATGATACGCGACCTGGCCCAGGCGACTCGCCGCAGGTCGTCGCAACGTAGGGGCGTCAATCACCAGGGCACCGCCGTCACCGGGCAACGTACGGTCCACTACCTGTCGGCGGAAAACCGCCAGACCACCCGCCACGAAGCCGAGCCAAGCGCCACTCCGGCCGGCTGCGTGTGCTCGCTGCATCGCCCCACCCCCACCAGTCCCAACCCTGTGGACTATGTGATGGGTGACGAGAACCTGTGGCACACCGACTTCAGCGTACCGGGGCTGATCGACGTCGAATGGACCCGCTACTACCGCTCCAGCATCGACGAACTCGATGACAGCGAGCTGGGCGCCCGCTGGAGCAGCCCGTTCCATACCCGCTTCGAGGCCCTGGGCGAGCAGTTGACCTTTATCGACAGCCTGAACCGCGCCCTGCCCATCGCCCCCCTCGAGGTCGGCGGCAGCCGCTTCCTCCCGCGTGAAAGCGTGACCCTGGAACACCCCGACAGCGAGCACTACCGGCTTCACTACCTCGACGGCAGTCAGGAGCTCTACCGCCGCATCGGCAAGTCCGGGCCGGGCGAGCGCGTCCATTTCCGCCTGGTCGAGCAGCGCGAGCGCGACGGCCGCGCCCTGCACCTGAGCTATCGCCAGGGCCGACTGGACCGGCTGACCGACGGCGCCGCCCTGCTGCTGCGCTTTCACTACAGCAGCGCGGGGCTGCTGGCCAAGGTGGTGCGCCACTATCCCGGGGCGGACGTCACCAAACACAATGACGAAGCCGCCGAGGCGCACGAGCCCGAGGTGCTGGTCCGCTACCAGCACAGCGCCGACGGTGATCTGATCGAAAGTCGTGATATGCGCGGCTACACCCGCGAGTACCGCTACCAGCACCATCTGGTCACCCGCTACACCCACCGCAGTGGCCTGGCGGTGGAGCTCGAGTGGGACTGGCCGGGCAAGGCCGAGGGCGCCCTGCCCGCCGCTCACGATGCGCGCTGCGTACGCAACCGCCTGGAAGACGGCAGCGAAGACACCCGCTTCGAGTACCATCGCGGCCTGTGGTACACCCGCGTCACCGACGCCGACGGCGTGGTGACCTTCTACCGCTACAACTATCACAACCAGATCGAGTCGATCACTCACCCCTTCCACCCGGCGCTGGGCAGCGAGCACTGGCGCTGGGACGAGCACGGCCGGCTGATCCGCCATATCGACGGCGAAGGACGCACCACCCACTATCGCTATGACGACCAGGGTCGGCTGATCGAGACGGTCGACCCCCAGGGCCTGAGCACCCGCATCGACTACGACGACAAGGGCCTGCCGGTGCGCGTCACCGAGCCTGACGGGCGCGAACGCTCGCTGCGCTTCGATGAACGCGGCCTGCCGCTGCAAGAGATCGCCCCGAGCGGGCGCGTCACCACCTTCAGCCACGACGCGCGCGGCCTGCCCACGGCGATGACCGACGCCGCCGGCAACACCTACCAGTACCGCTGGAACGACCAGGGGCGGCTGACCAGTGCCAGCGACTGTTCACGCAAGACCACCCAGTTTCGCTACGACCACCGTGGCTGGCTGATCGAGCGCCGTGACGCCGCCGGGCATCGCACCCATTACACCCGTGACGCCACCGGCCTGCTGTTGAGCGTCGAGCACCCCGACGGCGCCATCGAGCACTTCTCCCACGACGGCGACGGCCGGCTGACCCAGTATCTCGATCCCACCGGGCAGCGCACCCGCTATCGCTACAATGGCAAGGGCCAGCCGATCGAGCGCCG
>DJIP01000367.1:34609-51052 GCA_002433675.1 Halomonas halophila
TCGGCGCTGACCAACCAGAACGGCGACCGCTGGCAGTTCCGCTATGACGGCGGTGGACGACTGATCGAGGACACCGGCTTCGACGGGCGCACCCGCCACTACCGCTACGACGATGGCGGCGCCCTGATCGAGCGTCGCGAAGGCGAGCTGGTCACCACCTTCACCCGCGACGCCATGGGCCGGGTGCTGGAGCGCGAGAGCCAGCGACCGGGCCAGCCCGCGCTGACCACCCGCTATGGCTACGACCCACTGGGACGCCTGACCCGCGCCGCCAGCCGCCACAGCGAGACGCGCTTTCACTTCGACACCGCCGACAACCTGATCGCCGAGGTGCAGCGTCATCAGCTGCCCAACGGCGGTGACTACTCCAGCGTCACCCGCCACACCCACGACGCCCTGGGCAACCGCGAGACCACCACCCTGCCCGACGGCCAGACCCTGGCCTGGCTGCGCTATGGCTCCGGCCATGTCCACGCCATGACCCTGGACCAGCGCGAGCTGATGGCCTTCGAGCGCGACGACCTGCACCGCGAGGTGCGTCGTCACCAGGGCAGCCGCGAGGTCGAATCACGCTTCGACCCGCTGGGACGCCTGATCGAGCAGCACATCCGCACCCTCGAAGCATCCGTCGAGGACCGCCCCCGACACCCCACCGTCAGGCGCCAGTGGCACTACAGCGCCAACGGCCTGCTCAGCCAGGTGGACGACAACCTGCGTGGCACCACCCGCTACGGCTACGACCCACTGGGCCGGCTGCGCCAGGCAAGCGCCCCAGGGCTTGAGGAAGTGTTCGCCTTCGACCCGGCCGGCAATCTGGTCGATCCCGTGCCGCCAGAACGAACCAGCGAAAACGGCAGCAACACCCCGCCCTCCGACGCCACCCGCTGGCGACACGAACGCCCCCGCGATCACCTCGACCACGGGTCCGAGGAGCGCATTCGCCTCGATTGCCCTGGCGCACCGGCCAGCCTGTCACCGGCCATGGGCAACCTGCTCAAGCGCTACGCCGGCACCCACTACCACTACGACGCCAGCGGCAACCTGACCCGACGCATCGCCCCCAGCGGCGAGACCTGGCATTACCAGTACGACCCCGAACACCGACTGATCGAGGCCAGCCACTACCCTCATGCCCCCGCCGCGGGCGATGACACGGTGCCGCGCATGCGCGCCCGCTACGCCTACGACGGCCTCGGCCGACGGGTGTGGAAAGAGGTGAACCGCCAGGGCCAGCCCAGTGAGCTGACGGTGTTCAACTGGGACGGTGACCTGCTGCAAAGCGAAGAGCGTTTTGTCGGTGGCCTGCCGCCGCTGTTTCGCCCCGAACGACTGGAACTGGCCCGCGAGAACCCCGAGCGGCAGCACTCGCTGCCCATCGCCCAGCGCTGCCATCGGCTCGAGTACCCCGGCCTCACCCCCGAACGGCGGGTGGTCTACCTGTTCGAACCCGACAGCTTCGTGCCCGCCGCCAAGCTCGAAAACCGCTTTAAGGCCGTCCACACCCGCAGCGGCACCGGCACGGTGCTCTATACCGAATACCAGCCAACCGAGCCGACGCTCTACAGCATCCACACCGACCACCTCGGCACCCCGATGGAGCTGGCAGAATGCGACGGCAAGCTCGCATGGGTCGGCCAGTACCGCGCCTGGGGCCAGCTCCACCACACCAGCGATGGCCAGGGCAACGACGCCCGCACCGACAACCCCTTGCGCTTCCAGGGCCAGTACCTAGATGAAGAAACCGGGCTGCACTACAACCGCCATCGGTACTATGATCCAGAGACGGGACGCTTCACCACCCAGGATCCCATCGGCTTGGCCGGCGGCGAAAATCTGTACATGTACGCCCCCAATCCGACAGGATGGGTGGATCCGCTGGGGTTGAGTGGCGCGGAAACTCCAACGAGAAGAGCTGAATTTAGAGCTGCCAAACGTCAAGCCGGCATACCACAGTCATCACAGTTTGATACCCACAAGTATGTTTACGACAACAATTACGAGAATCGAACAGTTTATCAGTTCGGAGAGCAGCCTGGGGACCGTCGCTATGTAGTTCTCCATGAAGATGATCAGTTTGGACGTGGGCCACACTTCCACGGCGCAACTGACTCAAAAGGCGATCCAATGGAGCCAGGACGATATGACCAGCTACCAGGGCATCACCCAGAAGATGATAGAGGTTTTTCAGCTAGCAGAAGGGGGTGCTCATGTTAGCTAGAAAGCAGCGCATAGAAGATTTAAAAGATATTCAAAGAATGAGAGGAATACTATTTTCTCTAAAAATTGAGGATTGCTTTTCTCCGAAAGACTTTACCACAGGTGGTTTGGCAGCAAACCTTATGCAAATAGCATTTGAAAAAGCAATATCTCATGAGATCGAAAAATTTAACTTTCCCAACAGCGACCCAATCGAAAAAAACACGTCAAATTCATTAACTTTTGAAAAAAAACAAGAAATAGTAGATGGATTTATTTCTCAATTAGACAATAAAAAAATAACACTTCTTTCTTGGAATAAACGAGTCTTTGGCCTGACCTTCAGCAGTAGAAACCTAGATTGCTTGAGGGTTGCGTTAAAAAACATTGAGGGAGATATTGTGCTTATTTCTGAAGATGCTGATCACGGGCTTTGTCTCTTAGAAGAAGAGAATTTTATCAGGCTCTCTGAGTGGTAAATAGCTGATCTTCGACGCTGGATGTCGCATTCAGTAAAAATAGCATTGGAAGTCACAATGCCTGCATCAACCAGCGCATCAACTTGATCTTACCCAGCAATCGTGGACACCTGCTTCGACGGGCGCACCCGCCACTACCGCTACGACGATGGCGGCGCCCTGATCGAGCTTCGCGAAGGTGAGCTGGTCACCACCTTCACCCGCGACGCCATGGGCCGGATGCTGGAACGCGAGAGCCAGCGACCCCATGGGCCAGCCGGCGCCCACCACCCGCTACACCGAATCACCCTTGTGGTGCCAATTTCGACACGGCGTTCTTCGGTCAATCAGAAGCTTACGCGCCCAACTGTCGAACCTGAGTGGTCACACCTGACCAAGCCCGCGCGGGGCCGATCCCCCTGCTCAGCGAGTCTTCAGGGACTTTAATCCGTCGCTACACGGGCCTGGACCAGGGCGCTCGCGCGCCTTTCTTTACCGGCGCTACCGCGCCTTTTTAGATTGGCGTTATCGCGGCTTATGCAATGGCACTAGCGCAGCTTATGCAATGGCACTAGCGCGGCTTATGCAATGGCGCTATCGCGCCAGGGCAGCCTCGCGGATGGCGCTCAGGCGCTTGCCCGGGGCGATGCCGTCGGCCTCGTAGCGCAATTCGATCAGCGCCGGACGGCGTTCGCGCTCGGCGAAGGCCAGGGCGCGCTCGAAGGCGGCGTCGAAGTCCTCGTCACGCTCGACGATCTCGCCCAGGCCGCCATAGGACTCGACCAGGGTGGTGAAGGCCGGGTTGGTGAAGGTCAGGGCGATCTCGCGGCCGGGAAAGTCGTTTTCCTGGTGGGCGCGGATGGTGCCCCACATGCCGTTGTTGAACAGAAGGATCACCAGGCCGACGTCGTACTGCAGCGCCACCCCCAGCTCCTGCAGGTTCATCTGGAAGCAGCCGTCACCGGCGAAGCACACCGCCGGGCGATCGGGGTGCTCGAGCTTGAACGAGATCGCCGCCGGCAGGCCGTAGCCCATGGAGCCCACCGTCGGCGCCAGCGAGCTGCCGAGCCCAGCGAAGCGCACGTAACGGTGGGCGTACAGCGCATAGTTGCCGGCCCCCACGCTGATGCAGCCCTGGCCGTCCAGGCGACGATCGACGCTGGCGGCGACCTTGTCGAGACTCAGCGGCCCCGGGGCCGGCTGGGGCTCAAGCGTCGCCAGGTAGTCGGCGCGCGCGGCGCGCGTCTGGTCGGCCCAGCGCGGTGAGGTGTCCGGCGCCAGCCCGTCCAGGGCGGCGGCGAAGCCCACCACGTCGGCGTTGATGGCAAGCTCGGCATGATAGACCCGGCCCAGCTCTTCGGGATCCGGGTAGACGTGCACCAGCGTCTGGCGCGGAGTCGGCGACTGGATCCACGAGTAGCCTTCGCTGGTGGCCTCGCCCATGCGGGTGCCGACGGCGATCAGCAGGTCGCTATGCTCAAGCCGCTCGCGCAGGGCGTCGTCCATGGCGAAGCCGACGTGGCCGACAAAGCGCGGATCGCGCTGGTCGAAGCACTCGAGCCGGCGCCAGGCCACCCCCACCGGCAGATCGAAACGCTCGGCGAAGGCCGCCATCTGGGCCTGAGCCTGTGCCGTCCAGCCGCTGCCACCGATCAGCAGGAAGGGCCGCTCGGCCTCGGCCAGACGCGCCTTGAGCGCCTCGAGCTGAGCCGCGCCGGGGTGGGAATGCAGCTTGGCCATGGGCTGGGCGTCGGCCACCTCGGCCTCGCCCCACAGGGTGTCTTCCGGCAACGCCAGCACCACCGGACCGGGACGCCCGCTGGTGGCGACGCGATAGGCCCGGGCGATGTACTCGGGGATACGATCGGTGGCATCGATCTGGGCGACCCACTTGGCCATGGGGCCGAACATGCGACGGTAGTCGATCTCCTGAAAGGCCTCGCGCTCGACGAAGTCGTTCCCTACCTGGCCGATGAACAGGATCATCGGGGTCGAGTCCTGAAAGGCGGTATGCACCCCGATGGAGGCGTTGGTGGCCCCCGGGCCACGGGTCACGAAGCAGATGCCCGGCTCGTTGGTCAGCTTGCCGTAGGCCTCGGCCATGTAGGCGGCGCCGCTTTCCTGACGACAGACGATGGGCTCGATGGCGCCCCGATGCTCGTTGAGGGCGTCGATGCAGGGCAGATAGCTTTCCCCTGGCACCAGAAAGACCCGGCGGGCGCCGTGGGCGCGCAACTGGCCCATCAGGATCTGGCCGCCATTACGGCGCGCAAGGGACGTGGTTGGCGAAAGCGTGGAGGCTGGCAGGCTCATGTCAGGGTTCTCGATATCGTTGTTGGTAAAGACGGTTCAGGCGTCTGTCAGGGCGCGGTGCAGCGGGGCGATGTGTTCGGGCAGCACCACGCAGCGGGCACGAAAGCCCCGCGCCATGGCCCACTCGAGGTCTTGCTCGAAGCCCTCGCGGTAAGGCCAGGGGCCGTCGATGGCCAGACACTCGGCCTTGGCGCAGGCGTCGACGAAGCGCTGGCGCCAGGGCGCCAGGACGCTGGCCCGCTCGCCTGGCTCGGCGTCGGCGGCGATGCCCAGATCACGCGACAGATCGCCACTGCCGAGAAGCGCCGCGTTTACCCTTGGACTTGCCTTGAGGATCTCCGCTGCGGCGCCCACACCGGCGGCGCTCTCCAGCGTCGGTATCAGCGCGGTACAGCCCTGTTCGAGGCCGACGCGACGCTCTTCGCGGGCCAGTGCCAGGGCCAGCAGCACGATGTCCATGGAGGACTCGACCTGGGGCAGGAAGATGGCCGCAGGTCGTGCCCGCATCAGCGCCGCCAGCTCGCCCTTGCCGCCCTGGGTCAGCGGGTTGATGCGCGCCATGGGCAGCCGCTGGTGCTGCCGGCAGCGCTCGGCGAAGGCGACAAAGTCGTCGCAGGCCTGGCGGCGATCGGCGGCCGGGGTGAACTCCTCCAGGTCGACGATGATGGCCTCGGCGCCGCTGTCCAGCGCCTGGTCCAGGCGTGCCGGGTCATGCCCCGGCACGAACAGCCAGCTGCGACACTGGGCCAGGGGCTTGGGGGACTGGGCCGAGGAGGCCCGGGACGAAGGAGTCGGGATCAGGGGCTCCATGGGTCACTCCATCAGGTTCGGCAGGAACAGCACGATGTCGGGCACAAAGGTGATCAGCAGCAGTACCGCGACCATCGCCCCGAGCATCAGCCCCAGGTAGCGCAACGACTCCATCACGCTGATTCCGGCGATGCGGCAGGCGGCCATCAGGTCGACCCCCAGCGGCGGGGTGTTGGCGCCGATCGCCAGGTTCACCGTCAGCAGCACCCCGAAGTGCACCGGGTCGATGCCGTACTGCACCAACAGCGGCATGACGATGGGGGTGACGATGATGATGATGGCGATGCTTTCCATGAAGGAGCCGAGCACCAGCAACACCACGGTCAGCAGCAGCAGTACGCCGTAGCGGCTGTCGGTGATCTCGCCGATCAGTGTGGCGATGGCCTGGGGCACCTGTTCGTAGGTCAGGCCCCAGGCGAACATGCCGGCGGCACCGATGATGACCAGGATGGCGCCGGAGGTCTCCGCGGTGGCAATGACGCTGTCGACGATGTCCCGAAGGCTCAGGCTGCGATAGACCAGGGTGCCGACGATCAGCGCATAGACGATGGCCGAGGCGGCGGCTTCGGTGGGGGTGAAGACGCCGAAGCGGATGCCTCCGATGATCAGCACCGGCACCAACAGCGCCGGCAGGGCGGCGATAAAGGCACGCTTGCGCTCGCCGGGCTCGGGCCGGGTACCGCCGGACCAGCCGTTGCGGCGTGACACATAGATGGCCACCCCCACCAGCGCCAGGGTCAAAAGCAGGCCGGGGATCACGCCGCCCATGAACAGCTTGCCCACCGAGGTGTTGGAGGTGGTGCCGTAGACGATCATCACGATGCTCGGCGGGATCACCGTGCCGATGGAGCTGGCGGTGCCCACCAGGGCGCTGCTGAAGCCGCGGTGATAGCCGCTGCGCTGCATCGCCGGCAGCAGCATGCTGCCGATGGCGATGACGTCGGCCACGCCAGAGCCTGACAGCGCCCCGAACATCATGCAGGCCAGCACCGCGACCACCGCCAGGCCGCCGCGGATGTCGCCCACCAGCGCCATGCACAGGCGCACCAGACGCTGGGTCAGTCCGGCGTGATTCATCAACTGGGCGGCCATCACGAACAGCGGAATGGCCAGCAGGGTGAAGCTCTCCATGCCCGCCACGAACTGCTGAGCAGAGACCATCATCGGCGCCGCGCCGAACATCAGCAGATAGGACAGCACCGCCAGGATCAGGCCGAAGGCGATGGGAATGTCGATCAGGATCGCCAGGGCGAAGACGCCCACCAGGGTCAAGGCACCAAGGGTCATGAGGCGTCCTCCTGTGGCAGCGGCTGGCGCGCCAGCAGATGGTCACACTGCGCCAGCGCCATGCCGGCGCAGCACACCGGCACCGACAGATACACCAGCCCCGCAGGTAGCTGCAGCGCCGTGGTGGTCTGGCTCATGGTCAGCCAGGCCAGGTCCCAGCCAGCCTTGGCCAGCAACAGCAGCATCACCAGCAGCAGCAGGTCAGTGGCCCGGGTGATCCCTCTGCGAACGGCGGGGGAACTCACCAGCAGCGGCATCAGTCCGGCGCTCAGGTGGCTGCGCTTGTAGGTGCAGGCCACGCCGGCCAGCAGCGCGGTCCACACCAGCACCAGCTGGGGCAGCTCTTCGGCCCAGTGGGGCGGTGCCCCCACCACCCAGCGCATGAACACCGAGTAGGCGACCAGCGCCGCCAGCAGGGCGGCGCCGATGCCGGCCAGCGCCAGGCACAGGCGCGAGACGAAACGCGCCACGGGATGCAGCAGGCCGTGCACGGTCATCGCGCTCACTGCCCTTCGCGATAGCGCTTCACCAGCGCCATCAGGTCGCTGCCAAAGACGTCTTCGTAGTCGGCCCAGACGCCCTGGACGGCGGCATTGAACGGCGCGGTATCGACCTCGTTGACGCTCATGCCCTCGGCCTCGAGCTCGGCCACAAGACGCGAGTCGTCCTCCTGGGTCATCCGACGCTGTTCGTCACGCCAGGCGTCGGCCAACTGCTGGACTACCGCCTGGTCGTCCTCGGACAGGCGCTGCCAGACGTTGTTGGCGACGGTCAGGCAGGCCGGTGCCCATACGTGTCCGGTCAGCGAGACGTAGTCCTGGACCTCGAAGAAGGACGAGGAATGGATGATCGACAGCGGATTTTCCTGGGCGTCGAATACCCCCTGCTGCAGCGCCGAGTAGAGCTCGCCGAAGGACAGCGGGGCCGGACTCGCGCCAAGCGCGGTGAAGGTATCCAGGCGCATCTTGTCCGGGGTTACCCGGATCTTCAGGCCGGCCAGGTCCTCGGGGGTCTCGACCGGGCCCTGGTTGTTGGTGACGTGGCGAAAGCCGTTCTCCCACCAGGACAGGATCTTCATGTTGTAGTCGGAAGCGATGGCTTCCAGCGCCTCGCCCAGCTCACCGTCGTAGGCGGCGTAGGCGTCCTGGCGGTCCGCCCAGGAGTAGGGCAGCTCGACGATGCCGAAGCGGGCGTCCAGCGGCTGGAAGGAGCCGCAGCCGATCACCCCGGCGGGAACGCTGCCGATCTGCATGCCTTCGACCATGGTCTTTTCGTTGCCGAGCTGGCCGCTGGGGAAGACCTGGAAGTTGACGCGACCCTCGGTGGCCTCGCGCACCTCGTCGGCGAAGCCTTCGGCGGCGATATGCCAGCTATGGGTCGGGGCCAGCACGTGGCCTAGCTTGATGTCGAGGGCCTGGGCCGAGGTAGAAAGACAGGCGAAGGCGCCAAGCGCCAGCAGGGGGAGCATCCTGGAGGTCATGGGGGTACCCGTTGAGTCGTTGTGATTGTGATCTGGGCCCGCCACCGCTTTGTTGACGGCAAGACAGGCGTCACTTGAGACTCGGCCAGGTAGGCGTATTAGACAATTTTCAAGATTTTATGCTTTGCATAAGCCTGATTTATGCAAAGCCATTGGACAGTGGCCAGGGTGGCCCTTCGACAGGCCTGGGGCGGCAACCACAAGCGCTTCCAGACACTCCTTTAGCGCACTGTTCAAGAACCATTTTTCTGGCGCAAATGGGGGCATTTGCGGTTGTGATTGGCGCCGTTGACGGCTCCACGGCGATAGTCGATCCAGCGTGGTGGTCAGCGTCAAGGCTGGCGCCAGCGCAGGATGAGAACCACCGCCCTGTCGGCCAAGAATTACAAGGAGCCCCTATGCAACTGCCCTCTCTGATCGAGATCCCCAACGGTGAAAAGGTCACCCCCACCTTCAGCGACGCCGAGATGCAGGGCCGCCTGGCCCGTCTACGCCAGCACATGGCCAAGCAGCAGGTCGATGCCGTGGTCCTGACCTCCTATCACAACATCAATTACTTCAGTGACTTCGTCTATTGTCGCTTTGGCCGCGACTATGGACTGGTGGTGACCCAGGAAGGCTTTACTACCGTTACCGCCAACATCGACGGCGGCCAACCGTATCGGCGCAACCGTCTGGGCGACAACATCGTCTACACCGACTGGCAGAAGGACAACTTCTTCAAGGCCATCATGCGGCTATGCGAAGGCAAGCGACGCATCGGGGTGGAGTTCGACCATCTGACCCTGGCCAACCGCGACAAGCTGGAAAGCGCCCTTGGCGAGGTGGAGCTGGTCGACATCGGCGTACCCACCATGCAGATGCGCATGATCAAGTCCGCCGAAGAGATCGCGCTGATCCGTCAGGGGGCGCGTATCGCCGACGTGGGCGGTGTCGCGGTACGCGACGCCATCGCCGCCGGGGTGCCCGAGTACGAGGTGGCCCTGGCCGGCCAGAGCGCCATGGTGCGCGAGATCGCCAAGACCTACCCGCAGAGCGAGCTGATGGACACCTGGGTATGGTTCCAGTCCGGCATCAACACCGACGGCGCCCACAATCCGGTCACCAGCCGTCGCGTGCGCCCCGGCGACATCCTGAGCCTCAACACCTTCCCGATGATCTCGGGCTACTACACGGCGCTGGAGCGCACCCTGTTCTGCGAGCACGCAAGCGATGCCCATCTGCGGCTGTGGGAAATCAACTGCGAGGTCCATGAGCGCGGACAGCAGCTGATTCGCCCCGGTGCCCGCTGCAGCGACATCGCCCACGAGCTCAACGAGATCTTCGCCAGACACGACGTTCTCAAGTACCGCACCTTTGGCTACGGGCACTCCTTCGGCACCCTGAGCCACTACTACGGCCGCGAGGCGGGTCTCGAACTGCGCGAGGACATCGATACCGTACTGGAGCCCAACATGGTGGTGTCGATGGAGCCCATGCTGATGATTCCCGAAGGCCAGCCCGGCGCCGGTGGCTACCGCGAGCACGACATCCTGGTGGTCAAGGAAGACGGCGCCGACAATATCACCGGCTTCCCCTACGGGCCGGCGCACAACATCGTGGGTTGAACCGATCCGGCGATCACCGGCCGGGACGTGACATGGGGGGCCGCTCGCCCCCCATGTCGGCGAGCCCGGCCCTGAGGTAGTTCAGCACGTGGTGCGCCGCCACGGACAGCTCGCCGGTCTGGTAGTGCAGGCCGAAGGTCACCCGTCCAAGCTCGGGCAGCCGGTCCGCCCCATCCACGCAGTGCAAGTGGTCGGGGCTGACGCTGCGCGCCAGGGCGGTCACACCCAGGCCCTCTTCCACCGCGGTGAAGATACCGAGCAGGCTGGTACTGGCGTAGCTCACCCGATAGGGCATCGCCCTGGCCCTCAACGCCGCTTCCGCCGCCGAGCGGTACAGGCACCCCAGGGGATAGGTGACCAGAGGCAGCGGCGCTTCACCCTCGAGCAATGCCGTGTCGCCGACCACCCAGACCAGGTCATCTACCCGGATATCCCGAGCATCGCGATCATCGTCGACCCTTTCCGGCTCCATCACCAGGGCGATATCGTAGTGATGCCGGTGAAAACGCTGGAGTATGACCCTGCTGATCTCACAGTCGACCTCGACCTCGATATTGGGGTAGACCCGCGCCAGATTCCTCAGCACTCGCGGCACAAATGCCAGCTCGAAATCGTTGGGAATACCTAGCCTTACCTTGCCACTGACGCCCCCTCCGCAAAGCTTCTCCACCAGCCGGTCATTGATCGCCAGCATGGCCCTGGCTTCCTGGTAGAGATAGTCACCATCCTGGGTCATTTCCAGCTGACTTCCGCGCAGAAACAGGCGAGTACCCAGCATCTCCTCGAGCTTCTTCATCTGCAGGCTGATGGCGGGCTGGGAACGCCCCAGGCGCTCTCCTGCCGCGGTAAAGCCTCCCAGCTCATTGATGGTCACGAAGGTACGCAATAACTCACTCGGTATCGTCTTCAACCTGGGGCCTCATTGGCATAGATCATGCATCGATTTGTCGTTCTTATTGGTCGCATCAGCGGCAAGAAAATACCTTGAATCTGTCGATGGAAATCGACGCTACCTCTCGACGACTGCCGATTGTCGACGTCCAACAACAAACAATAGAGGCTTCCTCATGAACTCCTGGGTATTGACCACCTTTGCCATTCTAACGCTCTACATGCTGATTCACACCGGTGCAGCCTACCTGCGTCGAGAACTCAAGGCCCGCCAACCGAGGTGACGCACATGGATTCCTTTACCCTGTTCAATTGGGCGCTTCTGCTGATGACCTTCGGCCTGATGCTCTATCTGGGCTACCTGTCCTCGCGGCGCATGCGCAAGGATGACGCCGCCGGCTTCCTGGTCGCCGGGCGCTCGCTGGGGGCCTTCGTCGGTGCCGGTACCATCGTTGCCACCGGATTCAGCGGCTGGGGCTTCATGGGCTCGCCCGGGGTCACCTACCAGTTTGGTGCCATCGAGGTGCTGGGCAACTTCTTCTTTGCACCGGCGATGGTCATCGCGGTGCTCTACTTCGCCCGCTTCATGCAGCGCAAGGCGATCGAGATGGGCAGCAACACCATCCCCGAGTACATCGGCCAGTCCCACGGCGGCGGCGCCATGGGGCGAGTGCTGCAGGCGGTATCGGCGATCATCACCGTAGTGCTGCTACTGGTCTTCCTGACCAGTCAGATCAAGGCGGTGGGGCTTCTGGGTGCCAGCTGGCTGGGCATCGAGCTCGACCAGAGCGCCATGCTGATGGTCGGGGTGATCATCCTCTACACCATGCTCGGGGGGCTGGCCGCGGTAGCCTGGACCGACACCATCATGGTCTGGGGCATGGCCCTGGCGGCGGTCATCATCGTCATCCAGATGCTGACCACCATTGACGTGAACGAGTGGGAAAGCGGCTTGAACGCCATCGACCCGGAGCTGCTGAACCCGACCAACGGGGCCCACTACGGCGCCTCCCGAGGCAACGTCTTCCTGGTCCTGCCCTACGCCTTTCTGTTCGCGGCGGTGCTGCCGTTCATGGCGATCCGCTTCCTGGCCTTCAAGCCCGAGGTCAAGCTGCACAAGGTCGGTATCTACGTCGCGGTGCTCGGCGGCCTGCTCAGTCTGATTCCGCTGGTCGGGCTCTACGTCAGGGTCAAGCTGCCGGGACTGGCGGACCCCGACAGCGCCATGCCGGTCTATCTCGAGCAGTTCATGCATCCGGCGATCCAGGGCGTCATCACCTTGTTCATCATCTTCGCCATGAAGTCCACCGCCAACTCCCTTTTGCACACCGTGGCCTCCAGCGTCTCCCACGACCTGCGCCTGGCGATCTTTGCCGAACGCCAGCCTTCGGCACGGCGTGTCCTGGGCCTGAACCGGGCCGCGGTGCTGGTGCTCGGGGTGCTGGCGCTGCTGATGATGCTCTACGCACCGCCCTTCATGCTGTCCTGGCTCGGTATCCTCGGCACCGGCACCCTGCTCGCCAGCCTGATCGGCCCGGTGTTCATCTCGACCTTCTGGCAGGGCTCGGCCTGGGGGGCGCTGGCGGCCATGCTCGGCGGCTTCTTCACCAGCGGCTACATGATGCTGTTCGCCGATGTGGGCTGGTTGATCGGTCCGCTGACCGGCTGCGTGGTGTCGTCGGCTCTGT
This sequence comes from Halomonas halophila, assembly GCA_002433675.1. Classification (GTDB taxonomy): domain Bacteria; phylum Pseudomonadota; class Gammaproteobacteria; order Pseudomonadales; family Halomonadaceae; genus Halomonas; species Halomonas salina_B. The sequence continues at coordinate 47,340 of DJIP01000367.1, forward strand.
ATATCGGCGTGACCCTCGTCGGCCGTAGCCATCGCGCCCATGCCCGCCATCCGAACGCATCCCTCCCTGACCACCCTGCTTGACCGAAAACATCCCTCCGACTCGCCTCAGGACCAGGGTTCTGAGGTTTAGGCAAAAAGACAAGCCGCCTTCCGAGGCGGCCATTCTCGTGAAACCTCCGTCACCCAGCGAATAGTCGCGGTCAAACCTGAGCATCATGGCCGAGAACCGGCTGCTCTCATGACCCAGATCATTGGTGCGAAGCGCTTTAGCATATTCCTCTCAACTTGACGCTTTCATGGGTCGATAACCCTGGCATCGCTGCTAATCGGAGGCAGTCCGAGCGATGAGCAAGCCAGGAAATGACTTCGCTCATGCCAGGACTGCCGGTTGGCCCCTCCCAGCATGAGCCCGCTGCCAATGACATCACTCCTTGATCGCCTGACCATGGGAAGAAAGTTCTTCCTGGTGCTTTTCTTGCCGCTGCTTTCCATCCTGTGGATGACGCTCTCCACGGTGCTGGAACGTCAGGCGGTCGTTACCCGGATGGACAATCTTCAAGAGGTGGCGATCCTCGGGCGTCATTCGGCCAATCTGGTGCACGAACTTCAGCGCGAACGGGGGATGACGGCCGCCTTTCTCAGCAGTCAGGGCCGCAACTTTCATACAGAGCTACCAGTGCAACGTGAGGCGACCAATACCCAGGCCGAATCATTTGACCGCTACATCGCTGACATCGATTTTTCCCGTCACGACCCTCGAATCGAAGCACAGGTCGATCTGGCGAAGCGTCTGCTTGAGGGAAAGGATGACCTACGGCGCAAGGTCGATGGTCTCGACATAACTGCCGAAGCATCGACAGACGCTTATACCAACATCAACGAGGCACTGATCGATATCGTCGCCAAGCTGACCTTTGGCGTCGACCAGGGAGAGGTCGCCCGTCAGCTGACGGCCTATTATGACCTTTTGAACATCAAGGAGCTGGCCGGCATAGAACGGGCGGTACTGGCGGCATCTTTCAGCGCCGACGCGATATCGCCTGCAATGTTCAGGAAGCTGCTTTCGTTGATCGTGAAGTCCGATGTGCACAAGAAGAACTTCTTCGAGCTTTCATCACCGAGGGTTCAGGAGGAGCTCAAGACGCTGACCGACAGCGCACTTGGCGAGCGTTTGAATGCCATGCGCAGCGTGGTCCTCGAAAAGGCCTCAAGCGGCGGCTTCGGTATCGATCACCAGGAGTGGTTCGAGGCCCAGACCGAGTATATCGATGGCATTCAGCAGATCTCCCGGTCGGCAGAGCAGTACCTTCTGGCACGTATTGACGACTTGCAGAAAGCGTCCTTCAGCTACCTGCTCAAGCACGCCCTGGTCATGCTTGCCGTCTTGCTCGTCACCCTTGCCTTTTCGATCATCACCGCCCGTAGCGTGGTTCGTCCCCTCAAGGCTGCCCTGGCAGACATCCGCGAGCAGAAGGATGACCTGACCAAGCGACTGGAGGTCCCTGGCAAGGACGAGCTGTCTCAGCTTTACCGCGCCTTCAACGACTCGCTGAGCAATATTGCCAGCCTGGTGGTCAACCTGAAGAAGAGCGCCAGCGCCGTCGAGGTGGTCAGTGGAGAAATCACCCGGGGCAACCAGGACCTGGCGAGCAGAACGGAGCAGCAGGCGGCCTCACTGATCCAGACCGCTTCCAGCATGGAGCAGATCACCGCCACCGTGAAGCAGACCTCGGACTCCGCTCGCCAGGCGCAGGAAATGACCCGTGAAGTCGCCTGCCGCGCCAACGACCTGAGCCAGACCGCCGCCCAGACCCACACAGCCATGGAACAGATTCGCGACGCCAACCAGGAAGTCACCAGGATCGTCGAGGCCATCGACGACATCGCCTTCCAGACCAATATTCTGGCCCTGAACGCTTCGGTGGAGGCGGCACGCGCCGGCGACCAGGGTCGAGGGTTTTCGGTGGTGGCCTCGGAGGTGCAGAAACTCGCCAGCCGCTGCGCAGAGGAAGCCACCCTGATCCGCCGGTTGATCACCACCAGTACGCAGCGGGTCGACAAGGGGGAGCGACTGGTGGCTTCCACCAGCGAGGCGCTGGTCACCATCTCCGAGCATGCCCAGCAGACGGCGACCCTGGTGTCGGAGATTTCCACCGCGGCGACCGAGCAGTCGCTGGGTATCGAACAGATCACTCAGGCACTGGCGCAACTCGAGGACGTCACCCAGCGCAACACCGGCCTGGTCGAACGCGTTGCCACCGCCAGCGAGTCCCTCGACAAGCGGGCTCGCGACATGGCCTCGCTGGTGGGCCGCTTCAAGGTCGATGTGCCAACGGCCCTTCACGCCACGTCGGAAGACGGGCCGCTTATCGGCTCACCCCAGGCCACCCTTGTCGACTGCCACGCGTAGGCCCTACAGGTTCCCCGCCTTGCCGCCCTTCCGGGCGGTTTTTTTATCAGGCATGGAACCCATACAAACAAAACCTCGTTTTATTTTTGATGAATCATCTTTGACAATATTGAAACGCAATTCTAGCCTTGCTGATGCCACCCCAGCACAACAAGGAACAACGCCGTGCTCGAACACGACCATCTCAGCCGTTTTCTCTCCCACCGCCATTCCCTTTGCCAGCCCCTTTACCAGTCTCTTCGACACCCCCTTCGCAAGCCCCTGATCGTCGCGCTGTCGGCCCTGGCCGTCTCCTCCTTCGGTGTATCCTCCATGGCCGCCGACGAGGGTACGCCACCGGCGCAGGTCTTCGACCTCACGACCTGGAAGTTGACCCTGCCCATGGACGCTGACGGCGACGACGACGTCGACGAGATATCGGTCGGCGAGCTTCAGTCCTATCAACATCCGGACTACTACTATCTGAACAACAACAATCATCTGGTCTTCGTGACCCCCAATAGCGCCTTCACCACCCCCAATTCCAGCAATGCACGCACGGAACTGCGCCAGATGCTGGCCGGCGCCGACGACGCCTTCGGCCCCAAGGCACCTGAGCAGAACTTTGCCCTCGCCTCCCACCCCGAGGCTGACCGCTACGCCCAGATCGGCGGCTACCTCGATGCCACCCTGCGGGTCGATCACGTCGCCGAGCGCACCGACAAGCCCGACCGGGCGGCAGCCTACTCGGTGGTCATCGGCCAGATCCACGCCGGCAAGGACGAAGCGGTGCTGGCCCAGGACAATGGCTTCGGCCACGGCAACGAACCGCTGAAGATCTACTACAAGAAGTTTCCCGACCACGAGACCGGCTCGGTGTTCTGGAACTACGAACGCAACCTCGAGAAGGATGACCCCGAGCGCATCGATATCAGCCACGCGGTGTGGGGCAACGACTGGAGCGGCAGCGAGGATCCGGGCGAGGCGGGCATCGCCCTGGGCGAGAGCTTCCGCTATCGGGTCGAGGTCAAGGACGACGTCATGCACCTGACCTTCGCGTCAGACGGCCACCCCACCCGCACCTTCGAGCAGAACCTGGCCGACAACGTCGGTCCCGACGGCGAGGTCGACGAGGCCGACCATCCGCACGGCTACGCCGGTGACTGGATGTACTTCAAGGCGGGTTCCTATAACCAGTGCAACACCAAGCCGGAATCTGGCGCCTGCCTGGGTACCGGGGTGTGGGAGACCGACCAGCAACACGGCGACTACGCCCAGGTCGTGTTCAGCGAGCTGGATAGCGGCCCGGTCGAGTAAGCGTC
>DJIP01000088.1:0-2961 GCA_002433675.1 Halomonas halophila
GTCGATGGTCTGGTGGTACCAGGCTCCGTCACGGGTCAGCGGTGCAGAGCGCTCGAACGACCAGGCGATCAGCTCCAGTCCCGCCTCCTTGGCCTTCTCTGCGTAGACCGATGGCACGATGGGCCGGTCTTCGTTGTCCCCCTCGGCCAGCAGCATCCACATCGGCGGGGCCAGAATCTTCACCCCCATATCGGCCAGTTCCTGCATCGACGGCTCCCAGCTTGCGGGATCGGTCACGTCGAAACCTTCCACGTCATAGCGATCGTCCAGGTACACCGCCTGGTCGGCGAACTCGGTGTTGTCGACCCAGTAGCGCACGTCATCGAGCAGAAACGACTGGGGAAAGACGTCTTCTGCGGGCACGCCGGCCTCGACGTACTCGTCGATCAGTTTCTGGGCGTAGTCCTGCTGGCTCATGCCGTCGAAGGGCATCTCGACGCTCGGTGTCTTCAGCTCCGGGGTCATCTTGACGCCCAGGTCCTGGAACAGCGCGATGCTTTCGGCGTGACTCATCAGGGTGCCGCGATCGGCGTAGAGTTCGGTGCGCCAGCGCGGGTTGCCGGCCAGGTAGGCCTCCAGGGTGTCGGCGCTGGTGTCGACGCCGTCCATGCGGCCTTCCAGGGTCTTGAACTCGGCCAGGGTGATGTCGCTGGTGCAGCACTGGACGTCGGCGGCGTTGGTCAACTTGCCATCGGCATCGAAGGTCGGTGGCACGCTGCACTGCTCGGCGAGTTCGGTCTCGAGGATATTGGTGGTGCCGTGCAGGTCGCACTGGGAGTGGCGGCAGACCAGTTCCTTGTCTTCGGTGAAGGCCACGTCGCACTCGAGCACACCAGCCCCCATGCGCGCGGCGGCCAGGTAGGATTCGCGGGTATGCTCGGGGAACATCAGGGGTGCGCCGCGGTGGCCGATGGAGAAGTCGCTCCGGGTGGGCTGCTCAAGGTTGGCCGCGCACTGCTCAAGGGTCGCCTTGAGCTCGGCGGACTGGGCATTGTCCTCGTCCATGTCGTCGATCAGAAAGTAGGGGCGGGGGCCCAGACTGACCGGCAGGGAGGAAGAGGCGCTGGCGTTGGAGGCATCGTCATCGGCCATGGCGGGCGCGGCCATGGCCCCGCAGAGCGCGATGGCAGTGATCGCGCATGACAGTAACGCGGCGAGGGGAGCAGGGCGGCGGTGGTGCTGGGCATCCATGGAGCGTCTCCTTTGTGTCAGCCATGCTGAACCATCAGCACGAGTCTGGTGGTGTTGTCAGAGATTGCGGGGGTTCCGGGGCGCCGGAATCGCTCTATTACCCTAGTCCGGCTCGAGGACATTCACATGACAGCGAGCGCTCGTGGCGCCCGCGCTGGCGCGCCGCAGTTGACAACGTGACTGAAGACTGATTTTCTAGAGCACATGAACATGACATCTCGCCACCTCGACCTACGACTACTACTACGCGTTTGAATGCGCGTGGCGACGCCCTTTGTGCTTGCGTCGCCGGCAGGATCGCCACCAGTCAGGTTGAGTCGAGGTTGTAAGATGTCCGCCAGTACCCAGTGCCCCACCATGAACCCGTCCCGTCACGCCACCTGTGGTGTCCGCTCTCGTCGTTGCGACGATGTACGGATGGCTGGTGCGCGAATTGTCGTGGTCGCTATCGTCTCGGTCCTGGAACGACTTATGACGCCCCGCTCGCCTCTGGCGAGCGGGGCGTCGCCGTTTTTACCTGGCTTTTGCCCACAAGGCGCTGGCCGGGCCGCCCAACAGGCCTTCCAATAACGCTTCGCTCGACACACCCTATTCCGGAGAAAACGCCATGATGCTCAAGGACCCTTCGACCAAGTACCGCCCCTTCGTGGCCGTGGACCTGCCTGATCGGCAGTGGCCCAGCCAGCGCATCGAGACCCCGCCCCAGTGGTGCAGCGTCGATCTGCGCGACGGTAACCAGGCGCTGATCGATCCGATGGACCAGGAGCGCAAGCAGCGTTTCTTCGATCTGCTGGTCAAGATTGGCTTCAAGCAGATCGAGGTGGGCTTCCCCTCCGCCTCCCAGACCGACTTCGACTTCGTGCGCAGCCTGATCGAGGAAGACAAGGTCCCGGACGACGTCACCATCCAGGTACTGACCCAGGCCCGCCCGCACCTGATCGAGCGCACCTTTGAATCGCTCAAGGGCGCCAAGAACGCCATCGTTCACGTCTACAACGCCACCGATCCGGTGTTCCGTCGTGTGGTGTTCAATGTCGACAAGCCCCAGTGCATCCAGATTGCGGTCGATGCCACCACCCAGATCCGTGACCTGATGAAGGCGGCCCCCGAGACCAACTGGACCTTCCAGTATTCTCCGGAGCTGTTCACCACCACCGAGATGGACTTTGCGGTGGAGATCGTCAACGCCGTGCGCGAGACCTTCGGGGCCAGTGCCGACAACAAGATGATCGTCAACCTGCCGGCCACGGTGGAGTGCGCCACCCCCAACAACTACGCCGACCAGATCGAGTGGTTCTGCCGCAACGTCGAGCACCGCGATCACCTGATCGTCAGCGTCCACCCCCACAATGACCGTGGTACCGGTGTGGCCGCCGCTGAACTGACGGTGATGGCCGGCGCCGACCGGGTCGAGGGCACCCTGTTCGGCAACGGTGAGCGCACCGGCAACGTCGACATCGTCACCCTGGCGATGAACCTCTATACCCAGGGCGTCCATCCGGGCCTCGACTTCTCCAACATCACCCCGATCATGCGCGAGGTCGAGCACTGCAACCAGCTGCCGGTCCACCCGCGTCATCCCTACGTCGGCGATCTGGTGTTCACCGCCTTCTCTGGCTCCCACCAGGACGCCATCAAGAAGGGCATGGCGCTGCGCAAGGAAGATCCGGACAGCGTCTGGGCGGTGCCTTACCTGCCCATCGACCCGCTCGACGTGGGCCGCAGCTACGAGGCGGTGATCCGCGTCAACAGCCAGTCCGGCAAGGGCGG
>DJIP01000088.1:3271-4218 GCA_002433675.1 Halomonas halophila
CAACAGCCAGTCCGGCAAGGGCGGGGTCAGCTACCTGCTGGAACAGGAGCACGGCATCGAACTGCCGCGCCGGCTGTCCATGGAATTCAGTCTGGTGGTGCAGGAGGTGGCCGATCGGGTCGGCAAGGAGATCACCTCGGCGATGATCTACCAGACCTTCGTCGACGAGTACCTGGCCAAGACCGAGCCCTACAGCCTGGTCAGCCACCGTCTGTCGTCCGAGCCGGACAGCCCGACGGTGACGCTGGAGGCCTGCATCGCCAAGGACGGTGAGCGCCACACCATCAGCGGCGAAGGCAACGGCCCGCTGGCGGCCTTCGTCAAGGCGCTGCGCAGCGAAGGCCACGACATCGAGATCATCGACTACCACGAGCACTCCCGTGGTCAGGGCGCCGACGCCGAGGCGATCGCCTACGTCGAGGTCCGGGTCAAGGGCGAGGCGGTGTTCGGCGTCGGTACCGACGAGAGCATCACCAGCGCCTCGATCAAGGGTGTGATGAGCGCGATCAACCGCTGCCTGTCCACCGAAGAGGTGGCGCCCAACGTCACCGCCGATAGCGTGGCCTGATTCGCGCCGCCGGTAAATGGCGTAAACGCACCGCCCCCGGGGGAAACCTCGGGGGCGGTTTTTTTGCAGCAAGCTTGGGGTCGGCTACAACGGCGTCTTGCTGGCTTCGCCGGGGACTTCGCGCACCAGGGTCGGCATCAGGAAGCCGGGCAGGCGGGTGCGCAACTCATCGACCAGGGCGTTGGCGCGGGCGTCGGCCACGTCGAAGTGGGCTGCCCCGGACACCGGGTCGAAGGCATGCAGGTAGTAGGGCAGCACGCCCGCCTCGAATAGCCGCTCCGAGAGCGCTTCCAGCGCCTCTACCGAGTCGTTCACCCCCTTGAGGATCACGCTCTGGTTGAGCAGGGTCACGCCGGCCTGCTTGAGCCGCGCGCAGGCG
>DJIP01000385.1 GCA_002433675.1 Halomonas halophila
GTAGACAATCTGCATCATGGGCGGAGGAGCGTCATCCAGCAGGCTGGCAAGACGCTTGAGGCCGTCCTCGAGACGCTCGATCTCGGGCTCCGCGCCGAGGCTCAGGCGCACCCGGCGTGGCGCTGGACTCTGTTCGACCATAAAGGGGGTCGCGGTGGTGATGGCCACCCCCTCCTGTTCAGCCAGCTGCTGGAGTTCCTCGGCCCGCCAGCTGCCCGGCAGCGACAGCCAGACGTGCAGGCTGGTGGGACGGGAGTCTCTGCCATGGCTGTGCAGGATGCGTGCGGCGAGTTGCTGGCGCTCGGCCAGCAGCTCGCGCTGCTGCTGTGCCATGTGCTCGACGGTACCGTCCTCCAGCCACAGGTTGGCGACCTCGAAGCACAGCGGTGTGGCCATCCAGGAGGTCGCCCGCAGGCGGGGCAGGGTGTGGTGCAGCTGACTGCGAGGCACCGTCAGGTAGCCGGCGCGCAGCCCGGGCAGGGTGGCCTTGGTCAGACTGGTGACGTGGAACGCATGGGAAGGAATGCGCGCGCTGATCGGCATCAGCGGCTCGGGCTCGAGCAGGGTATGGACGTCGTCCTCGATCAGCCACACCCCGTGGCGCTCCAGAATCGCCGCGATCTCGTCGCGGCGCGTCTCGTCCAGGGTGGCCCCGGTGGGATTGAGCTGGCACGAGGTCAGGCACACGGCGCGCGGTTTGAAGCGATGACAGGCGGCGTCGAGGGCGTCGGGTACGATGCCCTGGCTATCGATGGTGACGCCACGCAGCTGGAAGCCCAGGGTGCGCGACAAAGCGATCAGGCCATGGTCGGTCAGTGCCTCGGTCAGGACCAGGTCGCCGTGCTGTACCACGCTGGAAATCGCCAGCATGATGCCGTGGGCGCCACCGTTGGTCAGGATGCGGTCGTCCGCTTCACCTGGCATGCCCAGGCGCTCGTTCAGCCACCAGCTGGCGCGCTCGCGCTGATGGGGCAGGCCGGCGATCGGCCGGCAGGCCGTGAAGACGTCCGGATGGGCGCTGTCGGCCAGCGTTCTCAGGGCATCGCGAAAATGCTGGTCATGGCTTGGCGGGCAGACCGGGTGGGCGATCGACAGGTCGATCACCGCCTGTTCGGTTCGCGGTTCGCCGGCCCGCAGGTAGGCGGACTCGCGGTTGTCATCGAGGGCGTTGATCCAGGTGCCGCTGCCGACCCTGGCTTGCACAAGCCCCATCTTTTCTGCCTGTGAATAGGCCCGTGACACCGTCTGCACGCTGACGCCTATGTGCTCCGCCAACTGTCGGTGGGGCGGCAGCCGGGTCCCAGGCGTAAGCTCACCGGAACGGATTGCGCGAGAAAGTGCCCGTGCAATCGCAAGATACTTGGGTTGGCTATCATCCAGATATGGCAGCAGGTCAATTGTCATGATCCAATAAAGCCTTTGACCGGGAGCTTATTCGTAGTGCTAGTATCAGCAAGACGGCATTGATCAGTCATTGTCATGACGCTGTTAAGAGCTTCTCATGACAATTGTGACCTGTCAGCACGCTACAGGGGATGCAATGTCGCTTCAAGGGCGCGCCGGACTCCTGTGAGTCCGGTTTTTCGGTGATGACACTGTGTGGCGAGTGGTTTCATGATTCAGGTATCCCTGCCGTTCACTCGTGAGGAATATGCTCAGCGCCTGCAAAAGGTGCGTGCCGAGATGGCCATGCGAGGCATCGATGTGCTGATTGTCAGCGATCCCTCCAATATGGCCTGGTTGACCGGCTATGACGGCTGGTCGTTCTATGTCCATCAGTGCGTACTGGTGGGGCTCGAGGGCGAGCCCGTGTGGTATGGACGGCGTCAGGACAGCAATGGTGCGCTGCGTACCTGCTGGATGGACCCTGACAATATCACCTACTACCCCGACTACTATGTCCAGAATCCCGAGATGCATCCGATGGAGTATCTGGCGCAGTCGATCATGCCGGATCGTGGCTGGTGCGAAGGCGTCGTGGGCATGGAGATGGACAACTACTACTTCTCCGCCAAGGCCTACCAGAGCCTGATCAAGGAGATGCCCCACGCGCGCTTCCAGGATGCCAACTCGCTGGTCAACTGGTGTCGGGCGATCAAGTCGCCGCGTGAAATCGAGTACATGCGCATCGCTGCGCGTATCGTCGAGGGCATGCACTCGCGCATTCTCGAGATGATCGAGCCGGGCCTTGCCAAGTCCAAGCTGGTCTCCGAGATCTACCGGGTCGGCATCGAGGGCTGGACCGACAGCGAAGGACGCGTCTACGGTGGCGACTATCCTGCCATCGTGCCATTGCTGCCCACCGGCAGCGATGCGGCTGCCCCCCACCTGACCTGGGACGACACGCCGTTTCGCGAAGGCGAGGGCACCTTCTTCGAGATCGCCGGCTGCTACAAGCGCTACCACTGTCCGTTGTCGCGCACGGTGTTTCTCGGCAAGCCGCCGCGGGACTTCGTGCGTGGCGAGTCGGCATTGCTGGAAGGCATCGAGAATGGCCTGGCCGTTGCCAAGCCGGGCAACCGCACCGCGGACATCGCCCTGGCCCTCGGCGCGGCCATGGACAAGTATGGCTTCGACCGTGGCGGTGCACGTTGTGGTTATCCCATCGGCATCAGCTACCCGCCGGACTGGGGCGAGCGCACCATGAGTCTGCGTCCGTCTGACGAGACCATCCTGCAACCGGGCATGACCTTCCACTTCATGCCGGGGATGTGGATGGATGACTGGGGGCTCGAGATCACCGAGAGCATCCTGATCACCGAAAATGGCGCCGAGCCGCTGGCGGAGTTTCCGCGACAGCTGTTCGTCAAGTAGGGCAGGGTCGGCTGGACAGGGCCGGCTGAGCAGGGCTTGTCTTCAGGCCCTGCTGAATGACCGACAGCGAACCGGCCCAGTGTGATCATCCCGGTGTGACCGGCCCGGTGTGAACAGCCCTCGGTGACCGACGTTGCCCAACACCACTACAATCAAACCTGACCGTTGTCCCTGTTTCTGGAGTCACCATGAGCAAGCGCAAGAGCCCCATCTCCGCCACCGTCGACTTCGACGCCCAGGGTGTGCAGCACGGCTTTCTGAAACTGCCCATTTCCAATGACGAGTCCGCCTGGGGCGCGGTGATGATCCCGGTGACCGTGATCGCCAACGGCGAAGGCCCCACCGCCCTGCTGACCGGTGGCAATCACGGCGACGAGTACGAGGGCATCACCGCGCTGCAGAAGCTCTCGACCTCGCTCAAGGCCGAGGACGTCAAGGGACGGGTGATCATCGTGCCGATGATGAACACCCCGGCGGCCCAGGTCGGCCGCCGCACCTCTCCGATGGACGGCGGCAACCTGAACCGCAGCTTCCCCGGCGACCCGGACGGCAGCGTGACCGAGAAGATCGCCGACTACTTCACCCGGGAGATGGTGCCCATGGCCGACGTGGTGCTGGACCTGCACTCCGGCGGCCGCACCCTGGACATCATTCCCTTCGGCGCCTCCCACGTGCTCGACAACCCCGA
>DJIP01000111.1 GCA_002433675.1 Halomonas halophila
CTCCTGGTGATCGATCAGGACGTCGCCGACGAGCGTCGCTCGGTGCATTCGCTCTCCGGCGGCGAGACCTTTCTGGTGTCGCTGGCCATGGCGCTCGGGCTCGCCTCGCTGGCCTCCGGGGAATTGGCCATCGAGTCGCTGTTTATCGACGAAGGCTTCGGCAGCCTCGATCCTCAGTCGCTGGCGCTGGCCATGGACGCCCTCGACGGTCTTCAGGCCCAGGGCCGCCGGGTCGGGGTCATCTCCCACGTCCAGGAAATGCACGAGCGCATTCCGGTGCAGATCCAGGTGCATCCCGCCGGCAATGGCGAGAGCCGGGTCGCGCTGTCAGACTGATCCCGCAAGACACAAAGGTGCAGTGATGTGCCCAGGCGATACGCTGGGGCACATCGCCTTGCCATGGTACATTGACGCTCCTTGTGACCTCAGTCGACGGAGCCTTCATGACCGCACACGACCTGCTCAAGACCCTGGTGGGCTTTGCCACCGTGTCTCGGGATTCCAACCTGGAATTGATCGCCTTCGTCGAGCAGTGGCTCGACCGCTACGGCGTCGATCACTGGCGGGTCGAGAGCGACGATGGTGCCAGGGCCAACCTGCTGGCGCGCATCGGTCCGGCGGTGGAGGGCGGCGTGGTGCTGTCGGGCCATACCGACGTGGTCCCGGTGGTGGGCCAGCCCTGGACCAGCGACCCCTTCACCCTGACCGCCGGCGAGGGCGACAACGCCGGGCGCCTGTACGGTCGTGGCACCTGTGACATGAAGGGCTTTATCGCCTGCGCCCTGGCCGAAGTGCCACGCTGGAGCGAACTCGAGCTTGAGGTACCGATCTGGCTGGCGCTGTCCTACGACGAGGAAATCGGCTGTGTCGGCGCCCCGCGCATGATCGAGACCTTGATGGCCGAACACCCCCGCCCCGCCGCCGTGGTGGTCGGCGAGCCCACCCTGATGCAGCCGGTGGTGGCCCACAAGGGCGCCACCAACTTCCGCACCACGGTGATCGGCCGCGAAGCCCACTCGAGCCAGGTGTATCAGGGGGTCTCGGCGATCCACGTCGCCGCCCGCCTGGTCACCCGCATCGAGGACGTGATGGCAGAGCTCAAGGAAGAGGGCCGGGTCGACGAGGCCTTCAGCGTGATCCACTCGAGCCTGCACGTGGGCAAGATCGAGGGCGGCACGGCCATCAACATCATGGCCAGGCGCTGCACCTTCGAATGGGAAATTCGCCACCTGCCCACCGATGACGCCAAGGAGCTGCTGGCCCGGGTCGAGACCACCGCCCGCGAACTCGAAGCCCGCATGCGCCAGCGCGCCCCCGAGGCCTCGATCACTATCGAGGCACTCAACACCACCGTGCCGGCCCTGGCCGATCGCGACAACAGCGAGGCGCTGGGCCTGTGCCGAGAACTGCTCGGCGACAGCCCCGACGGCGCCGCCGTGGCCTACGCCACCGAGGCCGGCCAGTTCCAGCTCGCCGGCCTGCCCACGGTGATCTGCGGCCCCGGCAGCATCAGCCAGGCCCACCAGCCCGACGAATATATCGAGCGTGAACAGCTCGACGCCGGCAGCCGCCTCATGGTCGCCCTCGGCGATCGCCTCAAGCGCGGCTGAGCCGGAGCCTGCAAGCGCCCCCTGGATCCCCCTTTTCGAGCCAAGACCGTGACCCACACTGCATCAAGCCCGGCGAGGCCTGTTGAGCCGCCTCGCCTTGCCATCTTCAAGACCGGCGACAGCTTCGCCGACGTCATCGCCGAGCACGGCGACTTCGAGGACCTGTTCAGCGCCCGCCTCGACGGTTTTCGTCGCCGTGGCGGCGTCATCGAGGTGATCGACGTTCGCCACCAACCGTTGCCGGCAATCTTTGATCAGGATGCGGTGATGGTGACCGGGTCCCACGCCATGGTGTCCGATGGGGAAGCCTGGAGCGAAGCGCTGAAGCCCTGGCTGAGGGAAGCACTCGACCGTGGCCTGCCGATGTTTGGCGTGTGCTATGGCCACCAGCTGATGGCCGAGGCCTTCGGCGGCAGCGCCGGCTACCATCCCCGAGGGCGGGAATGCGGCACGCGTACCCTCACGCTGACCGAGGCCGGTCGAGGGGATCCGCTGTTCGGTGCCCTGCCCGATACCTTTGCCGCTCAGCTGACCCACGCCCAGAGCGCCCTGTCACGCCCCGAGGCCGCCACGGTCCTGGCGGCCAACGAGCATGACCCGAACCAGGCCCTGCGCTACGGCCCAGCCCAGTACAGCGTGCAGTTCCACCCGGAATTCACCGGCCCGGTGACCGCTGCCTACCTGGCGCACCAGCGCGAGATCCTGGTCGCTCAGGGCGAGGACATCGAGGCACTCGAGCGGTCTGTGGTCGACACCCCGGAGGCCAGCAGCCTGCTGGATGCCTTCGCCCTGGCCCTGTTCGATCGGAGGGCCTAGCCCGACGTGGTATCTCCAGGCAGGCAGGTCGCCTGGCGCTGGGCGATACGCGGCGCAGCCCCCTGGTGCGCCGCTGTCTCGTGCTGCGGCTCCAGTGTCAGGCGACAGCGCTCCCGCGGGGTCGGCCCCCAGCGAAGCTGATAGCCCTGGTGTGCATCGATTCCCCTGACCAGGGCCATGCGCCCCTGACCCAGCACCGCCAGCACCTCGCCATCGGCGTCGACCAGTTGCGCGCCAAAAGGCGCCGGCGTGGTCACCCGCACCAGGGTCGGCGCCCCCACCAGGGTGTCGTAGGTCAGCCTGACGATAGCGCCTCGGCGAGGCGCTACCCGCTTGGCGTTGCCCTTGAGCTCGACGCCATCGGTCATGCTGGAGGGATCGAGCGCCACCCGGTTATAGCGGTAAGGCGTCAATCCGCTGATCGCCCCCTTGCCCCGCCCGTCCAGCAACACCTGGTCATGTTGAGAGATCGCCGCCCCCTTGGCGCCCGGCGCCTCGATGACCGCCATGGTCTCGCCTTGATCCCGCGTCAGCACCAGGCCGCCCGCATAGGCAATGGCGGTGCCATCGGCGCTGGCGCTGTAGCTGCGGTAATCGTCTCCCGCACTGAGGTTGAGGCCAAGTCGCACCCTGGAGGTGTCCATCCCCAGGTTACTGCCATAGCTTGAATCCTGTGACCGGTCATCACGGCTGTGGTTGACATAGACGCCATAGTTCAGCGCCCCGCTGTCGCCGCTGAGGTTCAACTGGCCCGAGCGATGATCGCCCCGATGGGCCAGGTTGGAGGTCAGTTGCAGGTGGCCTCCCAGCGGCACGCTGAAATTGAGGTAGAACTCATTGGTGTAGTCGCCTTCGGTCTCGCTACGGCCTGCGGTGGCGCTCAGGGTGCCCCAGGAGAAGCCGCGACTGACACCGAGCTGATAGGTAGTCGCGTCCTCGCGATCCCAATAATCGGCGCTGACGCCAGAGGCAAACAGCCTTGTGCCGCCGGCCAGTGTCTGGGTCAGGTTGACCTCGAGACGTTGGCGCTCGCGGTCCCGTGGCGAGGATGTCGTTGCATCATCCCGCAGCAGCGCAACGTCCGAAAGGCTCAGATAGTGCTGGCTGGAAAAACGGTAGTTGACCACCGACAGCTCGGTGTCGGTGGGGTCAAAACGAGTGTTGTAGCTCACACGAAAGCTCTCGCCACGCGGGCTTTCCGGCTCGCCACTCACCGCCTCCAGATGATTCGCCCGGGTCAGGGTGGCATCCAGCGCGAAGGCGCCCAACAGGGTCGACACGGCGCCACCGGCAAGCCCCGCCATATAGTCCTCGGCCAGGATGGCGCCGGAGTAGAGCGTCAGCCGATTGCTGATCCCGCGTCGGTATTCGGCCTGAACGAACCGAGGCAGGTCGGCAAGGCCGTCATCCCGATACTCCCCCAGAGTAAGGTGGAAGCGATGGGCGCCGGGGCGCAGCAACTGCGCCACCGAGGTATAGGGCAGCACGAAGGCACGCTCGCTGCCATCGGCCTCGGTGATGGTGACTTCCAGGTCATCGGCCACATTGGTGGCGTAAAGATCGTCGATGGCAAAGGGCCCTGGCGTCACATTGGTCTCGTAGATGACGTCATCGCCCTGGCGAATCGTCACCCTGGCATTGGTGCGAGCGGTACCTCGCACCACCGGGGCATAGCCCCGCCGGGAGGGCGGCAGCATGGCATCGTCGCTGGCGAGCTGCACCCCGGTGAAGGGTACCGATTCGAACCCCAGCCCCGAGGTCTGATACTCGCCAATGACCAGGTCGGCCTGCCAGGGCGTCACGTCTCGGCGCAGGTAGGTGTTGGTGACATGATAGTGGGCGGTCTCGCCACTGGCGTCATCGAGACTGGCGTTGTGACGAAGCTGCCAACCACCAAGGTTCACCCCGGCGTTGATCCCGAGCCGATAGTCCTCACGGGACTCCTGCCCGTCGCGCTCGCCTCGGAAGGCATTGGCGTTGTAGCGAACAAAGGATCCATTGATGCCGTCCTGCCACGCCTCGGCCGGCACCTTCCCCCTGGCGCGATGGCGCAGATAGGCCTGGGGCACACTCAGCTCAAGTCGCATGTTCGCCGAGTCGATCGAGCTATCGACGTAGGGATAGCGAGTGGCCAGATCGAGGCACTCGCGGCCTGGGACGCCTTCCCCTGTCGCGGGCTTCAGCGGCAAGCGCTTTATCGCATCACGCGACAGACAAAGGCGCGTCCCTTCCGCATCCTCACCTATCGTCACCGTTTCGCGACCGAACGCCTGGCCATTGACCAGGACGTCGAGTTCATAGCGACCAGGGGGGACCGTCATACCCTGCTCGAAGCGGGTCAGGTCCATGCCCTGGAGTGATCCTTTCAGCAGCTTGGCGTTGAAGGCGTACTCGACCCGGCGCTCGGACGCACCGCCGGTCACCCTGCTACCGTCGTCGGCCCGGGCGGACAGACCGGCGTCGGTGACGAGGGACAGCCCCAGCGCAATGAGCACAGACAGGCCTCCGTGCCGCCGCAAGCCTCGAACCTTGCCGGCTGCTGTGCCGGACAGACGTTTCACAGCTCGAATCGGCGCCGCTGCGTCACCCCGTAGTCATTGATCCAATCGAAGAAACCCTGGGAGGTTGCCAGCGGTTCGATGCCGAAACGGCGGGAGCTCTGGGCCGGGATCAGGCTGCCACGAGCCGTGACCTGGTGCTCTTCGTTGCCTAGCCCGACCCGACGAAGCGACACACTGTAGGGGCTCTCATTACGGGCCACCAGCGTCCA
>DJIP01000396.1:0-4501 GCA_002433675.1 Halomonas halophila
GGCGAGATCGCCTCGCTGGAGGCGCTGATCGAGGCGGCCCTGGCCGACCACGACGAAAGCCTGGACCGGCACCTGGCCGAGCATGGCCTTGCCGAGGCGCCACGCCTGGGCGAATGCCTGAATGTCGAGCCCGGCTGGGAGGAGACGGTGTCCTGGGTGCTGGGGCCCTGGCTCAGGGCGCGCATGGCGTCGTCTCGACACTGCCGTGAGGTGATGGCCTCGCCGCTTGCCGCCGAACTGGCACTGCTCGATTCGGAGGCCAGCGTCGACGCTGCCGGCGACAGCCTGGCGGCGAGGGTCAAGGGCGCTGGAGCAGCCGCGCAGTGGCTCGCCGGCATTCGCTGTGCGGCCTCCCGTGACGAGGCCTGGCAGACTCAGGATCGCCTCGAGGCCGGGGCCAGCCTGGTGACCGCCGACGGCCTGTGGCTAGGCCCAGGCTGGGCGCGCCAGCGAGGCGAGGGGGATGGGCCGGATGCGCTGCTGGTGAGCCGCGCCCGGCTGGACGAGGCAAGTGCCGCCCTGGCAGAGCAGGAACAGCGGCTGGCGTCCGTCGAGCAGGCCCGCGAACGTGCCCAGGCGCTGGTGGATCAGGCGGAGCAGGGGCTTGAGCAACTGCGGTTGTCGGAGCGAGAGCTGGATCAGGCGCGTCAGCAACTGGCGGTTCAGGACAATGGTCTGGCCAGCCGGCTCGAGCATCTGTCCAGCCGCGGTGCCGAGATTCACGAGGAACTCGAGGGCCTGGCCGAAGCCGACGAGGAAGCGCGGCTGGCCATCGAGGAAATGCGCGAGCAGTGGCAGAGCGCCATGGCTCGGCTGGAAAAGGGCGCCGAGGTACGCGAGCGTCTCGAGCGCGAGCGCACCCAGGCACGCGAGCGACTGGCCTCGCTGCGTACCCGCCAGCGTCCGCTGAGCGAGCGCTCCCAGCAGCTCACCCTGGAGCACCAGCGGCTGACCACCGAGCGCGCAGGCCTGGCCGAGCAGCAGGGGCGCGCGGGGGATACCCGCTCGCGCCTGGAGGAGCGGGTGGCCGAGCTCGAGGAAGCGCGTGAGGGGCTGCATGAGCCGGATGAGGAACGCCGCGAGCGCCTCGATGAGCTGTTGCATCGGCGCGAGCAGGAAGAGCGTCAGCTCAACGAGTCACGCGCACGGGCGGCGGCGCTGGTCGAGCGTCTGCGCGACGACGAGCAGGCGCGCCAGAGCCACGAGCGCAATCTCGATGGTGTGCGCGAGCGTCTGCAGGAGGCGCGTATGCAGGTCCAGGCATTGGCGCTGAAGGCCGAGACCCAGGATGAGCAGCTCAGGGAACTTGGCCACGATGCCGAGGCTCTGACACAGGGGCTGGATCCCAATGCCACCGAGTCCGCCTGGCAGACCCGGCTGGAGGAGCTGGGCGAGAAGATTCGCCGGCTGGGGGCGATCAACCTGGCTGCCATCGAGGAGTACGAGCAGCAGGCCGAGCGGCGTGACTATCTCGAAGCGCAGCAGGACGAGTTGAACGAGGCCCTCGAGACCCTGGACAAGGCGATCCGACGTATTGACCAGGAGACGCGAATGCGTTTCCGCGATACCTTTGAGCGGGTCAACGCCGGCCTGCAGTCGCTTTTTCCGCGAGTCTTCGGTGGTGGAACCGCATGGTTGACACTGACAGGCGATGATTTGCTGGAAACCGGGGTGGCCATCATGGCACGCCCTCCGGGCAAGAAGAACAGCACGATTCATTTGCTGTCCGGGGGAGAAAAAGCACTGACGGCGTTGTCCATGGTATTTGCCATCTTCCAGTTGAACCCGGCGCCGTTCTGTATGCTGGACGAGGTGGATGCGCCGCTGGACGATGCCAATGTCGGGCGCTATGCCAAGCTGGTGAAGGAAATGTCCGAGAGCGTTCAGTTCATCTATATCACCCATAACAAGATCGCCATGGAGGCCGGTGAACGACTGATGGGTGTGACGATGCAGGAACCTGGCGTCTCGCGACTGGTCTCGGTGGGCGTGGACGAGGCGGCCGCGCTGGCAGAAGCATGATGCACTTGAAAGGTGGTTATAATAGGGTTACCAAGTAAGACCATGATACTGCATGGCAAGGTAAGCAAAGGGAGTTGGAAGGGCGAATGCGAAGGGCACTGTCGAGAAGACCTGAGAAAATCCGGCGCTTGACAAACAAAAAAAGTGGCCCTTTTTTTCGCAATCACGCTATGCTGTTGACGGACAACCATCAGGCATGGCGCCTTAGCAAAGGCATGACGACCCATGGAACTAAGAGAGTGGCTGATCATTCTGGGGCTGGCACTGGTGACCCTCATCGTTATCGATGGGGCGCGTCGCCTCCAGCGCCAACGTCGTACTCCCCGCCTTGATGAGGTGCAGGGAGACGTCCTCGATAGTGGCTACGGTAGCTACGAAAGCGGCTATGGCGGTGGTCATGGCAGTCGCCATGATCCGGAACCCGCCATGGCGGGTAGCCCTGGGCCCAGTGCGCCTGAGCGTCGGGAGGCGGCCTCGGTAGAGGACGACCCCGAGGAGCGTGCGCGCGAGGAAGAAATCAACTGGGAGCTGCCCAATGGGGGGGCCAGGGTCGTCAGGCCCGCGGACTTCTCCAATGTTCAGCCCAAGCCCAAGCTGCAGCGCCAGGAGCACCCCGGGCCCTCCCGGGTGTTGTCCGAGTTCCGCTCCAGTCAGGCCAGTCGCGCTCAGGAAGCTGGAGTCGGCCACAGCGCCCACGGTCCATCGACCAATGACAGGCCAGCGGACACTGTTGCTGCTGACGCCAGTCAGCCGGCGCCTGCCGCTCGGTCCGAACAGTCCGCCCCGGTTGCGGATGCAGAACAAGCGCCCGTCCAGACAGAACAAGCTTCCGTACCGGCAGAGCCGTCGGTGCAGGCAGAGCAGGCACCCGCGCAGCCCCACGACGCTGAACAGCCGGCTGTGGCGTCACCCCTGACAGACGAACCTGTGGCGGCCGACAACCGCGAGGAGCCAGAGGTCACCAGCGAGACGCCAATGGACAGCCCTGCGGACGCGGACGCTTCTGCCCGTGAGGCTGCCCGTGACGAGCAGGTGGCGCGTGACGATGTCGCCGACGCGAGTGACCGTCGCCGCGAGCCCAGCTTGAGTGCGCGTCGTGACGATGACGTCGCGAGCGAGTCCGACGACGTCGCCATGCCGTCTCTGGCGGCGGACCCACAGGACCACGAGGAATTCGACGAGGATCAGTATCGTCTGGTGGACTTCGAGGGGATGGGAGACTCGTTGAAGGATCGCTCTCGTCGCATGGGTTCCTCCGTGCATCGTTTTGGCGCTTCGCTGCAGAAGTCGCTGGGAGAGCGCCGGGAACAGAAGCGTATCGAACGCGAGAAGCGTGAGAAGGAAAGAGCCGAGAAGGCACGGCTCAAGGCCGAGCAGAAGGCCGAACAAGCCAAGCTCAAGGCCGAGGAAGAAGCTCGCCGGCAGGCCGAACAGGCACAGCATCAGGCCGAACAGCAGCGTCAGCGACAGCAGGAAGAAGGGCTGCGTCAGGAGCAGGCCGCTCAGGAGGCCGAGCGCCGCCGTCAGGAAGCCTTGCTCGCCAGGCAGGCCGCTGCCGATCAGCGTGGCGCCCCGCCGATGGACGATGATGTCTCGTTCGACGATGCCGCGTACGACGAAGCCGCATTTAACGAAGCCGCTGACGACAATGTCGAAGACTCCAGGGTGCGCACCCATCCGGTGCTCGAGAAGGCCCTGCGCCACGACGTCAACGCCGAGCATGCCCGTGACAGCCTGAGCAATGCCGAGGAAATCATCGTCATCAGCGTGATGTCCCGTGACGAGGACGGCTTCCCCGGTACCACCCTGCTGGAGTTGATGATGGCCTGCGGTTTGCGCTACAGCCGCGACATGGGCATCTTCCATCGCTTCGAGACCGAGGACGAAGGCAGCGCCCTGCAGTTCTCCATGGTCAACGTGCTCAAGCCCGGCACCTTCCCGATCGAGGCCATGGACGACTTCACCACACCTGGTATCACCCTGCTGATGCCGTTGCCCAGCGCCAAGGACAGCTCGGCGGCCTTCGAGGCCATGGTCGAGACCGCCATGGTGATCGTGCGTCATATGGGTGGCGAGTTGAAGGACGAGAATCACAGCGTGATGACTGCCCAGACCGTGGAGTTCGCTCGTCAGCGGGTGCAGGAGTTCGAGCGCCGCCATCGTCTGCATCGCTATCAGGTGAACTGACCGCGCAGGCGCTGCTTGCTACGCGACGGCCCCGTGGAGACACGGGGCCGTCTGCGTTTTCATTGTGTGTCGTGATGGGGCGACCGGGCTTGCCTGTCCGGGGCGGTGATGTCTGGCGGTTTTCTCCCGGCGGGCATGGGGTAGAATGGCCGATCATCAGCACTTCGCACTTCGCCAGGACAAGGGTTTACATGACCACCGATGCTTCGACCCGTGACGAGGTCGCGCGGCTTCGCACCGAACTCGATGACGCCAACTACCGCTATCACGTGCTCGACGACCCGCGCCTGCC
>DJIP01000396.1:4882-9377 GCA_002433675.1 Halomonas halophila
CCCGAGCTTGCGAGCCCCGACTCGCCGACCCAGCGGGTCGGTGCCAAGCCCGCCGACGGCTTCCCCGAGGTGACCCACGCGCTGCCCATGCTGTCGCTGGACAACGCCTTCGACGACGACGAGATCCGGGCCTTCGTCAAGCGGGTGGCAGAGCGTATGGAGCTGGACGCCGAGGCGCTGTCCTTCAGCTGTGAGCCCAAGTTCGACGGCGCCGCGGTCTCGCTGGTCTACGAAGACGGTGTGCTGATCAGCGGGGCAACACGCGGCGACGGTCGTACCGGTGAGGGTATCCTGTCCAATCTGAAGACGCTGAAGTCCATTCCGCTGCGCCTTCGCGGCGAGACGCCGCCGACGCTGATGGAGGTGCGCGGCGAGGTCATCATGCGTCATCAGGAGTTCGAGGCGATGAACGAGCGTGCCCGTGAGCAGGGCAGCAAGGTCTTCGCCAATCCTCGCAACGCCGCCGCCGGCAGCCTGCGCCAGCTCGATCCCAGGGTGACCGCCACGCGGCCACTCGAGTTCCGTGGCTACCAGGTGGCGCGCCTCGAGCCCGACGGCGGCGCGAGCACCCATAGCGAGCTAATGCAGCGAGTGGCCGAGGTCGGCCTTCCAGTCAGCCGCGAGCTCGAGGTAGTCAAGGGCGCGGACGGTGTAATCGACTACTGCCGCCGCCTGGGTGAGCGTCGTGAGCGCCTGGACGTCGATATCGACGGGGTGGTGATCAAGGTCGATGAGCTGCGCCTGCAGCGTGAACTGGGCTTCGTTTCGCGGGCGCCTCGCTGGGCCATCGCCTTCAAGTTCCCGGCCCAGGAGCAGACCACCACCCTCACCGACGTGGAATTTCAGGTGGGGCGTACCGGGGCGATTACCCCGGTGGCACGACTTGACCCGGTCAGCGTGGCCGGGGTGACGGTGTCCAACGCCACCCTGCACAATGCCGACGAGATCGAGCGGCTTGGCGTGCGCATCGGTGACCGGGTCGCCATTCGCCGCGCCGGCGACGTGATTCCTCAGGTGGTCAGGGTGGTCGAGGCGGCAAGTGACGGCCAGGATATCGTCTTCCCCGAGCGCTGCCCGGTGTGCGAGTCCGAGATCGAGCGCATCGAGGGCGAGGTGGTGGCACGCTGCTCCGGCGGTCTGGTATGCGCCGCCCAGCGCAAGGAGGCGCTCAAGCACTTCGCCTCGCGTCGAGCGATGGACATCGACGGCCTCGGCGTCAAGCTGATCGACGCCCTGGTCGAGCGTGACTGGGTCAAGACCCCGGCGGACCTGTTCGGTCTTTCCGCCGAGCGGCTGGCAGAACTGCCGCGCATGGCCGAGAAGTCGGCGAGCAATCTGGTCGAGGCGCTGGAAAGGGCCAAGGCCACCACCCTGGCACGCTTTATCTATGCCCTGGGTATCCGCGAGGTGGGCGAGGCCACCGCGGCCAACCTGGCGAGCCACTTCGGCAACCTCGATGCCCTCAAGCAGGCCGAACGTGAGACGCTGGAAGCGGTGGACGACGTGGGGCCGGTGGTGGCCGCCCATATCGCCACCTTCTTCCACCAGGCGCACAACCTCGAAACGCTGGAGGCGTTGATCGCCGCCGGGGTGCACTGGGACGAGGTCGACGTCGGCGAGCGCCCCACGCCCCTGGAAGGCCAGACCTGGGTGCTCACCGGTACCCTGGAGACCATGACAAGGGACGAGGGCAAGGCGCGCCTGCAGGCACTGGGCGCCAAGGTGGCCGGCAGCGTGTCGAAGAAGACCCATTGCCTGGTGGCCGGCCCCGGTGCCGGCAGCAAGTTGGCCAAGGCCGAGCAGGCGGGCGTCGAGGTGATCGATGAGGCGACCTTCCTCGCGCGCCTGAACGAGTGGGAATCCGATAGTTCGGAGGAGCAAGCATGAGCCGTTTCGTCGAAGTACCCTATCGCATGTTGCCCGGGGAGACACTGGACGCCCTGCTCGAGAGTTTTGTCACCCGTCAGGGCTACGACACCACCGACACCGGCGAGGGCATGAATGGCTGGGTCAAGGAGCTCAAGGGCCAGCTCGAGCGCTCGGAGTTGATCATCGCCCACGATCTGGAGACCGAGAGCACCGAGGTGCTGACCCTGGCCCAGTGGCGGTCCTTTGGCAGAGACATCGCAGACGACGAGGAAGAAGGAGATATCTGATCTGCTGATGCCCCTGGCTGCGTGGCGCTTGCTGCGGCGGGTGACAAAAAACGACGGCCCGCCTTCAAGGCGGGCCGTCGGCGTCTGGGCGTTGCTGCTCGCGTTACCGCCCTGGCGCTCATCCTGGAGCAAGCCTCGGAGCTCGTCCTGTCGCTAGCCCTGGCGCTTGCCCTGGACGATATCGCGGATCAGCCGCCGCCCCGGGTGCAGGTGGTCGGTCAGGGGGGCTTCCAGCGGCAGTGGTTCATCACAGATCCGCGAGGCCAGCAGTTCGGCGCACAGCGGGGCGCTTGCCAGTCCGCGCGAGCCGTGGGCGGCGCTGATCCACAGGCCGGGATGGTGGCTGCCAGCGACGTTCGGCACCCGGGTGGCGTCCTTGGCCAGTACCGCGTAGTCGCGAAGCCATGCCGGTTGATCGGGTAGGGGGCCTGCGTAGGGCGTCTTGTCGGGGCTTGCACAGCGCACTCCGCCACGGCCATCGAGGTTCTCTATCGCCAGTGGATGGCCGGCCTGGCGCAGCTGGTCGAGGTAGCCCGGCAGGGTCCTGTCGAGCTCCTCCAGGTTGGCCCGGTGGTCTTCGTCGAGGGTGTCGTCGTCACTGCGCCCCGGGGCAAAGGTCGCGCCGAAGGTCAGCACGCCATCCAGCGGCGGTGCCACGTAGCCACCGGCGCAGACCACTCGCTTCGGCGCCGGAGCCTCGAGCGCCAGGGGCGCGCGACTGACCTGGCCGCGAACCGCCTGCAGCGGCAGGCCGGTGACCTGGTGAAAGTCGCCCGAGCGATAGGCGGCGGCGACGATGACCTGATCCACCTCGATGGCGACGCTGGAGTGATCGCCTTTCGGGGCGTGGGTGCCGACAAGACGCCAGCCACCGCCCTCCAGAGGGTCGATGCTGTCGATGCTGGCCTGGATGAAGGTTACCCCCGGCGTGCTGGCCAGTTGCTCGCACAGTTCGCGCGGCCTGGCCCAGCCTGCCCGCGGATAGTAAAGGCCGCCGTGGGGCAGCGAGAGCCCGGCGAGGCTGGAGGCCTCGTCGGCGTCGATGCCGCGCACCACCGTGTCGGGGAGGCCGTGGTGATCGAGAAAGCGTCGTTGACGACGGGTCTCGCGCTCATTGGTACCAAGCTGGAGCACGCCACAGGGTGACCACAGGCGCTGCTCGGGGTCGAGCCGGGCGAGCCAGCGCTGGCTGTAGAGCAGCCCCCCCAGATAGACCCGGCTCTGGTGGTTGGTGTCGGCGGCGAGTTTCACGTAGAGCGCGCCCTGGACATTGCCGGAGCCCCCGCTGCCGGCTCGCGAGGCCTCGATCAGGGTGACCTCGACACCGCGTCGGGCCAGCGCCTCGGCGGCGGCGCAGCCGGCGATGCCTGCACCAACGATGGCCACGCGCCGACAGGGCTGCGGCTCAGGGGGGCGAAACCAGGGGGTGTGACGTCTGCCGGGATCGTCGGGAGGCGTGTCGATCTCGCCGGCGAGCATCTCGCGCTTGCGTCCGTGGCCCGGTACCTTGCGCCAGGCGAAGCCGGCGGCCTTGAGTCCACGCTTGACGATACCGGCGCAGGTGAAGGTGGCGAAGGTGGCGCCAGGGCGTGAGTGTGCCGCCATCGCAGCGAACAGTGCAGGCTGCCACATCTCGGGATTCTTCGAGGGGGCGAAGCCGTCGAGGAACCAGGCGTCCACCAGGCCGTCGAGCAGCGCAAGGCGTTCGCTGCTGTCACCCAGATGCAGATCGAGAATGACCCGTGGCGACAGCACCAGTCGATGCACGCCGGTGACCGCCGCCGGCCACTGACGAACCAGTGCCGCCGCCTTGTCGGCCAGGTCCGGCTGGCCTGCCAGGGCCCGAGTCAGGTCCTCCGCGCTCATGGGGTAGCGCTCGGTGGAGACGATGTGCAGCCGGGCTCGGGGCGGAGCCAGCGCCTCGAAGCTGTGCCAGGCACATAACACGTTGAGCCCGGTGCCGAAGCCTGTCTCTCCGATCACGAAGGGGCGCTGTTCGTGCCAGGCGGCAAAGCGTTGGGGCAGCCGGTTGGCGGCGATGAAAACGTGTTCGGTCTCGGCGCGACCATCGTGGCGCGAGAAGTACACATCGTCGAAGGCTCGGGAGTGGGGGCTTATCCCGCTGTCGTCCTCGCGCCAGTCGAGTTCGGCGGTGGCGGCGGCGGTCAGGGCGGGGAGGCCATCGGGAGCTGAGGTCACGGGGAAGATTTCCGGCTGGCGGGACTGGTCAAGAATTGATCACTCTGTTGTCGAGGGCGTGGCAACAGGGTTACAGCAATGCGTCCGCGGCGTTTCAACAGACTTTTCCACAGACTCTGTGAACAAGCGGGCTGTGAACA
>DJIP01000177.1 GCA_002433675.1 Halomonas halophila
CGCACGTTGAGCATCAGCATCCAGTCGAAGTAGCTGCGCACCGTCTGCAGGTCGTGGTGGACCACGATCACCGTCTTGCCCTGGTCCCGCAGCCTGCGCAGGATGTCGACGATGGCGCGCTCGGTGGTGGCGTCGACACCGGCCATGGGTTCGTCGAGGAAGTAGACGTCGGCCTTCTGGACCAGCGCCCGGGCCAGGAATACCCGCTGCTGCTGGCCGCCGGAAAGCTGGCTGATCTGGCGATCGGCGAAGCCGTCCATGCCGACCATCTCCAGTGCCTGCATGGCCTCGTGTCGCTCGCGGCGGCCAGGGCGCCTGAGCCATCCCAGCCGGCCGTAGAGGCCCATGCCGACCACGTCCTGAGCGGTGGTGGGGAAGTCCCAGTCCACCGTGGAGCGCTGGGGTACATAGCCGACCCGCCGCCGGGCCTGGCGGTAGGGGCGTCCATGCAGGGTGACGTGGCCGGCGACGCTGGGCACCAGGCCGAGGATGCTCTTGATCAGGGTGCTCTTGCCGGCGCCGTTGGGGCCGACGATGGCGGCCATGACGCCGGGCGGCACGTCGAAATCGATGTCCCACAGCACCGGCTTGCCGTGGTAGCTGACCGTCAGGTCCTCCACGTGGAGGGCCAGGTCGGGTTCGTGGAGCTGCTCGCTCATGGTGTGGCTCCTGTCGACCTCGCGCTGGCGTTCGAACGCTGCAAGGCGGGGATGTTTACTGGTCGGCGTCCTGGCTTTCGGAGTCGGTGTGCTCGGCGAGGGCCTCGGGCAAGGGCGCGGGCTGACCGCCCAGGGCGCCGACGATGTGCTCGGTGTTGCTCTTGAGCATGCCGATGTAAGTGCCCTCCAGGGTGCCCTTGGCGCCCATGGCGTCGGAATAGAGCTGACCGCCGATCTCGACCCGGTGGTCCTGATCGGCGGCGGCGTCGATCACCGCCTGGACGGTACGCGGATTGATGGTGCTCTCGACGAACATCGCGGGAACGCCGCGCTCGATCACCAACTCGGCCATGCGGCGAATATCTGCCACGCCGGTCTCGGTGGCGGTGGACAGTCCCTGGATGCCGGCCACCTCGATGCCATACGCGCGTCCGTAGTAGCCGAAGGCGTCGTGGGCGGTCACCAGGATGCGCTGCTCGGCGGGGATGCTGTCGATGCTGGCCTGAATCCAGTCATCGAGTTCGGCCAGCGACGCCTGGTAGGCCTCGGCGCGCTGCTGGATGGCCTCGGTACAGTGCGGACGCTGCTCTCCCAGCAGATCAGCGATGACCGGAACGTTCCGGGCCCAGAGACCTGCATCCATCCACAGGTGGGGGTCAACGCCGTAGGCGTCCTGGGTGTGGATAAGTTGGTCGTCGCCGACGGCCTGTTCGCTTACCGCGGCGGTGGGCTTGATCCGGGAAAAGCGATCGAACACCTTGCCGAGCTGGCCCTCCAGCGAAAAGCCGCTGTAGAGGATCAGCTCAGCCTGATCGAGATCATGCACGTCGCGGGCGCTGGCCTGGTACAGGTGGGGGTCGATCCCCGGCCCCATCATGGTGTTGACCGCGACACAGTCGCCGCCCACCTGCTCGACCAGATCGCCGAGCATGCCGACGGTGACGACCACATCCAGCGGTGCCTGCGCCTCTGCGGCGTCGGTTTGGGCGTGAACCTGGGCGGTGGTCAGAGCGGCCAGCGAGGCCAGGGTCAGCAGGGCCGAAGCCGGGGCTGAGCGACTCATGAACAGGGCTCCTCGGGGCAAGAACGACGCGCAAGCAGCACCGAAGTGCTATTTGGCTATCATTTATAGACGTGGCTAAGTTTTGGCGCTTAAAGCCCCTCGCGTCAAGCATCGAGCGCTAATCGAGGTGATCGAGTCAGGCTATTCGCGCGTTGGAGCGCACCGGCAGGCCCAGTTGCCTAGAGGTGGCCCAAGGCTGGCAGAGGGCTGGCCCAAGGCTGGCAGAGGGCTGGCAGAGGGTTGGCAGAGGGGGGGCGGAGCCGGATAGGCCCCGGCGATGGCGTCAGTCTTTCAGAAAGCGCTCGAAGGCGGCCAGGGTCTCGGCGCTGACATGGTGTTCTATGCCTTCGGCGTCGACCCGCGCGGTTTCGGGATTGATGCCCAGCTTGATCAGGAAGGCTTCGACGATCTGGTGACGTTCGCGGCTGGCATCGGCCAGGGCCTTGCCCTTGTCGGTCAGGAAGATGCCGCGATAGGGGCGCTTGATGATCAGGCCCTCGTCATCGAGACGCTTGAGCATCTTGGCGACGGTAGGCTGGGCGACGCCCAGGCGGCGGGCGATATCGGTCTGGCGCGCTTCACCGCCGTCGGTGATCAAATCCGAGATCAGCTCGACGTAGTCTTCGATCAGTTCGGTGCGGCGGGCGTCCCGTGCCTTGCGAAACCCCTCGACGTGGCTTTCCGGGGAAATCAGCGATGCGCGTTCGTCGTGGTTGAGGGGGTCGTTCATGGGGGATGGAGTCGCCTCGGGTCAGGGTGTCCATCTTGCCAATTGGTGGCAGTAATGCAAGTTCAGCAAAGGTGATACCTCACGCAGATGCGTTCGGCGGAAAGGGGGGTAGCGGAGTTGCGACCTCCTCGCATACGCCCATGTCAGGGCAAAACCTCAGCCCTGAAGCAGTGGTATCGCCGATCCATCCACCGGCAGTCGGCGGCGCGACGACAGGGCCAGGAATTGATGCAGGGGCAGGGGTTTCGAGTACAGGTAACCCTGGAATGAACGACAGCCCAGCTCCAGCAGCCGCTTTTGCTGCTCCACGGTTTCGACGCCCTCGGCGATGACGCCAAGTTGCAGGGTCTGGGCGAGAGCGATGATGGTCTGGGCGATGGGAGCCGCAGTGGGGTCATCGGTCAGATCGCGGACGAAGGCCACATCGATCTTGAGGCTGTCCAGAGGGAGGCGCTTGAGGTAAGCCAGCGAGGAGTAGCCGGTACCGAAGTCATCGATGGCGAAGCGCACCCCGAGGGTGCGCAGATGGATCAGGGTATCGATGACCGGATAGGCCTCCCCCAGCATCAAGGATTCGGTGAGCTCCAGGGTCAGCTGGCTCGCAGGCGCTCCGGTGTCCTTCAGCGCTTTCTCCACGCCGGTGACGAAGTCGGCGCGCTGGAATTCCCGGGCGCTGACGTTGACCGACAGGGTCCAGGCGCTTCTGTGGGGGTCGTGTTGCCAGTCGGCCAGCAGCTCACAGGTCTTGCGCAGCACCCAGTTGCCCAGTTCGATGATCTGGCCGGTGTCCTCGGCCAGGCTGATGAAGGCATTCGGCGAGACCAGCCCCAGCTCCGGATGCTCCCAGCGCAGCAGTACCTCTGCGCCGGTAATCGTGCCCTGGTGATCGACCTGAGGCTGCAGGTACTGGCGCAATTGCCCGCCGACGACCGCGTCCTTCAACTGTCGTTCGAGCCTGAGTCGAGCATTCAGCCGCTCGACCATGCTGGCTTCAAAGGCGCAAGGTCGCTGGGCGGCCTCGCTCTTGCTCTCGAGCAGGGCCAGGCCAGCGCGCTTGAGCAGTTCGCCGACGCCGAGGCCTCCGCCACGGAACAGCAGGTAGCCGCCGCTCACTCTGCAGCTGTGGCGTTCGCCGGCCAGCGAATAGTCGCCGTTCAAGGATTCCAGCACGCTGCGCGCCTTTTCTCTGGCCTGTTCCATGGCATTCTCCGGGGAGACCGAGAGGCCGTCGTAGAGCAGGGCAAATTCATTGCTGCTGAGCCGGGCCAGATCGTTGGCCTGCCTGGCCCAGGGCCTTAGACGAGCCGCCAGCGCCTTGAGCAGGCGATCTCCGGTGGCCTGGCCGAGGGCATCATTGATGCCCTTGAAATTGTCGATATCCACCAGCAGCAACATGATGTGCCGTCCACTGATGTCGCTGGCCAACTGGAGAGCGTGGATGCGCTCCTGCAGCGAGCTGCGATTGGGCAAGGTGGTCAGGCCGTCGTGATAGGCCTGGTAGTGGATATGCTGCTGGGCGTCATGGTGGGCTGAGGTATCGCTGAGGGTGGCGACAAAATGCCCGCTACCGTCTTCATCGGCGCGTACGCGATTGATGCTCAGGCGGGCTGGGAAGCGGCGACCTTGGCGGTGTCGGACCTCGACATCGCCGATCCAGGCGCCGTTTTCTCGCAGCGAGCGCAGTACCTGGCTGCGATGCTGGTCAAGCCGCAGCAGGGTGTTGAGCTTGAGCATCGAGTGGCCCTGGAGGTCGGTGTGGGGAACACCGGTCAGGGTCTCGAAGGCGTGGTTGCACATGATCATGCGAGCACGCTGATCCAGCAGCACGACGCCATCGTGCATCGATTCGATGACATCCACCAGTTGGCGGCGCGACACCTGCATGCGCATGGCGCTGTCCTGTAGCCGCCTGTCGACAAGCACCGTGACCAGCGTGGCCACCGCAAACAGAAATGACAGCACGGCGACGGCGGTGGCCAGCAACGAGCCGTGATGGGCCATCGGTGCCGTCGCCAGCCAGCCGGGGTCCGGCAGAAAGTACACCGCCATCATGGCCGAATAATGCATGCTGCAGATGGCCAGGGCGGCGAACACCGCTGCCAGCAGGCTGCCAAGGCGAATGCCCTGAATGCGGGGAAGATTCCGAGACGCGTGGAAGCTGTAGATGCTGGCGATGCCAAAGGGCAGCGAGATCAGCAGTGACAGCAGCAGCGGAATCGGGGCGAAGCGCATGCTGGCAGGCGCCTCCATGGCTGCCATGCCGGTGTAGTGCATGGTGGCGATACCCAGCCCCAGTAGGCATCCCGCCAAGACCTTGCGTGTGGTGGATAGCCCCCGGCGAGCCATCGCCGCCACGGCGATCAGGCCGGCGGCCACCGCTGGCAGCAGTGAAGCCAACGTCAGCCACAGACCATGATGGGCGGGAAAGGGCAGACGATAGGCGAGCATGCCGGTGAAATGCATGCTCCAGATGCCTAGCCCCATCATGGTGCCGCCAGCCAGCCACCAGGCCCTGCGTCGATGTTGCCATCGCGCAGTGTGAACGCGCTCGCCGACAGCCATGGCCGAATACACCGATACCAGTGCCACCAGACACGACAGGACGACGAGCCAGGGCGTGTGTACTCCCTGTATGGCCTGGGCGACCTGAGGGTAGGTGATAAAGATGGGCGGCATGGGTCGGGGTGGGTCCCTTGTAGTAAGGTCTTAAGACAACCTCTTCATTGATTAGCATGACCTGGCGCGTAGAGCAAAGGCTCCTGCCGGGCTGACTTGCCGCCACGCCAGCGTGATGGGTCCGCGTTTGAGTATAGAATTGTCGATCAACGCTTGCGTGATGCAGGCTGCTATATTGTTGTCCTATCGTTGAAAAAAGAGTAAACGCTGGCGCCTGCCTCGGGAGAAAAATTTAACCGTAAGCAGGCGATGCCAGCCGCTGAGACGGCGCCGAAGCGTGCAGCTGTCTTTAGTCGAGTCGACCCTGGTTGCCGATTCGGGCAAAGCTTTACTGCCCCCTGTTGCTTCAAGGAAGCATGCTGGTAGTTCCGTGCCTTTTCACGATGTGCATTCGGAGCACATGGGCGGACATCCGTGACGTTTTCCTCCGGGTGGGCCGGTGACGGCCAGTGACAGCGTTTCACCTCGCGGCGATGGCGTGCTGACGCCAGCGCAGTGTGGCGTCAAAGCCTGCTGACTCACGGTTGTTCAGGCTGACTTCGACATCCTGCTGATGAGCCAGGGCAAGCACGATGGAAAGGCCCAGACCGCTACCGGTGGTGGTGGCGTCGCTGGCGCGATGGAAGCGCTCGGTGACTCGCTCCAGGTGCTTAGCGGGAATGCCGGGGCCGCTATCGAGGATGCTTAGACGCACACCCTGGGGCTCTTCGTGAAGGATGGCTTCGATGGTGCCTCCGTCGGGTGTGTAGCGCAGCGCGTTGTCCAGCAGATTGCGGATCATGATGCCAAGCTCCGTGGCATTACCCTCGACCGTGGTCGGATCGACGTGTTCCAGACGGAGTTGCTGGCCACGGGCGTCGGCCAGCGGCCAGAGCTCGGCCGCGAGGTCCAGCAGGAGCGAGCGCAGGTCTACCCTTTCTGGTGCAGCACCGGTGTGGCGATCGACCCGTGCCAGGACCAGCAGCTGCTCCACCACGCGCTGGAGTCGCTCGACGCCCTGGCGAGCCTTGGGCAGGGCGTCGCTTTCGCCTGCCAGGGCGTTGTCCAGGTGGATCTTCAGGGCTGCCAGAGGAGTGCGCAGTTCATGGGCGGCATCCGCGGTGAAGCGCCTCTCCTTTTCCAGGGTCGCCTTGAGCCGCCCGATGAAGTCGTTGAGTGAGCCCCTTAGTCCGGCCAATTCCGTCGGAACGTCCAGTTCGATGCGACGCAGGTCGGCGGAGTCTCGATGCTCCACCTGCTGCGATAGTCGCTCGATGGGGCGCAGGCCGCGCCGAATATGACGCAGCACCAGCAACAGGCACAGCGGCATCAGCAGCAGCATGGGCCAGAGGTGGTTGAGCGTAATGCGCTCGATGATGTCGAGAAAGAAGTCCCGTTCGATACCGATCTGTAGCCACAGACCGCGATCCGTATCGTGCAGGGCAAAGACGCGCCAGCGAGACTCTCCCAGTGATCGCCATGTGAAACCCTGCTCACCGGGTGGCGGCATCCGGGGCTGGCGGTCGACGTTTTGCCATCCTGGGCCAATCAGCACCGGCTGGCCGGTCTCGGTCCACAGCCCGAAGCCCATCTTGCGCTCTTCGTGGTGATAGGTCTGGCCTGGTGTCGCCGGGGGCTTGTCGGACATGCCGCTGTCAGCGTACAGGCGGGCGCTGGCCTTGCGCTGGTCCATCCACCGGGCCAGGCGTCGATAGTCGTCAGCCTCGGGCGCCTCGGGGAGCATGCTCATCAGCCCCCTGCCGGTAAAGGCGAGCTGGGCATCGAGGATCTCTTCCAGCTCGTTCTGCGAGATCAGCCAGGCGGCCACCACCGACAACAGCGCCACCATGGCCAAGGACAGGGCCAGGGTGCGAAACAGATAGCGATGGATCGACATCACGTGGCGACGGCCAGAAAGTCGGTATTGAGGCGATAGCCGATGCCGCGCACCGTGGTGATCATCTCCTTGTGCAGCTTCTTGCGAAGATGATGCACGTGAACTTCCAGCGCGTTGGACTCGAGCTCTTCTCCCCAGCCGTAGAGCAGGCTCTCCAGGCGGGGGCGGGACAGTACCTGGCCGGGTTGGCGGGCAAGCTCGATCAGCAGGGCGAACTCGCGACGACTCAGGGCGATGCCCCGTCCCTGCCAGTCGACGCAATGGCGGGCCTCATCGATGCACAGCGTGCCGATGTCGATGGTGGAGCTGGCGCGGCCAGCCGCTCGTCGAATCACGACGCGCAGGCGCGCGAGCAGTTCCTGGAGGTCGAAGGGCTTCAATACGTAGTCGTCTGCCCCGGCGTCCAAGCCCTGGATACGTTCTTCCACGGCGTCACGGGCGGTCAGGATCAGGACCGGCATGGCACTTTGCTGGCGCAGTCGTCTCAGGACCTCTAGTCCATCGCAGTCGGGCAGGCCAAGGTCCAGGATCACCACCGAAAATGCCTCCAGGGCCAGCGCCTCGAGAGCCGGCTTGCCGCAGGTGAACCAGTCGAGTGCATAGCCCTCTCGTTCAAGTGCGACCTTGATGCCGTCCCCCAACAGAGGGTCATCCTCCACCAGTAGTGCCCGCATGGCATCTTCTCCGTCGATCTACCCAACCGTCACTCAGCCAGTATGGGGCGAAAAACCTTAATCTACGCTTAAGGATCGACGGGAGTCTTGATCCGACGCTGTTCTCTGCCTAGGACTGCGAATCGTGCCTGGGCTTGCCGGTACGCTCGGTCGACGCCATCTTTTCCAGTTCGTCTTCGCTCATCGAGTCGTACATCGACCGGGCGGCACCGTCGAGTTCGCTCACCTTCTGTTCACCGCGCTTGGCAGCGAGGGCTGCTCCTGCCGCCATCTGCTGGGCTTTCGACTTCGCTGGCATGGTTACCTCCTTGAAGAGAAAGAAGATTGTCGTACCGGCGCTCATGGCTTGCTGCCTGGCAGGCTCAAAGGATCTTTCGACGAGAAGCCTGACCTCACCGGTTCGACCCGGATCAACCCCAGCATAATCACTTGTCTTTTACGTGTTCAACGCCAGTTGCCGCGATACCGAAACGTACTCACGAGGCGAGTGGGCGAAATCACATGAATGGAAGAGTGCCTTTCGCCAGGGAGTGTGTCTGCCTGTGATCTTTCGTGGTGGTGTCCTTGCGCCGGGGTTTTCACGCCTTTGCCTCGGCACAGTGGTGGCAGCTTGGCCGCCGCGGAATCTCACCATCGAGGTTCGAAGTAATGTGAAGAAGCGAGGTCACACGGCGTTACAACTCTTTTCAATAAGAAGTACGAAACAGCGGCCCGTTCTGGCAGCGTCTGGTGGCGGCGTAATGGATTACCTGAATGATTTTCGAAGTGACGTGTTGTTCAGACGCTGTTGCAAGCGCTTTGACATAAAGCGCCCGTCGAGTCGTGTCCATGATGATTCATGGGTGACTCGGGCAGGCATGGCGTCTTCGTCTTTCGTT
>DJIP01000126.1 GCA_002433675.1 Halomonas halophila
GACCTGTTCGAGGATGCGGGCCTGAGCATGCCCAGGGCGCCGAGCTGGGACTTTCTGGCACAGGCGGCAGAAAAGCTCTCGGACTCCGATGATCACTACGGCATCTGCCTGCGTGGCAAGCCGGGCTGGGGCGAGAACATGGCCCTGTTGACCGCGATGGCCAATGCCTTTGGCGGTCGCTGGTTCGATGAAGAGTGGCAGCCACAACTCGAGGGAGGGGGCTGGCGCGATGCGCTGGATCACTACTTGACCCTGCTGGGGGAGTACGGCCCGCCGAATCCGCAGGACAACGGCTACAACGAGAACCTCGCGCTGTTTCAACAGGGAAGATGCGGCATCTGGGTAGATGCCACCGTGGCCGCCTCCGCCGTGACCGATCCCGAAGCCTCTCAGGTGGCCGATCATGTGGGGTTCGCCCTGGCGCCTGACAATGGTCTGGACAAGCGTAGCAACTGGCTGTGGGCCTGGGCACTGGCGATCCCTGCCAGTTCCGAACAGAGCGAGGCGGCCAAGCGCTTTGTCGCCTGGGCGACTTCCCGGGGCTATCAGGAACTGGTGGCCGAACGTGAGGGCTGGTCCCAGGTGCCACCGGGGACCCGCGCCTCGCTGTACGACAATCCGAGTTACCGCGAGGCCGCGCCCTACAGTGAGCTGGTGCTGGAATCGTTGAGAAGCGCCAATCCGGATGACCCCACGGTCCAGGCGGTGCCCTATCGGGGTGTTCAGTACGTGGCGATTCCCGCCTTTCAGGGTATCGGCACGGCGGTGGGTAACCGCTTTGCCAAGGCGCTGGCCGGAGACATCTCCGCCGAGGAAGCTATCGAAGACGCTCAGTGGGTCACCGAGAAGGTGACCGAGCAGGCACGATTTGCTCAGCAGTAGTGGTGATCGGCTCAGCGAAGGACGCCGGCGGAACGGGTGAGCCCGCAGCTTGGATCTTCACCCGCAAGCGAGACGAGTGACACACAAGGAGGCGCCCATGGCGACATCCGGATTTGACCCGCAGCAATCCCTAGACAGCGTCGACGACGAACAGCTGCCGGTTCCGCCCCATAAACAGCACGGTGCCAAGCACTTTCTCGGACTCTATGCCGCAGAACACGTGGCCGCGACCGAGTTCGTGATTGGCGCCACCTTCGTCGGCCTCGGTGCCGGCATCTGGGATATTCTGATTGGACTGGTCATCGGCAACACCCTGGCGATACTGAGTTTCACCCTGATCACTGCACCGATCGCCGTCGGCACCCGGCTCAGTCTTTTCGCCTATCTGGAGCGCATCGCCGGCAACGTCATGGCGAAGCTCTACAACGGCGCCAACGTGGTGATCTTCGCCGCCATCTCGGCGGCCATGATCACGGTCTCGGCCACCGCGGTGCGGGTGCTTTTCGATGTGCCACCCCAGGTGGCGCCTTATCCTACCGACATGGCCTTCGTCATCATCGCCTTTGCGGTAGGTGCCATCGTGGTGCTGGTCGCGGCCTTCGGCTTCAACGCCCTGAGCGAATTTGCCAGCATCTGTGCGCCCTGGCTGATGGTGATGTTCACCGCCGGTGGCATGGTCTTGATACCGGCGCTGTCGGAGTCGGTGACCGGCTTTACCACCCTGACGAGTTTTTCGGACTTCGTCGCCATCGCCAGTGCCAGCGTATTTACCGGCATCAATGCCGATGGCGAACCGGGGATCGGGTTGTGGGAGGTCATTGGCTTCGCCTGGGCCGCCAATACCTTCGCCCACTTCGGACTGATCGACATGGCGCTGTTGCGCTATGCCCGCAAGAAGCGCTACGCCCTGGCCACCAGTACCGGCATGATGTTCGGCCACTACGTGGCCTGGATCTCGGCGGGCCTGATGGGGGCGGCCACCGCCGCCACCATGAAGCTCAGCATCCTGGTGGTTGACCCGGGTGATGTGGCGTTCTACGCACTGGGGATGTCCGGTTTCGTGATCGTGATCGTGGCCGGCTGGACCACGGCGAATTCGAACCTGTACCGCGCAGGTCTGGCCGCCCAGGCGCTGATGCCCGAGGTCAAGCGCTGGAAGGTGACCATGCTGGTGGGGCTCGGGGTGATGGGCGCGAGCTGTTTCCCCTTCGTCTACCGCAGCATGTTGCCGCTGCTGACCTACGCCGGCCTGATCCTGGTGCCGGTGGGCGGCATCGCCTTTGCCGAGTACCAGCTGTTCCCACGGCTTGGCATGACCCGCTACTGGGCCAACTTCAAGGGCCTTGCCGACAACCGTCCGGCGATCGCCAGCTGGGGTATCTCGCTGATCTTTGGTTTCGGGCTCAATGTCCTTGATGTGATGCCATTTTATTACCTGTTCCTGCCGACCTGGTTTGTGTCGATCCTGGTGTACGTGGTGCTGGCGCGACGGGCTGGGGCCTGTGAGGCGTATCCTGAGAAGGAAAAGGCCCAGCAGGAGTTCAACGAGCGGGTGGTCGAGCATCACAAGCGCAAGGCCGCGGAGAAGTACCGCGAGGGCGTGGAGGACAAGACACTGCTATCCAAGGGCATCAAGGTGATGTGGGGGATCGTCGGGCTCGGTGTACCGGCGGTGCTGGCCTGGCGGGTGATGTTCGAAAGCCCCGACCTGTACCAGTACTACGTCAACCGTGAGCTGTTCTACGACCTCACCATCTGGTGCACGATCATCTACTTTGTCTTTGCCTACTGGGGGCTGCAGCGCTCCAAGCAGTTCAAGCGTCGGGAGCCCGAAGGTACGCCATCCCAGGCCTCGACAGGCTGAGTAGAAGCAGACAGTCGTCGGACCGAGGCCTGCGGGGGCGCCAAAGCGCGGCCGCAGGCCAGGACCACGGAAGGATATCGGATCGCCATCGGAGAGCGTCATCCGGGAAGCTGGGCGAAGAGAATGCAGAGAAGCGCAGAACGGAAGTCAGCAAGCGCTGCAGAAAGGAGAAGGGGCTGCCCATGGGCAGCCCCTTCTTTGTCAGTGCACTGCCGGTCACCTCAAGGCACCGACGGTCCTGCGACCGTTCAGGCGCTCAAAGGGGCACCGTCGACGTACTTGGGTTCGAAGCGACGACCGTTGAGGCGCTCGTTGTCCGGGTCGTTCTCGATCAGTACCTGCAGTGCCTCGCTGGCACGATCACGCAGACCCATGCCGAGGTAGCCTTCGACCATTACCGCCAGGGCATCACGGGTAGCCTCGGCCTGGGGGTAGTTCTCCACTACCCAGCGACCCCGCTGCACGGCGGCCATGTAGGCCTTCTTGCGCAGGTAGAAGTCGGCCACATGCAGCTCATGCTGAGCCAGCAGGTTGCGCAGGTAGATGATGCGCTGTTGCGCGTCCGGGGCGTACGGACTGTCCGGATAGCGGGTGACCAGGTCGGTAAAGTCGGTGTAGGCATCGCGGGTGGCGCCAAGGTCCCGCTCCGAGATGTCGATGACCTTGAGCGACTCCAGGCTGAAACGTCCGGCCTGCCAGGCGGCCAGTCCGCGCATGTAGTAGGCGTAGTCGACCTGAGCGTGGTTGGGGTGCAGGCGAATGAAGCGGCTGGCGGCGGCCCGGGCGGCTTCCCAGTCATCCATCTCGTAGTAGGTGTAGATGAGCTCGAGCTGCGCCTGTTCGGCGTAGTCGCCGAAGGGGAAGCGGGTGTCGATGGCTTCCAGGCGGTTCATGGCCGTAGTGAAGCTGCCGTTCTCCAGGGCCTGGCGACCTTCCTGGTAGAGCTGGCGTTCGGTGGCGCCGTCGTAGCGCTCTTCCTCGACGTCGTTGCTGG
The DNA here is from genome assembly GCA_002433675.1 of Halomonas halophila. Classification (GTDB taxonomy): domain Bacteria; phylum Pseudomonadota; class Gammaproteobacteria; order Pseudomonadales; family Halomonadaceae; genus Halomonas; species Halomonas salina_B. Next base: position 3,741 of record DJIP01000126.1, read on the forward strand.
CGCAGCCGCCGAGCACCGCGCCCATCAACACCAGGGCGCCCAGGCGAGCGGCGGGAGTAGTGAAAACGCGCATCTTGGTCCTCGTGTCAAACAACCCGGGTCGGCCGTGGTAGAATCGGCCGCGATCCGCCCACTATAAAGCACCTTGCCTGGAAACGCAGTCTTCCTGCGGCGGACCACGTATTTTGTGCGCGAGCTGCCACCTATCTTCGATTCCCACAGAGAAGTGTTCCGAACCATGTCACAGACCCTCGACGTCCACAGTCGCATCCCCCTCGACATGGCAGGCTATCGCCTGGACCAGGCCGCAGCGGAATTGCTTGCCGACTATTCCCGGGAGCGGTTGAAGGGCTGGATCAAGGATGGGTCCCTGACCCTGGATGGGGCTGTGGCCAAGCCCAAGGACAAGGTCCACGGCGGCGAAAGGCTGGTGCTCAAGGCCCGCATCGAGGACGACACCCGTTTCGAGGCACAGGATATTCCGCTGGAGGTGGTGTACGAGGACGACCAGGTGCTGGTGGTCAACAAGCCGCCGGGGCTGGTGGTGCACCCTGCGGCGGGCAATCCCGACGGGACCCTGCTCAATGCCTTGCTGCACCACTTTGCCGACGCCGCCACCTTGCCGCGTGCCGGTATCGTGCATCGCCTCGACAAGGACACCAGCGGGCTGATGGTGGTGGCCAAGACTCTGACCGCCCACGCCGACCTGGTGGCGCAACTGCAGGCCCGCAGCGTATCGCGGGAGTACGATGCCATTGTCGTGGGCAAGATGACCTCCGGCGGCACCGTCGATGCGCCGATCGGTCGACACCCCAAGGACCGCAAGCGCCAGGCGGTGACCGCCTCGGGCAAGCCGGCGGTGACCCACTACCGGGTGGTGGAACGCTTTCGTGCCCATACCCACGTTCGCTGCAAGCTGGAGACCGGCCGTACCCACCAGATCCGCGTGCACATGGCGCACCGGCGCTTTCCGTTGATCGGCGACCCGGTATACGGTGGGCGGCTCAAGCTGCCGCCCGGTGCGGGGCAGACGCTCAAGGAAATCCTGCGCGAGTTTCCGCGCCAGGCGCTGCACGCTCGTCGACTGGCCTTCGTTCACCCGAGTCGCGGCGAGGAGGTCAGCTTCCAGGCGCCGCTGCCTGATGACCTGCTGATGCTGCTGGACTTCCTGCGTGACGATGCGGAGACCATGCAATGATCGATGCCCTCGACCTGCGCCCCAGCGTGATCGTGCCCGACTGGCCTGCCCCAGCCAATGTCGGCGCCTTCGTCACCACCCGCGAGACCGGCCCCAGCCAGGGGCCCTACGCCGCCTTCAACCCGGCGAGTCACGTCGGCGACAAGCCGGAACATGTGGAGCTTTGTCGGCGCCAGTTGGGCAAGGAGCTGGGCGATGAGCGCCCGCTGCTGTGGCTCGATCAGGTTCACGGCGCCAGCGTCCAGCATGGTTTCAGCGACACCACACCCAAGGCCGATGCTTCGGTGGCGACCACCCGTGACTACGCCTGCGTGATACTGACGGCGGACTGTCTGCCGGTGTTCTTGTGTGACCGGGGCGGAGAGCGCGTGGCACTGGCCCATGCCGGCTGGCGCAGCCTGGCCGGTGGCGTGCTGGAGGCCACCGTGGCCTCCCTGGGCACCGCGCCTGGCGAACTGATGGCCTGGTTGGGACCGGCGATCTCCAACGCTCAGTTCGAGGTTGGCCCTGAGGTGCGTGAGGCCTTCTGCGGCGTGCACCCCGAGGCAACCAGCGCCTTTGAGCCGAGCCCCTATCGCCTGGGCCACTACATGGCCGACCTCTACAAGCTGGCACGTTTGCGGCTTGAACGCCTGGGCGTCTCCCACGTCAGCGGCGGGCACTTCTGCACCGCCTGTGAATCACGCTTCTATTCCCATCGTCGTGACGACGGCGTCACCGGGCGCATGGCCAGCGTCATCTGGCTACGCTAGGGACGGTCCGACCGCGCATTTCCCTGAGACGCTCCCTCTAGACGTGAAACTCCTTTTATAGAGGTGAAACGCTCCCTCTAGACTTGAAACGTCCCTAAAGCACCGCCATATCTCTGTCAAGTCACATTGACAGGGTCAAGCGGTGCGTCCGAACGCATCGCCATCCCGCAAGGAGATATCGATGCGTTTTGACAAGTTTACCGCCAAGCTGCAACAGGCCATTGCCGACGCCCAGTCCCTCGCCGTGGGGCGCGGGCACAATCAGATGGAACCTGCGCACCTGTTGCTGGCGCTGCTCGACAACCGCGACACCGGCGTCAAGGCGCTGGTACAGAAGGCGGGGGGCGACGCCGGCCGGCTGCGTGACGTCCTGGCGGGCCAGATCGACGATCTGCCCCAGGTCGCCCAGTTCGACGGTGAGGTGCAGCCGTCCCGTGATCTGATCAAGCTGTTCAACCTCACCGACGCCGAGGCCCAGAAGCGTGGCGATCAATACATCGCCAGCGAACTGGTGCTGCTGGCGGCGATCGCCATGAAGCACGCCGTGGCCAAGGCGCTGACCCAGGCCGGCCTTGCGCGCAAGTCGCTGGAAAGCGCCATCGACAGCGTGCGTGGCGGACAGAAGGTGGATGACGCCAACGCCGAGGACAGCCGCGAGGCGCTGGATAAGTACACCCTGGATCTGACCCAGCGGGCCGCCGACGGCAAGCTGGATCCGGTGATTGGTCGCGACGACGAGATCCGTCGCACCATCCAGGTGCTGCAGCGGCGCACCAAGAACAACCCGGTGCTGATCGGCGAGCCTGGTGTCGGCAAGACCGCCATCGTCGAGGGGCTGGCCAGCCGCATCATCAACGGTGAGGTGCCGGAAGGACTCAAGGACAAGCGTGTGCTGTCGCTGGACATGGGGTCGCTGCTGGCCGGGGCCAAGTTTCGCGGCGAGTTCGAGGAGCGCCTCAAGGCGGTGCTCAACGAGCTGTCCCAGGAAGAAGGGCGGGTCATCCTGTTCATCGACGAATTGCACACCATGGTCGGTGCGGGCAAGGCCGAGGGCGCCATGGACGCCGGCAACATG
>DJIP01000128.1 GCA_002433675.1 Halomonas halophila
GGTCCAGTCGGTGTAGTGGGACAGGGCGTTGACGGTCTTCACCGCCATCATCGGGCCTTCGAAGGTGGACATGCCGTAGAACGACAAGGCGACCACGAGAAAGCGCAGGGTCGGGTCGGTTCGCAGCTTATGCCAGGCCCCCGAGAGGGTCATCATGCCGTTGATCATGCCGCCCCAGGAGGGCGCCAGCAGGATGATCGACATCACCATGCCCAGCGACTGCGCCCAGTTCGGCAGGGCGGTGTAGTGGAGGTGGTGAGGACCGGCCCACATGTAGACCATGATCAGCGCCCAGAAGTGGACGATGGACAGGCGGTAGGAGTAGACCGGGCGCTCGGCCTGCTTGGGCACAAAGTAATACATCATGCCGAGGAAGCCGGCGGTCAGGAAAAAGCCCACCGCGTTGTGTCCGTACCACCACTGCACCATGGCGTCGATGGCGCCGGAGTAGATGGAGATCGAGTAAGTGGCGGTGACCGGCAGGGCAGCACTGTTGACGATATGCAGTACGGCAACGGTCAGGATGAAGGCAGCGAAGAACCAGTTGGCCACGTAGATGTGGGAGGTCTTGCGCACCTTGATGGTGCCGAGGAAGACGGCTGCATAGGTGACCCACACCACCGCGAGCAGAATGTCGATGGGCCATTCCAGCTCGGCGTATTCCTTGACCTCGGTGAGGCCCAGCGGCAGGGTGACGACCGCGCACAGGATGACCGCCTGGTAGCCCCAGAAGGTGAAGGCGGCCAGCTTGTCGCTGATCAGCCTTACCTGGCAGGTGCGCTGGACGACATAGTAGGACGTCGCGAACAGGGCGGAGCCACCGAAGGCGAAGATGACCGCATTGGTATGCAGCGGGCGAAGTCGACCGAAGCTTGTCCAGGGCAAGCCAAGGTTGAGTTCCGGCCAGACCAGTTGGGCGGCGAGAATCACACCGAGGGTCATGCCCACGATGCCCCACACCACCGTCATGATCGCGAACTGCCGGACCACCTTGTAGTTGTAGGTCGGATGTTCAAATGCTGTGCTCATGATCAGTTTCCCATCGATCGCGTAAAGGGGACGATCCCCCGGCCATAGTGCCTGCCCGGCAATTGCCTCAGAATGATGCAGATCAACAACCACTCAGAATTCTAGCCCAGCCTGGCAGTGAGAAGAACTTAGCCTCTGGTGGCAGTGAACTTTGGAAACTTTGCCGTGTCACAACTCGTTTTACCCGACGCTTTTACTCAGGAATTCAGCCAGGCGCTCGCCGCCGGGCACCGTGGCGAGTGGCAGGTGCCCGACCTGGCGCCGGTGATCCTGGAGGGCCCGCCTTGCCGAGACGTGCTGTTGCTGGCGCATGGGGCCGGTGCCGGACACGATTCACCCTTTTTGCTTGAATGGCGCGCGGCGCTGGCCCGTGCAGGCGTGCAGACGCTGTCGTTCGAGTTTGCCTATCTGCGTGAGATGCGTGCGGCGGGGCGTCGGCGGCCGCCGCCCAGGGTGGCTCGGCTGGTGGAGGAAATGCGTCTCTGGCGTGACGTTTTGTCGCAGATAGTGCCCGGGGCTCTGTGGCTCGGCGGCAAGTCCATGGGCGGGCGGGTGGCCAGTCTGCTGGCCGCCGAGGACGGCGCACCGGGGCTGGTGCTGGCCGGCTACCCCTTTCACCCGGTGGGCAAGCCCGAGCGCCTGCGCCTGGATCACTGGCCGTCGCTGGCCTGTCCGCTGGTGGTACTACAGGGCACCCGTGACCCTTTCGGTACTTGCGATGAGGTAGCGGGTTACGACCTGCCGTCGAATGCGCGTCTGGAATGGCTCGAGGATGGCGACCATGACTGGTCGCCGCGGCGCGTCAGTGGACTGTCGCGCCAGGACCTGATGGCCCAGGCGGCGCGCGCTACCGTGGACGCCATGAGGAAGTCGTGAGCGCTTATTTGTTGAAGGGGGGATATCACGGCGCTGTGGCGCCAGCCCTTGTGGCGTCTGGCTTTCGGCCCAAGTCGATGAATGCACGGACAAAAGTCGGGACAAAAAAAACGAGAAAGATGCGCGGGGCGCGTTGACATCCCCCGGATGTTCTGTAGAATGCAGCGCCACGTGACCAGGGGTGGTTAGCTCAGCTGGGAGAGCACCAGCCTTACAAGCTGGGGGTCACAGGTTCGAACCCTGTACCACCCACCATCATGAAAATGATGGATGGACACGTAGAGTAGAGAGCGCTGGACCGGTAGTTCAGTTGGTTAGAATGCCGGCCTGTCACGCCGGAGGTCGCGGGTTCGAGTCCCGTCCGGTCCGCCAGCGTCTCTTCTCGAATTGGTCATCATTGCGGACCGGTAGTTCAGTTGGTTAGAATGCCGGCCTGTCACGCCGGAGGTCGCGGGTTCGAGTCCCGTCCGGTCCGCCACGATGACAAGCCAAAGTCGACGTCTTCAGGAAACTCGAGACATCGCACCGTGTGAAATAACGTGGGTGATTAGCTCAGTTGGTTAGAGCACCAGCCTCACATGCTGGGGGTCACTGGTTCGAATCCGGTATCACCCACCACGCGGACCGGTAGTTCAGTTGGTTAGAATGCCGGCCTGTCACGCCGGAGGTCGCGGGTTCGAGTCCCGTCCGGTCCGCCATTTTCACTCGATCCAGTTCGCTGGAAAAGTCCGGTCTTGTTACCGGCGCTTATTTCGAAAGGCCCCGCTGCGACGCAGCGGGGCCTTTCTCGTTGTGCTGAATAAAAGGGGGTAGGCGAGGGCTGTCTGGAGAACTATTCCAAGCGCTATCCCGGCAGCTATCCCACGAGCTGGCCAGCAAGAACCCTTTGCCCGATGACGGCTTTTGCGCGCATTTTTGTCGTGGGGGTGGCAGAGAGCGGACTGCTATCATACAGTTGTTTGAAATTGGTCGATGAGTGTCGTCAACCGTGTGAGCGCGCCATCCGACACCGCCAACAACAACGCGCAGCCTGTGCTGCGAAGGACCGCCCCGTGATCGCCTATCCCCAGCTCTTCACTCCCGTGCGCCTGGGCCATCTGAGCCTGCCCAATCGCGTATTGATGGGTTCCATGCATACCAACCTGGAAGAAGCACCGCGAGGCTTCGAGCGTCTGGCCGCCTTCTATGCCGAGCGCGCCCGCGAGGGGGTAGCGCTGATCGTCACCGGGGGTATCGCCCCCAACGCCGAAGGCGCCGTCTTTCAGGGAGCCTCGCAGTTGACCAGCGAGGACCAGCTCGAGGGGCATCGTCAGGTCGTCGAGGCGGTGCACGCTGAGGGCGGACGCATCTGCATGCAGATCCTGCACGCCGGGCGCTACGCCTACTCGCCGGAGTTGGTGGCACCGTCGGCGATCCAGGCGCCGATCAATCCCTTCACGCCGCGTGAGCTAAGTGACGAGGACGTCGAGCGGCAGGTCGACGACTACGTGCGCTGTGCGCGCCTGGCCCAGCAGGCCGGCTACGATGGCGTCGAGATCATGGGCTCCGAGGGCTACCTGATCAATCAGTTCATCTGTCGGCGCACCAATCAGCGCCAGGATCGCTGGGGCGGCGACTTCGACAATCGCTGTCGCTTTGCGCTGGAGATTTTGCGCCGGGTACGTGCGGCGGTGGGGGATCGTTTTCTGCTGATCTACCGGCTGTCGATGATC
>DJIP01000097.1 GCA_002433675.1 Halomonas halophila
TCTCCCCGGACGATGGCGTCCTGCAATTGATGAAAGACCCGCTCGGCGAGGGTTCTGACTTCGGGGGTGGCGGGGGTCTCGTATTCGGCGCTGGTCATGGAATCATTGTCGACAATGTTGGGATAACGGAAATGTAAGATACGCCAAGGCGCGGGTCAATGGCCTGATCAGGCTCACAACCTTAACCATTGGTTGTAGACAATGCCATCCATCTTCCTTGTCCTGTCGACAATGCAGCGTTGACTCACGCTATCCTTGCCCAACGACAAGCCCCGTCGTTGCCCGTAGAATATGCCGCCTGCAACGCCCGAGGCCCCGAATGAACGCCGAGCTCCAGACCACCTCCCTGCCCTACCACGCGACCCCCCTGCGCTATTTCGAGGCCCTGCGCTCGAGGCCCGGGGCGGTGCTGCTGGACAGCGGCCGGCCCCAGGCCCCCGGCGGACGATTCGACATCCTGTCGAGCGACCCTATCGAATGGCTGGAAGTGGATCAGCACGGCCAGCCCAGAGACTCCAGCGGTACCGCCCTCGACGGCTGTGCCTTCGACGCCCAGCAGCGCCTGCTCGAACGCCTGCCTCGCCCATGCCAGGAGCTTGAGCTGCCCTTCGTCGGCGGGCTGATCGGCTTCTGGAGCTACGATCTGGGCCGGCAACTGGCGAGAATCGAAGGGCCTTCACGGTCCGCCACCGCCCTGCCCCAGGCCCGACTCGGCCTGTACGACTGGGCGCTGATCCAGGACCACCAGGAACGCCGCTGCCATCTCGTCGCTTCCCCCGAGCGGCGCAAGCAGGTGCAGGCCTGGCTGGCGACACAGACTCCTGCCGGCGACTTTTCACTAAGCTCCGTATTTACCTCCAACCTGACCGAAGCGGACTACCGCGATCGCTTCGCCAGGGTGCAGGACTACATCCATGCCGGGGACTGCTACCAGATCAATCTGGCTCAACGGTATTCGGCGGACTACCAGGGCGACCTGTGGCAGGCCTATCTGCGCCTGCGCGACGCGACCCCGACCCCCTTCGCCGGCTTCATGGCCTGGCATCGTGCAGGGCGTGAACAGGCGCTGCTGTCGCTGTCTCCCGAACGCTTCATCGAAAGCCGCCAGGGTGAGGTGGAGACGCGTCCCATCAAGGGCACGCGCCCACGGGGAGCCAATGAGCAGGAGGATGCTGCCCTGGCACAGGAGCTGTCCTCGAGCATCAAGGATCGCGCCGAGAACGTGATGATCGTGGACCTGTTGCGCAATGATCTAGGCCGCGTGTGCCAGCCAGGGACAGTCAAGGTCCCCCAGCTTTGCGGACTGGAAAGCTACGCCAATGTTCACCATCTGGTGAGCGTGGTGAAGGGTCGCCTACCCGACGAGACGCCACCGCTCAAGCTGCTGGAAGCGGCCTTCCCCGGCGGCTCGATCACCGGTGCCCCCAAGATTCGCGCCATGCAGATCATCGACGAACTTGAGCCGGATCGGCGCAGCGCCTACTGCGGCAGCCTCGGCTACGTCGATGTGCGTGGCCATATGGATACGTCCATTGCCATCCGCACCCTGGTCGCCGACGCCGGCCGCCTGCACATCTGGGGCGGCGGCGGTCTCGTCGCGGATTCCCAGGAGCAAGCCGAGTACACAGAGACCCAGGACAAGATTCGCCATCTGATGGCCGCCCTGGGCAAACCTGCCAAATGGTAATAAGAAACCTTACCGCTAATCGATAAACGCTATATAAGAACCGAACCAATCGATATTGGGGCGATGGCGCCGGGTTTTGGTAGGGTATCGGCAAAACCCCCAGTGGAGGTCGCCGTGACGTCCTTTGACCCCAATGCGTTCGTCCTGGCCAATGACCAGGCGACACCCAAGAATATCCTGAAAGCCGCCTACGAGGCCTTCGGCGAACTGACCGTGTCATTCTCCGGCGCCGAGGACGTGGTGCTGGTCGACCTGGCCCTCAAGGTGGCGCCCAAGGACAAGGTCAAGGTGTTCAGCCTGGACACCGGGCGTTTGCACGCCGAGACCTACGAGTTCTTCGAACGAGTGCGCAATCACTACGATATCGAGCTCGATATTCGCTTCCCCGATCACCAGGCGGTGCAGGCGCTGACCAGCGAGAAGGGGTTGTTCAGCTTTTACCAGGATGGTCACCACGAGTGCTGCGGCATTCGCAAGGTCGCGCCACTGCGCCAGCGCCTGGCAGGCCTGCCGGTGTGGGTCACCGGGCAGCGTCGGGACCAGAGCCCGGGCACCCGTTCGAAGCTGCAGATCGCCGAGCGCGACACCGCCTTCGGCAGCGACGATCAACCGCTGTACAAGATCAATCCGCTGACCCACTGGTCCAGCGAAGACGTGTGGAACTATATCCGCTCCTTCGACGTGCCCTACAACGCCCTGCACGAGAAGGGCTACGTCAGCATCGGTTGCGCGCCCTGCACCCGGCCCATTCTGCCTGGCCAGCACGAGCGCGAGGGTCGCTGGTGGTGGGAAGACCAGGGTGGCAAGGAATGCGGGCTACATGCCCTCAACCTGCCCCAGGCGGCCACCAGCTGACGTTCTGACGTCTTTGGCTGCACTAGATCAAAAGGGCCCCGGACTCGCTTGAGTCCGGGGCCCTTCCACTTTTCACCACGTGGGTGAACCTCGCGTGCCGCCACCGCGCCGGAGTCAGCGCACCGGCAGGCTGATCTTGTCGAACAGCGCGTGTTCATGGCGCGGCCCCGCTGCCAGGGCGGCGTCGACCAGGTCACGGTCCAGATGGTCGGCAAACTGCTGCAGGAAGTCATACATGTAGCCACGCATGAAGGTGCCGCGGCGGATACCGATCTTGGTCGTGGAGCTCTCGAACAGATGGCTGGCGTCCAACGCCACCAGATCCTCATCGAGCACCTCGTCCACCGCCATGTGCGCCACGATGCCGACCCCCATCCCGAGACGCACATAGGTCTTGATCACATCGGCGTCGGCGGCGGTCAACACCACGTTGGGGGAGAGCCCACGGGCGCGGAAGGCGTCGTCGAGCTGCGAGCGCCCGGTGAAGCCGAACACGTAGGTCACCAACGGGTGCTTGGCCAGTTCATCGAGTCCCACACGCTCGACCTCGGCCAGGGGGTGGTCCCGGGGCACCAGGATGCAGCGGTTCCAGCGATAACACGGCAGCAACACCAGGTCGTTGAACAGCTCCAGCGACTCGGTGGCGATGGCGAAGTCGGCCTGACCCTCGCTGACCATCTGAGCGATCTGCTTGGGCGTCCCCTGCTGCATATGCAGGGCGACATCGGGGTAGCGCTGGGTAAAGGTCTGGATCACCGGAGGCAGGCAGTAGCGCGCCTGGGTGTGGGTGGTGGCGATGGACAGGCTACCCCGCCGCTCGTCGCTGTGTTCCTGGGCCACATCCTTGATGTTGGCGGTCAGCCTGAGCACCTGGCCTGCCAGCTCGATGATCGCCTCCCCTGCGGGCGTTACGCGAGTCAGATGCTTGCCGCTGCGCGCGAAGATCTCCACGCCAAGCTCGTCTTCCAACAGACGAATCTGCTTGGATATGCCTGGCTGAGAGGTAAAAAGACTCTGAGCGGTGGCCGACACATTCAGGTTGTGGCGGGAAACCTCCCAGATGTAGCGCAGCTGCTGTAATTTCATGGCCGGGGCTTACCTCGTCCAAAGTCGACGGATTGGCACGGTGGTCGCGGAAGCGGACTAGACTGGAGCCATCGCGTTGGCGGCATGACAGCGTCCTTGCCTGGGTTAGCGAACTGGACCTCGGGCATGACAACATGCCAAAGCGCCATAAAAAACCACCTTTGTGATTACTTTATAGCATAATGAGATGAGATGCAGCGATTCGTAAGCTGACTAAGAAACTATCGACCCAATATTTGCCAGCGTATGGGCCGACCGCTACCATCGTCCCACCGGACATGGCAGACATGTCCCACATTCCGCTCGATGAAGCGCAACGTAGATGGAGAAACACATGGCTAACAATGTCGATGTCACCAATGCCAACTTCGAGCAGGAAGTTCTGCAGGCCGACTCCCCGGTGTTGCTGAAGTTCTGGGCTCCCTGGTGTGGCCCCTGCAAGGTCATGGCACCGGTGGTCGATGAAGTCGCCGAGGAGCGTGACGGCGCCCTCAAGGTCGTCAGCATCAACGTCGACGATGCCCCGGAAATCGCCGCCGAGCAGGGCGTACGTGGCGTCCCCACCGTGATGCTGTTCAAGTCAGGTGCCAAGGTGGCTTCCCTGGTGGGTGCCCAGTCGAAGTCCCAGCTGACCCAGTTCATCGACCAGAACGCCTGATACAACGCTGTCGACCTCTGCCATCGCCGCAGGGGGCGTCCAGCCAGGGGCCAAGGCCCCTGCCTCATGGCCCGGGATCCTCTGTCAGGATCTCGGGCCATGTCGTTACCGACAACTGCTGACGTTGCTGCCGATCAGTACTGCCGATCAGCACTGCCGATCGCTACTGCAGGTAAGACAGGGCTTCGGGGAGGCAAGCCCTGCCCCGCCCGAGGATGCCTTCGAGCGAGGCTTGGCCCGGTCTCGATATATCAGTCCCGCAGCACGTAACGCAGAATCTCCACCACCTGGTCGGTGGTCGTGGCCCAGGCCTGGGCGTCGGCATCGACCTCCTTGAGCGGATGTACGATGTCCTCGCCGTGCAGCGTGACGTAAGGCTTGCCGAGGGCCGAGCAGTAGCCGGCATCGAAGGCCGCGTTCCACTGCTTGTACTTGTCACCGAAACGCACCACCACCAGATCGCTCTGCTCGATCAGGGTCCGGGTACGGATGGCATTGACTCTCGACGACTGGTGATCACGCCAGAAGCCGCTTTCCGGCACGCCCAGCATGTCTCCAGCGGCGTCGCTGGCATCATGATCGGTCACCGCCTGGGTGAACACCACGTCCAGCCCGGCTTCTCTGGCTCCCTGCTTGATCTCTTCACGCCAGTCGGTGTGGATCTCACCGGACAGGTAGACGGTAAAACTCATGGCCTCATTTCCTTTTTCTCGGTCTTGCATGAATCATTGTCGGAGTGCCAGGACGCCGCCACCGGCCGTCACCCAAAAGAGGGACCAGGACATTCGGACTTCATCCTGGCCTTCGGAGCTGATAATTTGCCTATTGGCGGTCTGAGCAACCTGGCCCTCGTGGCTTCTTGCGTGGCGCTCACCATCATACCCGCGCCCCCTGTACTGACAAACCGGTTGCCCGGCGCAATGACGGCGCGGAGGAATAGGCGCGAGCACCATCAGTCCGTCTGACTTTATTCGACAAGGACCTTCGATGCACCAGCAGGACTCCCCTTCCAACCGGCCAACCCCCATCAGTGCGGATACCCGGGAAGCCAATCGACGCCTGGACCATTTCGGCTCTCGCGAGGC
>DJIP01000238.1 GCA_002433675.1 Halomonas halophila
CAATCGCTCACCGCCAACGACCTTGTCCCTTGTGCGCATGCCTCCGGGGCGGAGCCACCGATCCGGGCGCCATGCCTGTCGCGCGCACCCCACGACGGCCGGGCCTGCGATGCGCTATCATGCCGCCACTCATCGAGGGAGAGATCATGCCTGCCGCCCTTCCACTGCCGCTGTCGACGCCCAACCGCAACCTGATCCGCCTGACCTTCGTACGCGGCATTACCTGGACCGGTTTTCTGGTCGCGATCATCGTCGGCATCGAGCTGCTGGACTTCGCCCTCGACGTTCCTGCGGTGATCGCGGTGATCGTCGCCATGGGGCTGATCAATATCGCCACCTGGTGGCGTCTGGGCCGACCCAGGGATGTCAGCCATCACGAGTATCTGATCCACCTGCTGCTGGACGTGGCCGGGCTGACCCTGCTGTTCTACTTCACCGGCGGTGCGACCAACCCCTTCATCACCTACTATCTGGTGCCGGTGACCATCGCCGCCGCCACCTTGCCCTGGCGTCACGCCTGGATCCTGGCGCTGACCGCCATGGCCGCTTACAGCGCCCTGATGGTGGTCTACCATCCGGTGCCGCAGCTGGGCTCCCACTACGCCTCCAGCGTCAACCTTCACGTGCTCGGCATGTGGCTCAACTTCTTCCTGTCGGCGGGACTGGTGACCTTCTTCATCTACAAGATGGCCCACGCCCTGCGCCATCGCGACCAGACCCTGGCTCGCACCCGCGAGGCGGCGCTACGCTCGGAGCAGGTCCTGGCGGTGGCGACCCAGGCCGCCGGCACCGCCCATGAGCTCGGCACGCCGCTGTCGACCATGGCGGTGGTGCTGTCCGAACTCAAGAATGAACACCATGACGACCCCAGGCTGGTGGAAGATATCGACCTGCTGCGCCAGCAGGTCGATACCTGCAAGGCGCGCCTGAGGAACCTGGTCGAAAGCGCCGACCTCAGGCGCAAGGACGAGCCGGAGACCCGCGACGCCCAGACCTGGCTTGATGGCGTGATCGACCGCTGGCTGGTGCTGCGCCCGGACGTCACCCATCACCTTGAGGTCGCGCGCCGACGCGGCCAGCCGTCGATCGCGGTGGATACCACCCTGGACCAGGCGCTGACCAACCTTCTCAACAACGCCGCCGACGCCCAGCCGGACGATATCGAGATCCAGCTCGACTGGACCGCCGACAAGGTGATCATCGATATCCGCGATCATGGGCCGGGCATCCCCATGTCGATCGCCGACCAGCTTGGCGAGACCTTTGTGTCTACCAAGAGCAAGGGACTGGGGATCGGCCTGTTCTTGACCCACGCCACCATCAATCGCTTCGGTGGGGGCGTCAGTCTGTATAATCATCACGACGGCGGCACCCTGACCGAGGTCACCCTGCCCCGCGTCGGCTGAGTCTCCATTCACGAGGACATCATGCAAGACACCGCACACCGGCTACTGATCATCGATGACGATGAGGTCTTTTGCCACGTACTCGAACGCGCCATGCAACGCCGCGGCCACGAGGTCGAGGTGGCCCATGACGCCACCCAGGCGCTGGAACTGGCGCGTCGCCACCAGCCGGAGGTCGCCACCCTGGACCTCAAGCTCGATCAGGACTCGGGGTTGAAGCTGTTGCCCGAACTGCTGGAGGTTGTTCCCGACTGCCGCATCGTGGTGCTGACCGGCTACTCCAGCATCGCCACGGCGGTGGAGGCGATCAAGCTCGGTGCGGTCAACTACCTGTGCAAGCCGGTGGACGCCGACGAGGTGCTCAGCGCCCTCGAGCAGCGTGAAGGTAACCCCGAGACCGAGGTGGCGGACAATCCCCCGTCGATCAATCGCCTGACCTGGGAGCATATCCAGAAGGTGCTGCAGGAACACGACGGCAACATCTCGGCCACCGCCAGGGCGCTCGGCATGCACCGTCGCACCCTGCAACGCAAGCTGCAGAAACGCCCAGTCCGGCGCTGATGGCAGATACCCGATACCGTCTATATCCGATATAACAAGAGACGCAGCCCAAGGGCTGCGTCTCTTGTATAAACCTCCAGCACGGTGGCGCACGCCCGAAGCCGGGTGTCTCGACCTGGCTCTATTCTCTGCGTCAGGCGCCTCTATCCTACGGGTTCTCCATCTACGCTTTACTGGGCGGTCCAGCCCAGATCGATGTTCCAGCTGGCGCCGGTGACCGCACCGGCTGCGTCCGAAGCCAGATAGCCTACCAGGCTCGCCACCTCGGAGGGGTCGATCAAGCGCTTCACCGCGGCGTTCTTGAGCATGATCTGTTCGATCACCTCCTGCTCCTCCATGCCATGGAGCCTGGCCTGGTCGGCGATCTGATTGTCCACCAGCGGCGTCTTGACGTAGGCCGGACACAGGGCGTTGGCGGTGATGCCCTGGGCACCGCCTTCCAGCGCAGCGGTCTTGGTCAGCCCGATCATGCCGTGCTTGGCACTGATGTAAGCGGCCTTGCCGGGCGAGGCCACCTGGGCATGGACCGAGGCGATATTGACGATGCGCCCCCAGCCATTTTCGCGCATCGATGGCCAGGCCGCCTGGGTCAGCAGGAAGGGCGCGGTCAGCATCAGATCGATGATCTGACGCCATTTGTCCTGGGGGAACTCCTCGATCGGTGCGACGTGCTGGATGCCGGCGTTGTTGACCAGAATGTCCAGGCGTCCGAAACGCCTCAAGGCGTCATCGACGGCGCCGCGACAGGCTTCTGCCTGGGTGAGATCGGCCTCGTGAAAGACCGCGCCCTCGGCCTCGGCCACCTCCCGGCCGGCCGGGTTGAAGTCGACCGCCAGGACCTGATGCCCCTGAGCACGCAGATGGGCGACGACCGCCGCACCGATGCCGCTGCTGGTACCGGTCACCAGGGCAACTCTGGGAGTGGAATGATCGCTCACTATATGCTCTCCTCTGGGTCTGCAACACATCACCCGTCGAACGGGTGGCGTCTCTCTGATGGTGATGCCTGCCAACGCCTACATCAGCATCCCAGCATATGTCAGTGCTGCATTGCAGCGCCAGCCGGACAAAGGTCTCGATCGCTCACTCGGGGGCCGTCATCACCTTGTCCATCAGCCGCTGTGCCAGGCGACAGGCCTCGCCCATATCGTCGACATCGCTCAGGTCGCTCAACAGCAGGCAGCGCCACAGGATGTCCCCGGCCAGGACTTCCGGCTCGAGCTCGAACTCCCCCCTTGGCAGCTCCAGTGTCTGCGGCCCGGCCGTGCCCGTATCGCACGCATCAGCGGATTCCCGCACCAGCGCCAACGACAGGTCGCAGGGCGTCAGCCAGGCGCCAACCAGCCATCCGGGGCGCCCGGGACAGGGCGCAAAACACAGCGCATCCACCGCAAGCCGAGGATGAAACTGCGGACGCGCCTTGCACGCTCGCAGGTGACGATCACTGAATTCCCTGGCAAGACGTTCCAGCCGCCGGTACTGCTCCATCGATAGCGCAGACATTACCCCTTCCTGTCACTGTTGAAACCTTGATTGCCCGCCGCTGCCCTGGACACCCGCAGGCACACGTCGAGACAACGCAGACATCACACCTTTCTATCGTTCTGTCACTGTTGGAATCTTGATTACCCGCCCCTGCCGTCGACAGCCACAGGCACGCGGCGGACGGGAATGTTAGACTTCAGCCAAAATCCCTCCCCCTGCAAGGAGTCGCCCATGACCCTCGAGGAACGTCTGGACGCCACCATCGACATTGCCACGGCGGCCGGCAAGATGATCCGCGATGCTCGCGAAGGTGACGACCTCAAGCATCACTTCAAGGAAGGCCAGGAGCTGGTCACCGATACCGACGTGGCGGTGGATACCATGATCACCGAACGCCTGGAATCTGCCTTCCCCGGCGAGGACCGCCTCAGCGAGGAACTAGCCCCCGACAAGGATGCCGTGGAAGAAGATGGCGCCCTGTGGGTGGTCGACCCCATCGATGGTACCGTCAATTTCGCCCACGGGCTTTTCCATGTGGCGGTCTCCATCGCCTACGTCAAGGATGGCGTCACCCAATTGGGCGTGGTCCACGCTCCCTTCCTCGGCGAGACCTTTACCGCGATACGCGACAAGGGCGCCTGGCGCAATGGCCAGTCGATCAGCGCAAGCCAGAGCGAGTCCCTCGATCAGAGCCTGGTCGGTACCGGCTTTCCCTACCGTCGCGACAGCCGTCTGCCCCTGATGCGACGCCTCAGCGCGGTGCTTCACCACTGTCGCGATGTGCGTCGAAACGGCGCCGCCGCCCTGGACCTGTGTGATGTCGCCTGTGGTCGCCTGGACGCCTACTACGAAACCGTCTCCCCATGGGATTTCGCCGCAGGCTGGCTGATCGCCCGCGAGGCCGGCGCTCGCACCGGGCACCTGTACCCCTGCCCGGCGGGACTGCCCGAGGACCTTTACGGCGAGAACCTGCTGGTCAGCGCCCCGGCGATCTACGACGAGCTGGGCGAACTGCTGCGCCAGGCCGACGCAGGAGAGCTGCGAGATATCGGTATCGGCTGAGCGTCGACATTTCACCAGGTCGATAGCCGTGTTCGATCGGAAGGCATGCAGCAACGCTATTGGCCTTCCGCGACGCAATCCGTCACAATGCGAGCCATCCACTTACTCATTGACCGTCCCGCTTCATGGCAGCGGACAGGTCGCTGATTCACCACTACCCACTGCATCAACGATGCGAGGAGCTTTCATGATTGTTGTCATCTTCGGTCGCCCCGGCTGCCCCTTCTGCGTACGCGCCAAGGAGCTCGCCAACTCCCTGAGCGACGCCGGTCGCATCGATGGCTACCGCTACGTGGATATCCACGAAGAAGGCATCACCAAGGCCGATATGGAAAAGACCATCGGCAAGCCGGTCACCACCGTGCCGCAGATCTTCGTCGACCAGACCCACGTGGGCGGCTTCACCGAGTTCGACCAGTACGTGCGCGACAACGAGCTGATGCCTGCCTGAAGCGACGGCACGGCCAGTCACAAGACGGGAAGCCCACATGGGCTTCCCGTTTTTTTGCTGAAAAACCCCACAAGATGCCCTGTGGTCTGGCCCGCCTTGCCCGACAGACCTGGCCCTCACCCGCCCGGTCGCCGAAATCGTTGAACGTTCGCCCGTCGTTGAAAGATCGTCCCTCCTTCCTGCCTATACTCACAGAACAGGCTTCCTGGCAGGCAAGGATCGGCAATGACAGAGCAGCAGCGCTTCGTGCAGCAATTGTGGCTGGACTACGTCCACCAGCACCCTGACATCGGTGCGCTGCGCCTGTGGCCGGTGGAAGCACCGATCGAGTGCTTCACGCTGGTCACCGTGAGCCAGTCCCCCTGGAGCCTGGCCTCCCTGTTGCCCGGCCTTGAACAGCAGGGCTACCGCCCTCTCTATCGCTATGCCCTGCCCGATCGCGGCCTGCTCGCCTGCCTGTTCGCCGGCCGTGAAGAAGGGCCGAGACTGAACATCGTCGAGCTGCAGACCACCCGCCTGTCACGTCAGCCGCGCGATACCCTGCTGAAGCTGGTCGCCACCGGCGACGCTGAACGAACACCACTGCTTGGCGCCAACCGCCCCTGGTCGATGCCTGACTGGGGCAGCTACCAGCAGCTATATCGCGCCCATCCACTGGCCGGCTGGCTGGCGGTCATGGGCCCCCGGGTCCACCACGTCGCCTTCGACTGTCGCCGACTCGAACGGAGCCTGGCCGAGCTGGATCAGGCACTCCAGCAACAGGGCCTGCACGCCGGTGCGAACGAGGATCTGGCGTTACCCCTGTCGGCGATGGTCGAACACCGCTTCTACCCGACCTGTTCGCGGCGTCTGGCGTTCGCCCAGGGAGACGAACACCGGGTGCAGCTCGGTGGCCTGCTGTTGCTGGAAAAACAGGCCAGTGCCGGCCAGCAGCGCACCGCCGACGTGATGCTGCCGCCACACAGTCGCTGCGAAATCACCTGAGGCCGAGGCGTCAGTTGGCCGCGTCGGGTGCGTGCTCTTCTTCCCCCTCAAGGTCCAGCTCAAGCTGCTGCGGCTCATAGCGAGGGTCGATCTCGGCGAAGTGCGGGGTCTCCATCACCGGCTGAGCAACGAAGGGCTCCTGGTCGACCGATTTACCCCGCTCACCGTGCAACCTGACCATGACGAACATGGCCAGGGCAAAGGCCGCCATCCCGAGAAAGAGCCATAGTCCGTCGGGGCCCGCCGCCTGCATTACCAGCGAGGCACTGAAAGGCCCGATGACCGAGCCGATCCCGTACCAGATCATCAGCTTGGCGTTGGCAGCGACCACCTCTTCGGGTTCGAGCCAGTCATTGGTGTGGGCCAGACTGAGCGAGTACAGGGTGTGCAGCATGGCCGTGTGCCCACAGGCGATCGCCAGCAGCAGCCAGTAGCTGGCACCGGCCGCCGCCGAGATCAGAGCACCGGTGACGGTCATCACGATCGCCATCCACAGAATGACGCGACGCCGGTCGAGACGATCCGACACCCGTCCCAGACCCCACTGGGCGACCAGCGCCACCAGGGTGGTGACCGCCATGAACTTGGCGGTCTGGGCGGTGGTCAGGCCGATCTCCTGGCCGTAATAGGGCGTCATGGCGAAGAACGCCTGCACCATCAGGCCACCGGTGAAAGCGCCGACCAGCCCCACCGGCGCCCGCCGATACAGGGTCGACAGACGAATCTTGCGCGGCGTCACATCGTGGTGGCGGCTGGGCCCGTGGATGCGATGAATCGACAGCGGCACCAGCGACAGCGCAAACAGCATCCCCACCACCGAAAACAGCACAGGCCCCCCCGGGTCGGCCAGATTGAGCATCCACTGGCCGCCGGCCAGCGAGGTGGTCGAAATCACCATGTACCAGCCCAACACGCGACCGCGATTGTCGTTGCTGGACTCCCCCGACACCCAGGATTCCATGACCATCAACAGGCCCGCGGTGGCGCCACCCCCGATCAGCCGCCATATCAGCCAGGCCCAGGGATTGATCCACAGTCCGTGAAGCATGGCGGTGACCGCCAGCGACGCCGCGCAGGCGGCGAACACTCGGATGTGACCGACGCTGCGAATACGCTTCTCAAGCCAGTAGCTTCCGGCCACGAACCCCAGTGAGAAGCTCGACATCAGAAGCCCCGCCATCTGGGAGGGAAAGCCCTCCAGCGACATGCGAACCCCGAGCAGGGTCATGATCAGACCGTGACCCAGCAGGAAGCTGATCTCACACAGGAACAGAACCGGGAGAGTGGCAGGAAGTGCGCGCAACACAGACCTCCGTGGCGATGGAAAATGGCCGGCCGAGCGCCTGTCTCGACCAGGGACCTGGGCGCCGCATTGTACCTGCCAGGGCTCGAGTCTCCATCCCTCCCTCGAGGTTCATCCACAGATTCTGTGGATAAGGCTGTGCATCAAGGCGTTTGAACCGTCCAGGAGCCCGACCACTACGGCGCCGGACTCAAGATGGTCATAAAATCGGCAACCACGACATGGGTCCGAAAACGCCAGCGGCCCGGCGTAAGCCGGGCCGCTTCAAGGGCGCCAAAACATTGTTCTCGCTCAAGGTCTCGGTGAGCAGACCATGCTGGCTCGGCAAGGGTGACGCTCGTCAACGGGCCTTTTCGCCACGTCCTCTTTCACCCTGGCACCGCCTTGAACATCCGCGTCAGTCGAAGACCATTTCCGGGACGTCGTCCGGCACGATCAGCTTGCCGGCGGTCTTTTCCTTGATCTCCTCGACACTGACGCCCGGTGCCCGCTCCTTGAGAATAAAGGCGCCGTTCTCGATCTCCAGATAGGCCAGATCGGTCAGCACACGGTTGATGCAGCCGGCGCCGGTCAGCGGCAGGCTGCAGGACTCCAGCAACTTGGAGGTGCCGTCCTTGGAGGCATGGGTCATGGTGCAGATGATGTTCTCGGCACCCGCCACCAGGTCCATGGCCCCACCCATGCCCTTGATCAGCTTGCCCGGGATCATCCAGGAAGCGATGTTGCCGTTCTGGTCAACCTCGAAGGCGCCCAGCACTGTCAGGTCGACGTGGCCACCGCGGATCATGGCGAAGGATTCCGCCGAGGAGAAGATCGCCGAGCCCGGACGCGCGGTGACGGTCTGCTTGCCTGCGTTGATCATGTCCGGATCGACCTCTTCCTCGGTGGGGTAACGCCCCATGCCGAGCAGACCGTTCTCGGACTGCAGCATCACGTCCATGCCGTCCGGAATATAGTTCGCCACCAGGGTCGGAATGCCGATGCCCAGGTTCACGTAGAAGCCGTCTTCGAGTTCGCGCGCGACACGCTGCGCCATCTGTTCACGAGTGAGTGCCATCTTGATGCCTCTTTGCTGTTCTTTGGAGAAGTCGTTGCGTCAGGGCGATGCGCCTGATCAGCCCTGGTGTACGGTGCGCTTCTCGATACGCTTCTCGAAGGTGCCCTGGATCAGGCGGTCGACGTAGATACCGGGCGTGTGGATCTCGGCCGGATCCAGCTCGCCCGGCTCGACGATCTCTTCGACCTCGACCACCGTGATCTTGCCGGCAGTAGCGACCATGGGATTGAAGTTCTGGGCGGTCTTGCGATAGACCACATTGCCGTAGCGATCGGCCTTCCAGCCCTTGACGATGGCGAAGTCACCGACGATGGCTTCCTCGAGGATATAGTGGCGACCGTTGAACTCGCGCACTTCCTTGCCCTCACCGATGGGGGTGCCATAGCCGGTCGCCGTGTAGAAAGCGGGAATACCGGCACCACCGGCACGCATCTTCTCGGCCAGGGTCCCCTGCGGGGTCAGTTGTACCTCGATCTCGCCGTCGAGCATCTGCCGCTCGAACAGGGCGTTCTCGCCCACGTAGGAGGCCAGGATCTTGCTGATCTGACGATCCTCCAGCAGCACCCCGAGGCCAAAGCCGTCGACGCCACAGTTGTTGGAGACCACCGTGAGGTCGTTGACCCCGCGACGCTTGATCTCGGCGATCAGGTTCTCCGGAATGCCGCAGAGACCGAAGCCTCCCGCCAGCACCGTCATACCGCTCTCGATGCCGTCCATCGCCTCTTCATAGGAATACACGCGCTTGTCGAATCCGGCCATGTGGGGCGCCTCGTCTGTCGATGAAAGTGAAAGTAGAGGTGGCGAACCGGCACCGTTCCGGTGCCCCGCCCTGCCTCAAGGTAGCACTGAAGGCAGTGTTGCTCGCCCCCATATATTTGTTAAGTTTGTTTTCTTTATTGATTATTTATATCTTTAAATAAATTTGACCTTGGTAGCATGTCGTGACCGTCAAGCAACTGCGTGCCTTTCTGGCGGTGGCCAGAACCCTGAGCTTCACCCAGGCCTGTGAACAGCTCCACCTCTCCCAGCCGGCGCTGAGCCTGGCGATCAAGGGCCTCGAGGACAGCCTAGGCGGTAGACTGCTGATCCGCACGACCCGAAGCGTCCGACTGACCCCCGAAGGGGAGTCCCTGGTGCCGCTGGCCAAACGCTTGCTGGTGGAATGGGACAACACCGAGGACGCCCTGCGCCAGCGCTTCACCCTGCAACTTGGACGGCTCTCCCTGGCCGCCATGCCGGCCTTTGCCGGCAATCTGCTGGCCCCGGCGCTAGGGGTGTTTCACCGCCAGCATCCGCGCATCAACGTCACCGTGCATGACGTGGTCAATGAGCAGGTGATCGACATGGTGCGCCAGCGACAGGTGGAGATGGGCATCGCCTTCGAGCCGGAGGCCACCGGCAGCCTGCACTTTACCCCGCTGTTTCACGACCGCTTTGTGGCCGTGCTGCCCCCACGCTCGCCACTGGTACAGCATTCAAGCCTCGACTGGGAAAGCCTGATGAGCTGGGACTTCGTGGCGCTACAGCGGCCTTCCATGGTACGCCGCCTGCTGGAACAGCAGCTCGGGGCTAGACACGGCGCCCTCAAGGTAGCCTTCGAGACCCATCAGCTGGCCAGCGTCGGGCGCATGGTGGCCAATGGCCTGGGCGTCAGCGCCGTGCCCTCACTGTGCCTGCGCCAGATGCAGGAGGCCGGCGCGGTCTGCCGCCCGCTCAAGGATCCCGTCATCGAGCGCGCCGTGGGAGTGGTTACCTGGAATCCCCACGAGCTGTCGGTGGCCGCCCGCGCCATGCTCCAGGTACTGGTCGACAATATCGAGACACCGACCCTCTCCGAAGCATGACGCCGACATAGCCGTGGACCCTCGCACTGGGCAGCCGGCACCGGATACATTAGGATTGGCGGGCCTGCCTCGCCCACTGTCACGGCTTGGCGACACCCGCTCTATCTGCTGTTGCGAGGTTATCCTAGGAATGTCGACCCTCAAGGGCCTGATCAGCGTTCTGCTGCTGGTTGGCAACACGCTATTCTGGACCATCCCGCTGGTGGTCCTGACCCTGCTCAAGGTGGTCACCCCCGGGCGACGCTGGCAACGGCGCGTGCTGGCCGGCCTCAACGCCATCGCCCTCAACTGGATCGGTTTCAATCTGTGGTGGATGCGCCACTGGATCAAGCCCGACCTTCGCATGTCGGTGCCCGAGGGGCTGAGCCCGGACGCCTGGTACCTGGTGCTGTCCAACCATCGCAGCTGGACCGACATCTTCCTGCTGATGATGGCGTTTCATCGCAAGATCCCGATGCCACGCTTCTTTCTCAAGCAACAGCTTATCTGGATCCCGGTCGTAGGCATGGCCTGGTGGGCGCTGGAGTTTCCCTTCATGCGCCGCTACAGCAAGGAGCGCCTGGCCGCCAATCCACGCCTGGCCGAGCGCGATCGCAAGGCCACCGAGCGCATGTGCGAGCGTGCCCGCGACGTCCCCATCGCGATCATCAACTTTGTCGAAGGGACCCGTTTCACGCCGGCCAAGCGCGAGGCCAGGCAAAGCCCCTTTCGCCATCTGTTGCGCCCCAAGGCCGGCGGCATCGCCCAGGTACTGAACCTGCTTGGCGATCGTCTCGACGCCATCATCGACCTCACCATCGACTACCGGTCGAGCCAACCCAGCTTCTGGCGCTTCCTGTGCGGCCAGGAGAAGGCCATTCGCCTGGATGCACGCCGCCTCGACGTGGCGCCGTGGATGCTGGAGGGGCGCTATCACGACGACCCGCACTACAAGGAACGCTTCCACTCATGGCTCAACGCCCTGTGGCAGAACAAGGACGCCTCACTCGACTCGCGCCGCTGGTGATCGCCCTGCTGCTGGCCGGCTGCGCCGGTCAAGGGGCATCCCCGGCGTCATCGCAACGCAGCGCCAGCGTCGCCGGCAACAGCATTGCCGGCGACTGGATCAGCGTACAGCGCGGCGACACCCTCGGCTCTATCGCCCGCCGCGCCGGCGTACCGCTATTGCGGCTACAGCGCTTCAATCCGGGGGTCGACGCCCGCCATCTGGCCGTGGGTCAGCGTCTGCTGGTGCCCTCTCACCAGGAGCGGGCGCCGTCTGGTGGCCCCTATCGCTATCAGATCCGCCCCGGCGACACCTATAGCGCCGTTGCCAGGCGCTTCGGCACCACCGCTCAGCGCATCCAGAGTGCCAACCCTGGCGTTCGCGCCACTGACCTCAAGGTCGGCCAGGTGATCCAGGTGCCGCTGGCCAGTCGATCGGTCGCCAGCCGCTCGTCATCCAGCAGCTCAGGCACATCCAGCCCCTCTCGCTCCGCAGCGTTGCCGGATCCCGGTCCAGTCGCCTCAAACGCGCGTGGCTGGCCCTGGCCGCTGGACGACTACCGGGTGGTCCGCCGTTACGGCAAGGACAGTCGCGGCAGCCTGCAGCCGATGCTGCTGGCCACCGACGAGGGTGCCCGGGCCAAGGCCGTTGCCGATGGCCAGGTACGCTTCGCCGACGGCATGCGTCAACTGGGCCAGGTGGTGATCGTGCACCACGCCGACAACCTGCAGAGCGTCTACGCGCTGTGCGACGACCTGCTGGTAAAGCAAGGAGATCAGGTGAGCCGCGGCGCCCCGCTGTGCGTGGTCGGCAAGCATGCCTCCACCGGCCGCCACGATCTGCTGTTCGACATGCGCCACGGTGGCAAGCCCATCGACCCGGACACCATCCTTCGCTGAGCGCTGCGGGCCGAGCCGACGCAAGCGCAATGCGCTTGTCCGTCGCCCGGCCCCGTAGCCACCGTAACAGCCTGTTCATATCGCTGACCTAGAGATGTCATGCTGGCGTATCACCCTGTCTCGGGAGCGGGCCATACGGAGCCCGACCGGTACGAGGAATTCCATGCGCATCTGTCTGGTCAGCGAAACCTGGTCTCCTGATATCAATGGGGTCGCCCATACGCTGGGGCGCATCAGCCAGGAACTGCGAGCTCTTGGCGTGACGCTGCAGCTGGTCCGACCGGCCCCTGTCGACGATTCCACCGAGCCCGCCACCGGGATGGCCCACGAACTGCGCGTACGCGGCATGTCGATGCCGCGCTACAAGGAAGTGCGTATCGGCTGGGCCTCCGCCGGTCGCCTGCGCAGGCTATGGCGCGACAATCGTCCCGACGCCATCTATGTGGCCACCGAAGGCCCGCTAGGCTGGTCAGCGCTAAGGGCAGCGGAAAAGCTGGACATTCCCGTGGTCAGCGGCTGGCACACCAACTTCGATCACTACTGCCAGGACTATGGTCTGCCGTGGCTGGCGCCGCTGGTACGCAACCGCCTGCGGCATTTTCACAACCGCTGCGCGGCGACCCTGGTACCGACCCATCAGCAAGCCCGGGAGCTGACGCAAAGAGGCTTCGAGCGGGTCAGCGTCATGGCACGTGGCATCGAAGGCGAGCGTTTCACCCCCGACAAGCGCAGCCAGCAACTGCGCGACAGCTGGGGTGTCGGCCAGCACCAGCCGGTGGCGCTCTATGTGGGCCGGCTGGCGCCGGAAAAGAACCTGGAGCTGTTGCGCGACACCTTTCTCGACATGCTTGAGGCGCGCCCCGACATGCGCCTGGTGGTGGTGGGCGACGGCCCCGGACGGGCATCGCTGGAAAAGGCCCTGCCAGACGCCATCTTCACCGGCTTCATCGATTCCGCCGAGATGCAGATCCACTACGCCAGCGCCGACATCTTCGTCTTTCCCTCGCTGTCGGAGACCTGGGGCAACGTGATTCTCGAAGCCATGGCCAGCGGCCTGGCGGTGGTGGCCTTCCGCCACGCGGCCGGCGCCGAGTTGATCACCACCGACAAGGATGGTGTCAGCGTCACCGCCGGTGACAACGCCGAATTCC
>DJIP01000015.1:0-1731 GCA_002433675.1 Halomonas halophila
CCCAGCCACTTCACCAGACTGAAGGCCAGCGCCGAGGTGGCGAGGATCGCCGACAGACCCAGCGCCGCCATGACGACGTGCAGCCCCGCCCCGCTCCACACCCCGAACATGGCGGCAAAGCCACCACGGCGGCCGTGACGCGCGGTCTGCCCCAGCACAAAGGCCATGTCCGGCCCCGGGGAAAGATTGAGCAGCAGCGCCGCCGACAGGAAGGTGGCCCAGTGGGCCAGGGAGTACTCGAGCATGGCGGTGTGTGCCTCGTTTGAAGCTGGTGTTTCGAACAAAGGAAGACGCCAGACGCACTGAGGGATGCAGGGGGCGGATCCCTAGACTAGGTCGCGCGTCCGGGCGCGTCCACACTATCGGGCCTGGCGAGTTGAGGGAGCACGACCGACTGACGCATGCTATGGCTTGTCTGAGAAGTGCCTTCGCTCGTCGTCTTTTCGGCCAGAGCCCAGAAGCTTCCCCTGCTCACGCCCCCCTGGCATTGGCCAACCGGGGCGTCGCGACCCCCCGCCCCTGCACAGGAGTTCGCCATGCCACTTCCCCGCTCGAGCACTTCGTCTGCGCTGCCGCACCTGGGCTTTATCGGTATCGGCCTGATGGGCGATCCTCTCAGTCGCCGGCTGGCCGAGGCCGGGCACTCGCTGACGCTGTATAACCGCACCCGGGCCAAGGCCGAGGCGGTGGCCGCCGACACCGGTGCCCGGGTGGCCGACAGCGTCGCCGAGCTGACCGCCGAGGTGGACGTGATCCTGAGCTGCGTGGCCAACACCGAGGTGCTGCGCGAGGTGATGCTCGGCAGCGACGGCGTCATCGCCCGGGCGCGACCAGGGCATCGCATCATCGACATGACCAGCGCCGACCCCGCCGCCACTCGGGAGCTGGCCCAGGCTGCCAGTGAGGCGGGCGTCAGCTGGGTGGATGCGCCGGTCTCCGGCGGCGTGGCCGGCGCCGTAGCGGGCAGCCTGGCGATCATGTGTGGTGGCGAAGCGGCGGACGTGGAGGCGGCCCGAGAGGTCCTCGCCCCGCTGGCCTCGCGTATCACCCATATGGGGCCGGTGGGCTCGGGCCAGGTCACCAAGCTGTGCAATCAGCTGCTGGTCGGCTGTACCACCGCGGCCATCGCCGAGATGGTGGCGCTGGCCGAGGCCAGCGGAGTGGACGCCAGTCGGCTGCCCGACGCCCTGGCCGGTGGCTTCGCCGACTCGACGCCCTTTCGCATGCTGACCCCGCGCATGGCCAGTCGCGACTTCGAGGCGCCGAGCTGGCACCTGCGCACCCTGCTCAAGGACGTCGACATGGCCACCGCCCAGGGTCATCGTCAGTCCAGCGCCACCCCCATGGCGGCTCTGGCCGCCCAGCTGATGCGCAGCCGGCTCGCCCGCGGCGAGGGTGAAAAGGACCCGGCGACACTGATTCGCCTGTATCGAGACGACGACGCCCAGGACTGACGCCGAGGATTGTTCCGCCCACAGGGCTACCGTACACTCGTTTGAAATCACTTCATTGCCACTTCGTTATTCAGGATCCTCGCCCATGGCGTTTGACTCGACTTCCACCTACGTCGCCACGGATGCCCTCAAGCAGGCCGTCAATGCCGCGGTGACGCTGAAGCGCCCGCTGTTGATCAAGGGTGAGCCGGGCACCGGCAAGACCTTGCTGGCCGAAGAGCTTGCCGCCTCGCTCGGCACCCGGCTGGTCACCTGGCACATCAAGTCCACCACCAAG
>DJIP01000015.1:2027-9508 GCA_002433675.1 Halomonas halophila
TGGCACATCAAGTCCACCACCAAGGCCGCCCAGGGGCTCTACGAGTACGACGCGGTCAGCCGCCTGCGCGACTCCCAGCTTGGCGTGGAAGGCGTCGACAACGTCGCCAACTACCTGCGCCCAGGCAAGCTGTGGGAAGCCTTCACCGCCGACGAGCGGGTGGTGCTGTTGATCGACGAGATCGACAAGGCCGACATCGAGTTCCCCAACGATCTGCTGCAGGAACTCGATCGCATGGAGTTCTTCGTCTACGAGACCGGCGAAACGATTCGTGCCCGCCACCGGCCCATCGTAGTGATCACCTCCAACAACGAGAAGGAGCTTCCCGACGCCTTCCTGCGGCGCTGCTTCTTTCACTACATCGAGTTTCCCGACCGCGCCACCATGGAGCGCATCGTCGCGGTGCACTTTCCGGACATCGCGCCGCGGCTGGTCAGCCAGGCGCTGGAGGTATTCTTCGAGCTGCGCGAGGCGCCGGGGCTCAAGAAGCGCCCGTCGACCTCGGAACTGGTCGACTGGCTGAAGCTTTTGATGGCCGACGAAGTCGCCCGCGAGGCCCTGAGCCAGCGTGATCCGGCCAAGAGCCTGCCGCCGCTGGCCGGCGCCCTGGTCAAGAACGAGCAGGACACCGCTCTGCTGGAGCGCCTCGCCTTCATGGTGCGGCGTCAGGGTCGCTGATGTTTCTCGATCTATTCGACACCCTGCGCCGCCACCAGGTGCCGGTCTCGCTGCGCGAGCTGCTGGATCTGCACGCCGCCGTCGAGGCCGGCGTGGTATTCGCCGACATCGACGACTTCTACCGACTGGCGCGTACCGTGATGGTCAAGGACGAGCGTCACTTCGACCGCTTCGACCGTGCCTTTGCCGCCTGGATGGGCTCGGTGGAAGGCCTCGATGCGGCCATCGATGCCCTGATCCCCGACGACTGGCTACGCCGTGAGTTCGAGCGCCAGCTAAGCGACGAGGAAAAGGCCCAGATCCAGTCGCTGGGTGGGCTCGAAAAGCTGATCGAGACCTTCAAGCAACGCCTGGCCGAGCAGAAGGAGCGCCACGCCGGCGGCAGCAAGTGGATCGGTACCGGCGGCACCAGCCCCTTCGGCGCCTACGGCTACAATCCCGAGGGCGTACGCATTGGCCAGGACGGCTCGCGCCATCGGCGCGCGGTCAAGGTCTGGGACGAGCGGCGCTTTCGTGACTACGACGACGACCAGGCGCTGGGGCCGCGCAACATCAAGATGGCGCTGCGCCGCCTGCGTCGCTTCGCCCGCCAGGGAGCGCTCGAGGAATTCGACATCGACGCCACCATCCGCGACACCGCGCGGGACGCCGGCCTGCTCAACCTGCGCATGCGCCCGCCGCGCCACAATGCGGTAAAGGTGCTGCTGTTTCTCGACGTGGGCGGGTCCATGGATGACCACATCCGTGTCTGCGAGGAGCTGTTCTCGGCGGCGCGCTCCGAGTTCAAGCACCTGGAACACTTCTACTTCCACAACTGCCTCTACGAAGGCGTCTGGCGCAACAACGCCCGACGCCACAAGGAGCGTTTCTCGACCTGGGAGTTGATGCGCACCTACGGCGCCGACTATCAGGTGGTGGTGGTCGGCGATGCGTCGATGTCGCCCTACGAGATCACCCACCCCGGCGGCAGCGTGGAGCACTTCAACGAGGAACCGGGTGGGGTCTGGCTCAGACGCCTGGCCGAGCGCTACCCGCGACTGGTCTGGCTCAACCCCAATCCGCCGCGCTACTGGGAGTACACCCCTTCGACCCGGCTGATTCGCGAGCTGATCCACGAGCGCATGTATGCCATGACGCTGGAGGGACTGGATGAAGCGATGCGCGAACTGGCGCGCTGACCCGGGTCCTGCTGGGGGCCCGGACAGTTGGCATCACCTCGCCATCGCCCGCAATAACCCCATCAGGCAATGTCGAGAAAAATAGCCAAATTAAGCTATAAATAGACGTAATAGACTTCCAAAGCTATCCGCGCTCACCACGGAGCCATCCGCGCCATGCCCGATCCTGTCATCGCTGTGCTCACTGGCGACCTGATTGCCTCTCGTCAACGCGATCGCGAGGCCCTCTACCGCTGCCTCGATGACACCCTCGGGGCCCTGGCCAAGCGTCACGACGGCGACTTCCACCGCTTTCGTGGCGATGGCTTCCAACTGGCCATCCGCCAGGGCGAACGGGGCCTTGAGGCGGCGGTGGCATTGCGCGCCAGCCTGATCGGCCAGAGCCCAGCGCACGAACGCTGGGATGCCCGTATCGCCGTCGCCCAGGGCCCGGCGGGCTGGGCCCCGGGCGCCCCCCTGGCCGACGCCGATGATCCCCCCTTCATGGCCTCGGGGCAGGCCCTGGACGAGCTGTCCGCCCATGACGCTCACCTTGGCGCCGACCACCCCGAGACCGCCGCCGAGTCGCTGCTGATACGCTACCTCGACGAGATGATCGATGCCTGGTCCGCC
This sequence comes from Halomonas halophila, assembly GCA_002433675.1. Taxonomy (GTDB): domain Bacteria; phylum Pseudomonadota; class Gammaproteobacteria; order Pseudomonadales; family Halomonadaceae; genus Halomonas; species Halomonas salina_B. Next base: position 4,496 of record DJIP01000015.1, read on the forward strand.
CCCTCCGCTCAGGTGGTGGCCCTCAGCCTGGCCGAGCCCGAGCTGACCCAGGCCGAGATGGCCGGCCGACTGGGCATCCGCCAGCCCAGCGTGCACAAGCGACTGAAGATCGCGCGTTGGGCGCTGCTGAGCGATACCCTGGCCTGCCTGGCGTCGGCGACGCAGGAGCGGACATGAACACGCTGGCCCTGGATCTTGCGCCAGCGTCATCGTCCTCGCTGTCGCTTGTGCTGGCCCTGCTGCTGGCGCACCTGCTTGGCGACTTCGTGCTGCAGCCGGACCGCTGGGTCGCGGATAGACAGGCCCACGGCATGCGCAGTCCTTGTCTGGCACTGCATGCCCTGGTGCATGCCGTCCTGGCCTGGCTTGCGCTTTTCGCCTTTGGCCCTGTCGCCGATATCGGCAGCGGCATCGACGCCACCCTGGCGGCCCTGATGCTGGGGCTCGCCCACTGGGCGATCGATGTCGCCAAGGCCGAGGCGACGCGCCGCTGGCCCACCCGGCAACTCGGCCTGTTCATGCTCGACCAGGGCCTGCACGGCGCGACCATCGTGCTGGTGTGGCTGTGGCTCGTCGGTAGCCTGGCACCACTGACGGCGATGCTTGCACACCTGAGCACACCGCCCACCCTGCTCCTGCTGCTCGCCTACCTGCTGGTCACCCGGCCCATGGCGGTCGCCATCGCCCTGGCCATGGCGCCCCTGGCTCGACAACTCAAGGCGCCCGGCACGCTCGATCGGGCCGGCGCCCGCATCGGCATCCTCGAGCGCCTGCTGGTGCTGACGCTGACCCTGCTCGACCAGCTCACCGCCGTCGGCTTTCTGCTGGCGGCCAAGTCCGTGCTGCGTTTTGGTGACCTGAAGGAGAGCCGGGACCGCAAGCTGACCGAGTATGTGCTGCTGGGAACCCTGGCCAGCGTCACCAGCACCCTGGTGCTTGGCCTGCTGGTGCGGCTGTGGCTCGGAGGCCAAGGCGGATGACAGATCGGATGGCAAAGTGCATGACAAGGTGGCTGACCAAGTGGACAAGGAAGTGGACAGGGAAAAGCGCCACGGCCATCGTCGCTGCGCCGGGGCATCACCGCGGTCGACACCGGCCCGCGCTGCTTGTCGCTACCCTGCTGGTATCGCTGCTGGGGCTTGGCGGCTGCGATCTTGCCGGCGGCCTCGCCACCGAGGCGCTGATCCAGCGGGGCCCCGCCCTCGAGCCGCGTGACGGCTATGTGGTGGACCATCGCCATCCGGCCCGGGGCCACAACAGCCGCGTGCACTTTCTGATCCTGCACTACACCGACGAGAACCAGGCCGACTCGCTGCGCGCCCTGACCGGGCCCCGGGTATCGAGCCACTACCTGGTGCCGCTGCCCACGCGCCGTCTGCAGAATACCCCGGTGGTCTTCCAGCTCGTCCCCGAGAGCCGCCGTGCCTGGCACGCCGGCGCCAGCCGCTGGGGCAATCGCGTGGGGCTCAACGACACCTCCATCGGCATCGAGATCGTCAACCAGGGGCCCGATCGCCCCTGGGTCGGCAGCGAGCTCGACGCCCCCGAGGGTCAGGTGCGCTGGGCAAGCTACCCGGATGACCAGCTCAACGCCTTGATTCCGCTGGCCCGGGATATCATCGAGCGCCACCGCATCACCCCGGAGCACGTGCTGGCTCACTCCGACGTGGCACCGCTGCGCAAGCTCGACCCGGGTCCGGCCTTTCCCTGGCGCAAGCTTCACGAGGCCGGCATCGGCGCCTGGCCCGAGGCCCCGCACGTCGCCCACTACCGCACCCGCTTCGAGCGAGAACCACCGACGGTCACCGAATGGCAAAGGGCGCTGGCCGCCTGGGGCTACGGGATCGAGGTCAGCGGCGTCTGGGATGATGCCAGTCGCGCCACCCTGCGGGCCTTTCAATTGCACTTTCGCCCGGCGAACTTCGACGGCCAGCCAGACGCCGACAGCGCGGCAAGGCTATGGGCCCTGCTCGAGCGCTATCGACCCGAGGCGCTGGGGGTATTTGAGTCGCTTGAACCACTCGAGCCGGTGGAAGGCAGCTAACAAGGGCACGCCGCGCCGCTAGCTGGCGGCACCGGGTAGATAGTGAATCACATCGTGAAAGCGCAGCGTCCCTGGTCCCTCGTTGCGCATCAGGTGGGGACGATCGGCGAAGAAACGCAGCCCCTCCCCCGCCTTCAACAGATGCCAGTCGTCGTCGATGGCCAGCACCAGCTCGCCCTCCACCACCACCAGATGCTCCACCACCCCCGGCGCGTGGGGGCTGGAAGCGCTCTCGGCGCCTTCGGCAAGCTCAATCTCGAACATCTCGAAACCCAGCATCGGGTCGTAGGGAAACAGCAGCTTGGCGCGCATGCCGGCGCTGTCACTGCCCCATACCGAATCGTCGATGCTCACGCGCCGTTCTTCCAGGGGGCCGTCCATGGCCCGCGACGGGCTCCCGAACAGCGACGAGAAGCTGACCCGAAAGCCACTGGCGATGCGCCATAGGGTGGCGACGGTGGGACTCGACTCACCACGCTCGATCTGGCCGAGCATGGCCTTGCTGACCCCGGTTTCGCGAGCGGCACGCTCGAGACTCCAGCCCTGGGCCTGGCGCAGGCCCTTCAGGGTGGTGGCGATATGGTCGGCGATATCCTGCATGGCGGCCTCCAGAAAGGTCGGCCCAGTATACGCAAGGTTCGCGCACCTGGCCCGCCGTCGCTTGCTGCCCACGACTCTCGTCTCGCATTTCTCGTCTCAGCGTGCTTGTGCGTTATAACGTCCGCTGCTAGCCTTGGACGTTATAACGCACGAACATCGCTGTAACCGCTTCGCGCTTTCCCCTGGCCTTTTTCTGGACCGTCTCATGAAAGCTTCGCCCAGTTCGCTGGCCGCCAAGGCTGGCCAGACGCGTCGTCCGAAAGTGCTCGACGACCTTCATCCCTCCACGCTGGCTGCCGGTCTCGCCGCGGTCCTGATCGGCTACGCCAGTTCCGCCGCGATCATCTTCCAGGCGGCCCAGGCCGCCGCTATCGATCAGGCCCAGATCGGCTCCTGGATGTGGGCCCTGGGCATCGGCATGGGCGTGACGTCGCTGGGGTTGTCCTGGCGCTATCGCATGCCGCTGCTGACCGCCTGGTCGACGCCCGGAGCGGCGTTGCTGGTAACCCAGTTGCCCGGCGTACCCTTCGATCAGGCCATCGGCGCCTTTCTGCTGTCATCGCTGTTGATGCTCGCCGTCGCCGCCAGTGGCCTGGTCGAGCGCATCATGGCGGTGGTGCCGGCGTCGATCGCCTCGGCCATGCTGGCCGGCATCCTGTTGCCTTTCGTGCTGGACGTCTTCACCACCGTGCAGACGGCCCCCTGGCTGCCGCTGGTCCTGCTGGGCGTATGGACGCTGTGTCGCCGCCTGGCGCCACGCCTGGCCATCATCGCGGTCCTGGCCGCGGGGGTGGCGCTATGCCTGGGCCGCGGCGAATTGAGCCTGGCTGGCGTTGCCGTGAGCCTGACCCGTCCCACCTGGGTGACCCCGGCCTTCGACCCCGTGGTGTGCCTGGGTATCGGTATACCACTGTTCGCGGTCACCCTGACCACCCAGAACCTGCCGGGATTCGCCATGGTCAGAAGTGCGGGTTTCACGCCCCCTGTGGCCGCAAGCCTGGGGGCCACCGGCCTGGCGTCGCTGCTGATGGCGCCCTTCGGTGGCCACGGCGTCAACATGGCGGCGATCAGCGCCGCCCCCTGCCTCAGCGAAGAGGCCCACCGTGAACCACAGCGTCGCTACACCGCCGGCATCGCCGCGGGGCTAGGCTATCTGCTGCTGGGCGCCCTGGGGGCGACGGTGGCGTCGCTGTTCGACGCCCTGCCCACCGCGATGATCGCGGTGGTGGCGGGGCTTGCGCTGATGGCCACCCTGGGCGGTGCGCTACGTACCGCCTTCAGCGACGGCGACAACCTGGACGCGGTGCTGGTCACCTTCGCCATCACCGCATCGCCCTTGACCCTAGCGGGCATCGGCTCGGCCTTCTGGGGTCTGGTCGCGGGACTGATCATGCTGAGACTGCAACGCAGGCGCTGAGCCGGGGGCGGCAGGGGTGTCAGGAAAGGTGATGCGGGGAAGGCCGTTCAAGCGTCAAGGGAAGGACCACAAGGCAAGGGCCACAAGAGCCGCCGCCGGGTGCTGCTGGCGCACCCGGCGTGATCGACCTCAGCCGTCCAGCGATACGCTGGCGGGCGAAACACTGGCTGGTAAACCACGGCCAGCGTGGGTCGCCTCGTCACTGGCCATGCGCACCATGGCCAGTGCCTCGTCCAGGCTCTCGACCTGCTCGACACGCACCAGCTCGTCGCTCAGCTTGACCTCGGTGCCGACACGTTCGCTGACCAGCCGCTCGAGGCTTGCCAGATCGCGAGCCTCGCCCATGGGCAGAGAATCGACGCTGGCGGAGCCGGTGCCCGGCAGGTAGATGGTGCCGTTGGAGAAGTCCACCGCGTAGGCGATCACCCCGGGCACGATAAAGAACAGCAGGCCGACGCCGTTGGCCACCGCCACCACCGGGTCGATGCGACCACTGATCTGCCCCTTGCGTTCGGGATGAAAGACGGTGCCGCAGCCGACGAGCGAGGTCAGGGTGGTGGCAAGCACCAGGCCGGTAAGCAGACGGGGCGGACGCAGCATGAACAACTTCCTCTTGCGGTAATCTGGCGTAAAAGACGAAAAGCGGGGCCGGCAACGACTCGACCGCTGCCCAGCATGATAAAACTCATGCGCATCCTACCACGTTCGCCAGCCTTCGCTCCTTGTCGCCACCAACGGTGGCGGTTGCTTTTGCCGGCATGACACCTTCCCCGTACAATGCACGTCACTTTCATGGCCGGATGCGAGTCGCCGAGGATGCCCCTCGACGGCCATCGACGGGACAGCCTGCTGTCCTGCTCGCCTCCAGCGCTTACCAGACTCGATGTGAAGGAACCTGCGGACCCATGCGCGCCACCGAACTTCTGATCAGTACCCTGAAGGAAACTCCTGC
>DJIP01000067.1 GCA_002433675.1 Halomonas halophila
CGAGGACAGGGCACAACCGGTACCGTGCAGGTTGTGGGTGTCGATGCGTGGCGCCGGCAGCCAGCGATCGCCACCGGGCGAGGCCAGCAGGTCGGGGCAGCTGTCACCATCGAGATGGCCGCCCTTGAGCAGCACATAGGGGGCTGACAGTTGTTTGAGCGCCGGCAGTATCGCCTCCATGGCATCGGCGCTGGTGGGCGACTCGACCCCCAGCAGTACCGCCGCCTCGGGCAGGTTGGGAGTGATCACGTCGGCCAGCGGCACCAGCACATCGCGCACCGCGCTGATGCCGGCCTCATCGACCAGGATGTCGCCGCTCTTGGCCACCATCACCGGGTCGAGCACGATCCAGCGGGGGCGCCTGGCCTCGAGCGCTTCACGCAGGGTTTCGGCGACCTCGCGGCTGGCGACCATGCCGATCTTCACCGCGTCGATGCGTACGTCGTCGAGCAGATGATCGAGCTGCACCCGGATGCTGTCGGCAGCCACCGGGTGCACCTCGCGTACCCCACAGGTATTCTGCGCGATCACCGCGGTGATGACGTTGGTGGCATAGGTGCCCAGGGCCGACAGCGTCTTGAGGTCGCCCTGGAGGCCGGCGCCGCCGGAAGGATCGGAGCCGGCGATGGTCAGCGTGTGAGGGATGGATACGGTGTGGGACATGAAGGACACCCGAAAGTCAGCAGAAGACACAGAATACAAGAGGCGGCGCTGAGAGAGCCAATGTCGAGCGCATCATGCTGAGCCTGTTTGTCATGGCGTTTGCCAGCGCCACCCTGCTGCCCGGAGGGTCCGAGCTATGGCTGGCCGGGCTGTGGTGCCGGGGCGAGGCACCGCTGGCGCTGTGGCTGGTGGCCACCCTGGGTAATACCCTGGGCAGTCTGGTCAATGTCGCCCTGGGCCGCTACGCCACCCAGTACGTGGATCGACGCTGGTTTCCCGCCTCGCGGGCGGGGCTTGCGCGAGCCCAGCGCTGGTATCGCAAGGGCGGAGAAGCCAGTCTGCTACTGGCCTGGTTGCCGGTGGTGGGGGACCCGCTGACGGTACTCGCGGGGATCGCCAGGCTGCCGTGGTGGCGTGCCGCGCTGTGGATCGTCGTCAGCAAGGGCGGGCGCTATGCGGTGCTGTTGTGGTTCGCCGAGCGCTATTTCAGCTGCGGCTGATCACCGCTCGAGAGCGAGCGCTTCGCGCAAATCTCGAGAGTCGACACGATGTCTGCCCGTGCACCGAAAATGTGCAGGGGCCGCGCAAGGCGGCCCCTGGGTTCGTGTGTCGGCGATGCTCGACACCTTCTCGATGGGTTACTCCTGGCCGAAGTCGGTGCCGCCATCCGGGTTGCGGGCGTTGTAGTAGGCCTGCTCGGAGATGGCGTGGTAGTTCACCACCTTGTCCTGGAAGTCGCGGTACGACTCGTAGATACGACCGGCGATATCGCTGGAGTCGGCCAGTTCCTGCACCACTTCGGCGGAAATCTCCTGAGCCTGGGCGAGCACATCGTCGGGCAGCTTGCGCAGCTGGACGTCGTGTTCGTTGATCAGGGTGGCGAGTGCGTCGTTGTTGCGCGCGGTGTACTCGTCCAGCACGTCCTGGTTCACGTCGCGCACCGCGGTGCGCAGGATCGCCTGAAGGTCGGCGGGCAGCTCGGCCAGAGCCTCATCGTTGACGATGGCCTCGAACATCACCGTCGGCTCGTGCCAGCCCGGGTAGTAGTAGTACTCGGCGGCCTGGTGCAGGCCGAAGGCCAGGTCGTTGTACGGCCCGATCCATTCGGTGGCGTCGATGGCGCCGGACTGCAGCGAGGTGAAGATCTCGCCGCCGGGCATGTTGACGATGGCCACACCCATGCGGTTCATGACCTCACCACCGAGGCCCGGCATGCGCATCTTGAGGCCGTCCAGATCGTCGACCGAATTGATTTCCTGGTTGTACCAGCCGCCCATCTGCACCCCGGAGGCGCCGGCGGTCATGACCTCGACGCCGAAGTCATCGTAGAGCTCGTTCCACAGCTCCAGGCCGCCACCGTAGTGCAGCCAGGCATTCATTTCCTGGGCGTTCATGCCGAAGGGCACGGCGGCGAAGAACTGGGCGGCGGGGGCCTTGCCCTTCCAGTAGTAGGAGGCGGAGTGGCCCATCTGGGCGGTGCCTTCGGCGACGGCGTCGAAGACCTCGAAGCCCGGTACCAGCTGGCCGGCACCGAACACCTCGATTGTCAGGCGGCCGTCGGACATTTCCTCGACCAGCTTGGCCAGACGCTCGGGGCCCTGGCCGACACCGGGGAAGTTCTTCGGCCAGGAGGTGACCAGCTTCCACTCGAAGGTGTCCTGGGCCTGAGCCTGGGCACCGACCAGCAGTAGACCGGAGGCACCGGCGAGGGTAATGGCCTTGGCGATTGAGCTGCGTTGCATGTAAGTCCCCTTTGTATGGTATTGGCGTTGTCGGGACCTGCCGGCCAGGGTAGGGCCGGCGGGTGGTTGGCGCCTCGCGGGATGGCCCGAGGCGCCGTGAAGCGGGCGATGGCTCGTCGGGCAACTATAGACGCCGGGGGCGCCCCCCGGCGTGGGCTGCCGTCCACGCATCACCAACGCGCCGGGTCAGAACTGCTCCGGCAGCCAGGTGGCGAGCTGAGGGAAGAACGAAAGGGCCAGCAGCATGCCGAGCTGCAGCACGATGAATGGAATCACGCCTCGGTAGATCGCGGACGTCGGCACCGACTCCGGGGCCACCCCGCGCAGGTAGAACAGGGCGAAGCCGAAAGGCGGCGTCAGGAAGGACGTCTGCAGGTTGATCGCGATCATGATGCCCAGCCAGATCGGATCCAGGCCCATGGCCAGCAGGATCGGACCGACGATCGGCACCACCACGAAGGTGATCTCGATGAAATCGAGGATAAAGCCGAGCAGGAAGATCACCAGCATCACGATGATGGTGGCGCCGATCACCCCGCCGGGCATGTTCTCGAACAGATGGGTGACCAGCTCTTCACCGCCGTAGGCGCGGAACACCAGCGAGAACAGCGCTGCGCCGATCAGGATCAGGAACACCATGGTGGTGACGTGGGTGGTGGAGCGCAGCACGTCCTTGAGCGTGGCCAGATCGAGGCGACGATAGGCCAGGGCCAGCACCAGGGCGCCGAAGGCACCCACCGCGGAGGCCTCGGTGGGTGTCGCCAGTCCGGCCAGGATCGACCCGAGCACCGCGACGATCAGCACGATGGGCGGCACCAGGCCCTTGAGCAGCAACAGGCCGATGCCCGAGGTGTGGCCCAGCTCGGCCATCAGCTCCTGACGATCGGCGGCGGGGGCGGCGCTGGGCTTGAACAGCGCCACCAGGCTGACGTAGACGATATACACCAGTACCAGGATCAGGCCCGGGATCAGCGCCCCCATGAACAGATCACCCACCGACACCGTCTTGGGACTGAAGATACCCATGGACAGCTGGGCCTGCTGGTAGGCGCTGGACAGCACGTCACCAAGCAGCACCAGGGCGATGGACGGCGGAATGATCTGACCCAGGGTGCCGGTGGCGCAGATGGTGCCGGTGGCCAGCGACTGGCTGTAGCCGCGCTTGAGCATGGTCGGCAGCGACATCAGGCCCATGGTCACCACGGTGGCGCCGACGATGCCGGTGGAAGCGGCCAGCATCATGCCGACCAGGGTCACCGAGATGCCGAGGCCGCCGCGCAGCGAACCGAACAGCAGGGCCATGGCGTCGAGCAGGGTTTCGGCGACCTTGGACTTCTCGAGCAGCACGCCCATCAATACGAACAAGGGCACCGCCAGCAGGGTGGTGTTGGTCATGATGCCGTAGAGGCGGTTGGGGAAGGCGTTGAGGTAGCTGCCGTCGAAGTTGGCATCGATGCCGAGGGACTCCAGGCCGTAGCCGAGCCCGGCAAAGGCCAGGGCGGTGCCGGCCAGCGACAGCGCGACCGGAAAACCGAACATCAATACCGTACAGATGACACCGAACAGCACCAGGGGCATGAACTCCAGCATTTACAGGTGCTCCTCGTCGGCGTCATGGGGAAGGGCGTTGGGGTCGAGACGTCCTTTCAGAATCAGGGCGTTGCGGTAGATCTCGACGATCCCCTGGACAATCATCAGCACGGCGAAGGCCGGTATCAGCGTCTTCAGCAGGAACACGCCGGGGATGCCACCGGCGTCCGGCGAGCCCTCGAAGATGGCCCAGGACTTGCCGACGTAGCCGAGGCTGGTGGCGATCACGAAGCCCATCACCGGCAACAGCAGCAGCAGGGTGCCAAGCAGGTCGACCAGCGCCTTGCGCTTGGGCGACATCGCCCGATAGAAGATGTCGACGCGCACGTGTCCGCCGTGCTTCAGGGTGTAGGCCGCCGCCAGCATGAACACAGAGGCGTGCATGTACATCACCGATTCCTGCATGGGGATGCTGTTGACGCTGAAGGCATAGCGCAGCACCACGATCAGGAACTGGATGATCATCATCGCCAGGATCAGCCAGGAAAGGCCCCTGCCAAGGCGTTCGGAGAAGGCGTCCAGGGCCGCCAGTGGCCCCGGCAAGCCGGAAGATGTAGACATAGGAACTCGCTGGTGGTGTCAGGGCGATCATTGTCCAGGCTGGCGCCCGGGCACGCCGTCGCCAGGGCGGGACGTCGGGTTGCCGGGGGGCGCCTGGAGTCACGGATAGTGTGGCACGCGGAGACATTAGCGAATCTCGGTGCACGTCAACGCTGACTATACGGCAGTCGAGGTAGCACTGTCATGACACCGAAAGTCGAGGTCTGCGCTCGTGGCGTGCGCCGCCGACAGGGTAGCTCTGGCGGGCAGCTCAGGTGGGCAGGTCAGGCGGGTGGCTCAGGCAGGTAGATCGGGCTGATCGGCCTGGATGGCGGTGAGGCAGGGCTGGGGCAGGCGAATATCGACGGCCACCGGCAGGTGGTCCGAGAACAGGCGGTCGAGCACTTCGGCCTCGTCGGCCTCCAGCGACGACGACAGCAGGATATGGTCCAGCGCTCGGCTGGGGCGCCAGGAAGGGTAGCTCAGCGCCGGTCGCACCGGGTGCAGCGGCAGCGAGGCACAGAAGCGGTCGTGGGCGTGCAGCCGATCCGGGGTGCAGTTCAGGTCCCCCATCACCACCACGTGCTTGAGCGGCTGGATCAGCTCGCTGAGGTAGTCGAGCTGCAGGTTCTGGGTGCGCTGGCCCAGCGCCAGGTGAGCGACGAACAGGTGCAGGGCCTCGGGGCCCTGGCCAAAGCGAGCATGGATGGCGCCCCGGCCGGGCAGGGTCCCTGGCAGTCGATGCTCCTCGATGCGGCTGGGGGCCAGCCGGGAGAGCAGGCCATTGCTGTGCTGGGCAAGCCGACCGAGGTTGCGGTTGAGCTGCTGGTAGTGGTGTGGGAAGCCGCCTTGTCCCGCCAGGTACTCGAGTTGGTTGACCTGGTTCGAGCGGAAGCTGCCGCCGTCCACTTCCTGTAGCCCCACCATGTCGAAGTGCGACAGCACCTCGGCAATCATGTCGAGTCGTCGTTGACGACGCGGGTGAGGCAACAGGTGCTGCCAGCTACGAGTGAAATAATGGTGATAGGCCGAGGTCTGGATACCTACCTGCAGGTTGAAGGTCACCAGTCTCAGGTGACCTCCGTCCAGCGTGGGGTGGCGTTCCTCGGCCAGTGAACTCATTGGTCTCCAGACTCCTGTTCGCTGCGGATCTGCTCCACCAGCGCCTCGGCGATGCGCGGCATGTTGTCGAGGCTGCCGGCGGTGCTCGGCGAGACGATGTAGCGACCATCGACGATCAGCGCGGGGACGCCCATCAGTTCGAGGTTGCGCATGGTGGCGCTGGCGCGATTGATCTGGGACTTCACGCCGAAGCCGTCCAGTGCCTTGAGCGCCTGCTCTTCACTGACACCGTAGTCGCTGAAGAAGGCGGCGATGTCTTGTGGCTCGGTAAGCTGCTCGCCTTCCTGATGGATGGCATCGAAGAAGTCCTCATGCACCTCGTCGAGAATCTCGAGCTGCTCGGCGGCATAGAAGGCCTTGGCGTGCTTGACCCAGGTCTCGCCCAGGGTAGCCGGCATGCGCTCGAACTCGACGTCGTCGGGCAGCTCGGCGACCCAGGCGTTGAGCGGGTCTTCCAGCGAGTAGCAGTGCGGGCAGCCATACCAGAACACTTCGGTCACGTTGATCTTGCCATCGTCGCTGCCCAGCTCGACCTGATTGGGGGCGACGGTGTAGTCCTCGCCCTCGGTGATCGAGGCGGCGACCGCCATGGTCGACAGGCCAAGGCCGGCGAGGCCCATCATCAGTGACTTCAGCATAGAATGTTTTCTCCTTGATTGAGGCGGGCATGCCATGGCGGCGCGTGGGCGCGACGAACCTGGAGCCGCAAAGCGAACGCTGTTTTGAGTCTACAACGTTCGAAGGGTTCCCGAATATCCCGAATGGGCAGGCGACGTATGTTGATCTTTGCTTGTAAACGCAACGGGGCGGCCACAAGGGCCGCCCCGCGGGACGCATCGAAAGGCGAATCGATCAGTGCAGGCCCTGGACGTAGTTGGCCACGGCTTCCATGTCGGCATCGCTCATCTTGGCGGCGATGTCGGCCATCACGCCGCCAGGGCTGTTGGCGCGGGCGCCGGAGGCGAATGCCTGCAGGGTGCTGACCACGTAACCGGCATGCTGGCCGGACAGCCCGGGATAGACCGCCGAGCCGATGCCGCTGCCGGTCGGGCCATGGCAGGCGCTGCAGGCCGGGATACCCTTGGCCAGGTCGCCTGCGCGGTAGAGCGCCTCGCCTCGCTCAAGCAACGCCTCGTCGTCCTTGGCCTGCCCCACCACCGGGTCCTGGCCGGCGAAGAAGGCGGCTACGTCCCAGGCGTCCTGGTCGCTGAAGTTGTCCACCTGCCCCGCCATCTGCGGTACCGGACGGGTGCCGTCACGGATATCGATGATCTGCTTGGCCAGGTAGGAGGCCTGCTGGCCGGCCAGGTTGGGGAAGGTCGGCGCGATGCTGGCGCCGGTCTGGCCGTGACAGGCGGCGCAGGCGGTAGCCTTGTCGCGTCCTGCGGCGGCGTCTGCGTCACTCTGGAGGTCGGCATGGGCGGCGCCGACGACGCCGAGGGAGATTGCCAGGCTTGCCAGTAACTGTCTCATCGCTAGTTCACTTATGCCGTTTTTAATGTTTTCACGGTCCCGCGGAAGGTATGGCCTTCACTGCAGGGGGAAGCGCCCGCGCTGAGGCCGGTCGCTGGCGACAGCGGCACAATGTTATGATGATTCCCCGGGTCGCAGCCGCCTCAAAGCTTACTATAACCAAACACCCCGGGGGCGGGAATGCCAGGGCCCTCGACCCTACCTTTGATCACCGTCAGGATTTCTTCCATCTCATGGCTTTCAACTACTCCTTGGCCCGATTCCTCACCAGTGCGCCGACGCTGGCCCGATGCCCCGAAGACAGTGGTGTCGAGGTCGCCTTTGCCGGACGTTCCAATGCCGGAAAGTCCAGCGCGATCAACACCATCACCCAACAGAAGGCGCTCGCTCGTACCTCCAAGACGCCGGGGCGCACCCAGCTGATCAACGTCTTTTCGCTGGGCGAGGACAGCGAGCGCCGGTTGGTCGACCTGCCCGGCTACGGCTACGCCAAGGTGCCCGAAAAGGTCAAGTTGGAGTGGCAGCGCCACCTGGCGGAGTATCTGCAGAAGCGCGCGTCGCTCAAGGGACTGGTGCTGGTGATGGACGTGCGTCACCCATTGACCGAGTTCGACCTGGCGCTGCTGGACGTGGCCGATGAACGAGACCTCCCGGTGCACATTCTTCTGACCAAGGCCGACAAGCTGAAGCAGGGCGCGGCCAAGAATTCCCTGCAGCAGGTGCGCTCGCGACTGCGCGAGTGGGAGGACCTGGTCAGCGTACAGCTGTTCTCGGCGCTCAAGCGTCAGGGCGTCGACGAGGCCCATCGTCGTCTGGACGGCTGGCTCGAGCATGCCGGATAGGGGGCACGCCGAGCCCGCCGGCTACTGGTACGTAGCGGTGACCTCCAGCAGGCCCTTGACGCGCCCACCGCTTGCCTGCTCGGCGTGGCGGTAGTAGCTGACCCGCAGCGGAACTCTGGGCGCCTCCCCCATCAGGCCGATCGTCTGGCGGCCTGAAAGGTCCACAGGGGAGAAGGCGTGGACCGAAAAAGGGTCGATTTCCAGCGCAAGGCCGATGCCTCTGGCGCCGTCACTCGAGTCGTCGGCGTTGCCGACAATGCCTTGTTTGGCGTTGATGATGGTGGCGCCGAGTGCGCGGATGGACAGTTCCGCCAGATTGACCTCATCGCAGTTGTAGAAGTTCAGTTCGGCGGCGGTGGCACCCGCCCGAGCCCCTGTGCTTGGCAGCTCGCCAAGGTCGACGTCGGGCAGGGTGATGTTGGGGGTCCACATCCGACAGGTGCTCTCGATTACGGTGACGTTACCGACGCCCGGGCCGATGGCGGTGAGCGTGTAGTTGTCGCTGGCGCCAGTGCTGGTCGCCAGGTGGGTGGAAGGCGAGTAGGTAAAACCACGATAGTATTTGGGCACGGACTCGCCATGGCGCACGACCGGGATCTCGCTCGAGACGCTGCCGGACACGCAGCCAGCTTGGTGGTTGGTGGTGCGCAGGGAGGCGACCTTGGTCTGGTGGTGGTGGCCGCCCATGCTGGTGTTGGCCTTGTCGAAGTAGAAGCCCGGCACCGTGCTTTTGGCGTCGCCGGTGGCGCTGTCGTAGGCGGCCTGGGTGTCGAGCAGGATATAGACCCGGCCGTTGCTGCCGGTCTGGCAGGCGTAGCTGGCGTGGAAGGTGGCTATCCCGGCGGTGTCCCCTTCAGGCGTGGTGCCGGACAGGGTGCTGGGGTAGTGGATATAGGCACCGAAAAGGCCGCAGGTCCCGGGCTGGCGTACGGTGTCGCAAGTTGGGCGGGCCGCCAGGGCTTGTGCTATGCCCAGGGGCAAGAGGAGCCCCGGCCCCCGTCCTGAAACAAGCCCTAGCCCTGGAACCAGCAAAAACGCCAGCCCGACCTTGAGGGCTCGTGACAGGTAACGCCTGGACGGCGGTGATAAGGCAAGGGAGCGATAAAGCAGGCGGGGCATGGCAGCAGGCACTCTGGGCACAGGTGCCTGCCGGTTTACCACGCGACGTCGGTCGTCGCCGGGGTTTTTCTCGTTTTATTGATCTTGATGCTCAGCGAGCAGGGCTTCCAGCTCGGTGACGCGAGCCAGGCGGGTCACGCCGCGGGGCAAAGGGGCCGTCTCGGCCTCTGGCGGTGCGATCCAGATCGCCCGCATGCCCAGGCGAATCGCCGGCAGCACGTCTTCTTCCCAGGAATCGCCCACGTGCAGGGTTTCGCCGGCCTTGACCTGAAGCCGTGCCAGCATCGCCAGAAAGGGCCGAGGGTCGGGCTTGGGCGCGAACATCTCGCCGGCGGCGATACGCGCCTGGAAGTGGCGGGCCAGGGGCAGACGGTGAAAGGCCACATTGCCGTTGGTGATGCTGCCGAGACGATAGCGGCCCTTGAGCCTTTTCAGCATGGCGTCGGTGTCGGGAAAGGGCGTGACCAGGATGCGCAGCGCGTGAAAACGTTGCATCGCCAGCGCCGCCCACCAGTGGGCCGCCGCCCGATTGACGCCGCTTTCTTCCAGCAGCTGGATCAGGGTGCGCTCACGCAGCCAGCTGAAGTCGCCGCGCCGCGACCAGCTGCGCCTGGCCAGGGCCTGGCGCTCGCGCAGGTAGTCCGCGAGCGCGATGGGGGGCGTCAACGGCTCCTCGCGGCCGCGCTGCCAGGCGCCGAGGTGTTCGGTCAGCCAGTCGACGTGGCCCTGCTCGGTGCGCTGCATGACGCCGCTGTTGTCCCACAGGGTGTCGTCCAGATCGAAGGTGATGGCCTTGAGTCGGCGGAAGTCGTCCGCTGCAGCGTGGTCGATCAAGGGGTGTCTCCGGGATGGCTGTCGTTGCTCCGGTTGCGCCGCGCGCGGGGGTGGGCCTTGTCGTAGCTCTCGGCCAGGTGCTGCCAGTCCAGCCGGGTATAGACCTGGGTGGTGGACAGGTTGGCGTGGCCCAGCAGCTCCTGGACGGCGCGCAGGTCCTGACTCGATTCCAGCAGATGGCTGGCGAAGGAGTGGCGCAGGCGGTGCGGATGCAGGTGTTCCGGCAGGCCGCGACGACGGGCCTGGGTGACCAGGCGTGCCTGGATGGCGCGATGGCCCAGCCGGCGGCCCTGCTGGCCGACGAACAGTGCCGTCTCACCGTCGGCGGCCAGCATCGAGCGCACGCCGAGCCACTGGTCGATGGCCTGGCGTGCGCGCGCGCCCACCGGCACCTGGCGCGGCTTGTTGCCCTTGCCGAGGACTCGCACCCGGCCGCCATGAAGGTCGGGGAGGTCCAGCGCCGCCAGCTCTGCCAGACGCAGGCCGCTGGAATAGAGCAGCTCCAGCATCGCCTGGTCGCGTACCGACAGCGGTGAGCCGTCGTGGGGGGTGTCGAGAAAGCGCGCCAGCAGGTCCACATCCACCGGCCGAGGTAGATCCTTGGGCGCCCGGGGGCCGCGGCTCAGGCCGACCGGGTTGTAGTCGAGCCGGCCAGCCGCCACCAGGTGTTCACACAGTCGCGACAGCGCGGCGCGGCGGCGCTTCAGGCTGCGCGGTGCCATGCCCCGGCTGCGTTCGGCGGCCAGAAAACGCCTGAGCGTGTGGGAGGTCAGTGCCTGATCATCCGGCGGCCTGGCGCCCGTCTCATTCGCCTGGGCGTGCCACCAGTTCTCGAAGGTCGCCAGGTCACGCCGGTAGGCGTCGACGGTGGCAGGACTGGCGGTGCGGCCCAGCTCATCGAGAAAATCCGCTACCGCGCGGTCAAGCTGCCACTCAGTCGCCTCTTCAGCCACCTTCTCAGCCGCCTTCTCAGCCATCGTCGCGCTCGCACAGTCGCACGCTCAGGCGCACCAGCACCTCGGCCAGATACTCGGTAAACAGGGTATCCATGCTGGCGCGGAAGTGGTCGGGATCAGGGCTTGCCAGCACCACGAAGCCCTGGGGCTCGCCCAGGGTCATGCGGGCGATGGCGCAGGAGCCTGACTTGGTCGGCGCCTTGGCGTGGGGCAGCAGGCGCTTCCAGTCGGTGGGGGTGAGCCGGGTACAGCGACTGGCGCGCCCGTCGAGCAGCGCGGTCAGGCGCTGGCCGGTGTGGTCGTCGAGTACGTGGCGCGGGGCCTGGGGCGGCCTGGGGTCGCGATCGGTCAGGCTGGCGGGACACCACAGTGACACCGCCGGGGTCTGGAAGCGTTCGCTGAGCTGGGTGGCCAGGGCCTGGCCCAGGGCGTCGTTGTCCTGGGCTTCCAGCAGCGCCAGCACCAGCTCGCGGGTACGTCGATACTGCGCCTCGTTGTGGCGGGCCGAGTCGAGCAATTGCTCGAGCCGCAGTTCTGCGCCTTCGGCGCGCTTGCGCAGGTCATGGACCAGCCGTTCCAGCAGCGAGGTAGCGCCCTGGGTCTCCGGGTGGGGAATCGTGAGGCTCTGCAGTAGGCCCTCGCGGCCGACGAAGAAGTCCGGGTGGCGCGCCAGCCATTCGGCGACGCGGTCCGGGTCGAGCGTCTTGCGGGGCTCTGGGGCGGCTTGAGGCATGCGCGTCTTCCTGTTGGAGTTCAATGTCTAGGCTGGATCGAGTTTCCGGGAAAGCGAGGGACCGGTACCTTGCTGGCAGCTTAGCCCAGTCCCGTCGAGTCCTGTGCGCCTGGGGTCAACGCAGCGGAATTCGTCCATCGAACACCCGCTCGGCGGGGCCGGTCATGATCAAGGGGCGCTCGCCACCTTCCCAGCGGATCGTCAGGCTGCCGCCGGGCAGGTGGACGGTCACCGGGCTTTCGAGCAGGCCCTGGCGAATGCCGCAGGCCACCGCAGCACAGGCACCGGTGCCACAGGCCAGGGTCTCGCCGCTGCCGCGCTCGAACACCCGCAGGCGAATCTCGTGGCTGGAGACCACCTGCATGAAGCCCACGTTGACCCGCTTGGGGAAGCGTGGGTGGTGTTCGACCAGCGGTCCCAGGCGCTCCACCGGCGCCTGGTCGACGCTGTCGACCTTGATCACCGCGTGGGGGTTGCCCATGGAGGCGACGGCGATCTCGAGGGTCTCGCCGTCGACCTCGAAGGTGTGGCGCAGGCGGTCCTCGTCGGCCTCGAAGGGCAGCGATGGCGGGGCGAAGCGCGGGGCGCCCATGTCGACGCTGACCTGCTCGTCGTCATGCACGTCCAGCACCAGCGGGCCGCCGGCAGTCTCGACCCGGATCTGGCGCTTGTGGGTCAGCCGCTTGTCACGCACGAAGCGAGCAAAGCAGCGCGCACCATTGCCGCAATTCTCCACCTCGCTGCCGTCGGCGTTGTAGATCCGGTAGCGAAAGTCCATGTCCGGGTCCCGCGGCGGTTCCACTACCAGTAGCTGGTCGAAACCGATGCCGAAGCGCCGGTCGGCCAGACGGCGGATTTCCTCGGCTTCGATGCGGGCCCGCTGGGTGACCAGATCGACCACCATAAAGTCGTTGCCCAGGCCATGCATCTTGGTGAAGTGCAGCAGCATCAGCGCAGCGCTCCTGACGTCGATCCCGATGACGATCCCGATGACGATCCCGGTTGCGATTCGCCGGGCAGCGACTCTCCGGCCCAGAGATCCTCGAGGGTCTCGCGTCGGCGCACCACCTGGTAGTCGTCGCCGTCCACCAGTACCTCCGCCGGGCGCGGGCGGCTGTTGTAGTTGGAGGCCATCACGAAGCCGTAGGCGCCGGCCGAGCGCACCGCCAGAAGGTCGCCGGGGGCCACCGCCAGTTGACGCTCCTTGCCGAGGAAGTCGCCGGTCTCGCACACCGGGCCGACCACGTCGTAAACGTCGCTTGTGCGCTGGTGGCGGGTGTCGACCTCGAGGATGGCCTGCCAGGCCTGGTACAGCGAGGGCCGGATCAGGTCGTTCATGGCCGCG
>DJIP01000299.1 GCA_002433675.1 Halomonas halophila
GCCGCTTCGAGCGTCCCGGGCAAGGACCATAGGGTCTATCGCAAGCCGCTGGGCGTGATTGGCGTGATCAGTCCCTGGAACTTTCCCTTCCACCTGACCCAGCGCACCATCGGCCCTGCCCTTGCGCTGGGTAACGCCGTGGTGCTCAAGCCTGCCAGCGATACCCCCTTGACCGGTGGATTGCTGTTGGCACGGCTTTACGAGGAAGCAGGGCTGCCCAAGGGACTCCTCAGTGTTCTGATCGGGGCCGGCAGCGAGCTCGGCGACCCGCTGGTCGGACATCGGCTCGCCAAGCTTATTTCCTTCACCGGTTCCACCGAGGTGGGCCGACAGATCGCCAAGGGGGCGGTCGGCGGAGAACATATCAAGCCAGTGGCACTGGAGCTCGGCGGCAACAGTCCCTTTGTGGTGCTCGATGACGCTGATATCGACCGGGCCGTACGGGCGGCGGTGGTCGGCAAGTTCATGCATCAGGGCCAGATCTGCATCGCCATCAACCGTATCATCGTCGATGCGTCGATCCACGATACCTTTGTCGAGCGCTTCGTCGAGCGGGTCAAGGGGCTCAAGGTCGGGGACCCCTCCGACGCAGATACCGTCATCGGACCGATCATCAACGACCAACAGCTAGACGGGCTGAAGGACACCATCGACAGGGCCCGTGAGTCTGGTGCCCGGGTGGCGCTCGAGGGCTCTGTTGAAGGCCCTTGTCTGCATCCCTGGGTGTTCAGCCATGTCAGCGAAGAGATGGACCTGGCCTGCAGCGAGATCTTTGGTCCGATTGCGGGCATCATCCAGGCCGACGGTGAGGCCGAGGCCATACGCATCGCCAATGCCACCGAGTATGGCCTTTCCGCCGCGGTCTTCAGCGGTTGCCCGGCGCGTGGCGAACGGGTGGCACGTCAGATCGAGTCGGGCATGGTGCACGTCAATGACATGCCGGTGAACGACGAGCCCCATATGCCCTTCGGTGGCGAGAAGAATTCCGGGATCGGCCGCTTCAATGGCGACTGGGTGCTGAACGAGATGACCACTGTGCAATGGGTCAGTGTCCAGCACGAACCTCGCGACTATCCTTTCTGATGGTTTCCTCGGGGGCGGCACGATGCGTGTGCCGCCTGTCAGGGTCAAGTTGACTTAGGGTTGTGACTTGAACCCTCGGAGAGCGTCCCTGGACCCTGGCCAGGGTCAACCGACAGCGCTAGGGTGAAAGGGAATCACGACCAACGTCTTATACAAGGAGATGTTATGAAAAACAGCATGATGCGTCGTTTCGGAATGGCTTTCGTGATCGCAATGATGGCGGGTGGTCTGGCCGCCTGCGAAGAGGAAGGTCCTGCCGAGCAGGCTGGCGAGGAAATGGATCAGGCGGTCGAGGATGCCGGTGAGTCCATGGAAGACATGGGCGAAGAGATGGAAGAGTCCGCCGAAGAAGCCACCAACTGATATGGCAGGCGTTATCGTCAGCGGCGCTATGCCGAGAGAGGCAGCGTGAAGGGCGGGTCTGCTCACACTGACCTTGTGGGTAGGTGATGTCGCCTGTCTTCGCCGCTGAGGAGTATCAGGATAAGAGGCCTGTCCCAAGGGGCAGGCCTTTTCTATATGCAACGGAGTGGTTTCATGATCAAGCGGATCAAGATCGCGGCGGCACTGAGCGGCCTGATGATGACCCAGGCAGCGATGGCCGCCGCGCCCGATGAACCGCGCTGGTCCTACGCGGGAGACACCGGGCCAGCCCACTGGGCTGATATCGATGATGGCTTCAGGATGTGTGGCCTTGGTCGCAACCAGTCGCCCGTCGATATCCAGGGCGCTATCGATGCCGAACTCCCACCGCTGCAACTCGACTACGCGACCACCGGGACCAGGGTCGTCAACAACGGCCATACGGTGCAGGTGGCCTCCGGCGAGGGCAACACGCTCACACTTGACGGGGATCCCTTCACCCTTAAGCAGATGCACTTCCATGCGCCTTCCGAACACACTATCGACGGACGTCGGTTCCCGCTGGAAGCGCATCTGGTGCACAGCGACAAGGATGGCAATCTGGCGGTGGTCACGGTGTTGTTCGAGGAAGGTGAGGAAAACGCTGCATTGCGATCGCTTGCCGACAGCCTGCCGGATACCGCCGGTGAGCGTGCCGACGTAGCCGGTACGGTGAACTTCACGCAGATACTGCCGGCCCAGCACAATTACTATCGCCTGAACGGTTCGTTAACCACTCCACCCTGCTCCGAAGGCGTTCGCTGGGTGATCATGCAAACCCCGCAGGGTATTTCCTCTGAACAGGTCGAGGCCTTCTCTACGGCGATCGGGGAAGCCAATCATCGGCCACTGCAGCCGCTGAATGCCAGAGTGCCTCTCCAGTAGTTCAGCGCCTCGACAACACCTTGCCATACTGTGACAACCATCGCTCCCGGACGTCGCCGACGCTTCAGCGTTGGGTCCGGGACGTGCGTCTGCATGGCATCATTGATGCCGACAGTACTAGCCAAGTCGCGATTGTCACTCTAATGTAAACGGGGAAGTTACAAACTTTTTCTCCTGGAGGTGCTTCATGAAGCAAGGAATGTTTCGTCGTCTGGCCCTGGCCAGCGCTGTGGCGTCCATGATGCTGGTACTGGCGGGTTGCGAGGACGACGCGGCCGAAGACGCTGGCGCTCAGGTGGACGATGCACGCGAAGCGGTGGAAGAGCAGGCGCAGGAGACCGCCGCCGAAGCGGAGCAGTTGGCCGAGGACGCCGGAGAGGCGATGAGCGATACCGCCGACGACGCCGAGCAGGCGATGGATGACGCCGCCGCCGAAGCGGAGCAGCAGGCCGAGGACGCCGGAGAGGCGATGAGCGAGACCGCCGACGACGCTGAGCAGGCGATGGATGAAGCCGCCGCCGATGCCGAGCAGCAGGCCGAGGACGCTGAGCAGGCGATGGATGACGCCGCCGCCGATGCCGAGCAGCAGGCAGAGGACGCCGAGCAGGCGATGGATGAAACCGCCGCCGATGCCGAGCAGGCGATGGACGAAACCGCCGCGGACGCCGAGCAACAGGCCGACGAGGCTGCCGCAGGCGCCTCCAACCTGGTTGACGACGCTCAAGAAGCGCTGGGTGATGCTGCCGACGCCGTGCAAGAGCAGGCGAGCGAGGCCATGGAGGGCATGAGCAACCTGGCAGAGGACGCCCAGGATGCCCTGAGCGATATGGCCGGAGATGCCGAGCAGGGGGCCGATGCGGCTGCCGAAAGCGCTGGTCAGGCGGTCGAGGAAGCCGGTGACGAGGTCGAACAGGCGACCGACGAGGCGGCCCAGTAAGTCGAAACTTCTGGTAGGGGCCTTTGCTCCGGGCGTCGTTTCTACAGGCCCGGTTTGTTCAGGTCTGGCGCCTGCATGGCGCCTTCAGACGCACCCGCCGGCCTGGAAGCCCGCCTGTAGCGACTGTCCCCCGCACCAGGGCAAGAAACACAAAAAGGCCGAGATCCTGGATCTCGGCCTTTTTGCGTTGCCTATCTGTGGGCTGGGTGGCCATCACTGCCCGCCGCTGGAGGCGGCAGGCAGCGAGCTGATCAGCCGTTCTGCTCGATGCCCTGAATGTACCAGGGGGCATCGTCGCGCATTTCGCGGATCAGGTGCCAGGTCTCATTGAACTCGGTCTCGTTGCCGTTTTCCTTGAGCACACCGTGGAACAGCACCCGCGCCTCGGCCTGGTTGGCGAACTCCTGAACGCCACCGAGCTCCGCGAACAGGCGCACGATCTCGGTCTGGTTGTTGGCCGGCTCCTGGGCCCGCTGCTCGCGCAGCAGGTTGTAGAGTTCCGGCGTCACGTACTCCTGGATACGCGGCAGGTCGTTGTTGTCCCAGGCCCGCTGCAGGGTCATGAAGTGCTCCTTGGCGCCGCCGAGGAAGCGTTCACGGTCGAACCAGGCGGGGTCGCCCTGAGGACCTCCGGTCTGGGCGCCTGCGCTGTGGGCACCAAGGCCTCCGGCGGAGCCTGGCATGTTGAACGGTGTGCTCTGGTGCTGTTCGCGGTGCATGCCGGACGAACCGCCTCCCGCCGATGCGGTGGCCGTGCGCCGCCGGGCCAGCAGCTTGAACAGCAGGAAGGCCGCGCCCGCCATCAGCAGCAGGTCGACCATGCCGAGGCCATCGAAGGCGCCGCCGAAGAACAGCGCGCCGAGCAGGCTGCCGGCCAGCAGGCCGCCGAGCATACCGCCCATCAGGCCGCTCTTCTTGCCGGCGGTCGGGGCGGCGTTGGGACGAGCGGTGTTCTGTGACTGGGTCGCGCTGGGGCTGGCCTGGCGCGAGTAGGAACCGACACTCTTGCCGCCACCCAGGCGGCGGGCGTCGGCGCTGTCGACGGCAAGGCCGAAGCCCATCACGCCGACAAGGATCATCACAAGAAGGTGACGCATCGAAGACATCTCCGTAGTTCGGCCTGCATTGGCCAGTCTGGGCCTTTGACCCTGGTGGTCAGAGGCACGTCGCTCGTCCATTCTAGCGATAACGGGCGCCGCGGGAAGCCGTGTACAACGAAAAGTCGAGGAGACCCCATGCTGATCGAACGTAGTGACAGTCTGCTGCTGGTGGTCGACGTGCAGACGGCACTGATGCCGGTGGTGGAGAGGGGGGATCAGGCGATCACCGAGATCGGCTGGCTGGCGGCCGTGGCAGAGCGGCTGGAGGTGCCGGTATGGGTGACCGAGCAGTATCCCCAGGGGCTCGGGGCGACCGAGCCGCGACTGAAATGCGCTCTGCCACAGAGCACCCGCTGGTTCACCAAGAGTCACTTCAACGCCTGCCGAGAGCGCGAAATTGCACAGGCCTTCGAGGCGGCTGCGCCGCGTCAGGTCGTGATTGCCGGAGCCGAGGCCCATATCTGTGTGCTGCAGACGGCACTTGGCCTGCTGGAACGGGGTGTCGAGCTGTTCTGGCTGGTCGAAGGTTGCGTCAGTCGCCGCAGCGATGAAGCCAGACTGGCCGGCGAGCGCGCAAGACAGGCCGGCGCCTGGCCAGTCAGCGCCGACATGGTGGCCTACGAATGGTTGGAACGCTGTGACGATGCGAGCTTTCGCGAGGTGCACCGTGAACTGCTTCGCCCCAGGGCGTCCCGGCCGCTGCGGCTGGCGCCCTGAGGATCACGCTAGGCGCGCCAGCCAAGCCAGTCGACAAAGCCACGCCTTCACCCTCCTGGCCAGGCGGCGCCGCGGGTCGATCAGGGGCGTACGGACGAGACGCTACCGGTATTGCAGCGGGGCGCCTCAGGCCGGATTGTCGCGGGTGAACACCAGGGTGCCACCCTCGGACTCGGCGGCGTTGAAGCGGTACCCGGCCACGTCGAAGTCCTTGAGCCCTTCCTTGTCATCCAGGCGTTGCTGGATCATCCAGGCGGCCATCAGACCCCGGGCCTTCTTGGCGTAGAAGCTGATGATCTTGTAGCGATCGTTCTTCCAGTCCTTGAACACCGGCGTGACCACTTCGGCCTTGAGCTTCTTGGCATCGACGGCCTTGAAGTACTCGTTGGAGGCCAGGTTGACCAGTACAGGTGTCCCGCTCTGCGCCACCGCCCGGTCGAGCTCTTCGGTCAGCAGCGGCTTCCAGAAGGCGTAGAGGTCCTTGCCCTTGGCGTTTTCCAGACGGGTGCCCATTTCCAGACGATAGGGCTGGATCAGGTCCAGCGGGCGCAGCAGCCCATAGAGTCCCGACAGGATGCGCAGGTGGTCCTGGGCGAAGCGGTTGTCGGCTTCGTTGAAGGTGTCGGCCTGCAGGCCCACGTAGACGTCGCCCTGGAAGGCCTGGGCGGCGACCTTGGCGTTGTCCGGGGTGAACGGGGTCTGCCACTGGCCGAAGCGGGCCGCGTTGAGCCCGGCGATCTTGTCGCTGACGCCCATCAGCTCCGAGATGCGGGCCGGGCTGTAGTCGCGCAGAATGTCGATCAGCTCGCGGGAGCGGTCGAGGTAGTCGGGCTCGCTGTGGATATCGGTGGTGGCCGGGGTCTCGAAGTCCAGCGTCTTGGCCGGAGAGATCACGCTGAGCATGGGCGTGCTCCTGATGTCAGGTAGGGAGAAATGGCAAGTGGCTGGCATTGTACCAAGCCCCGCCGCCGCTAGGGACGAGGGCGAGGCTATGGACGCCATAGTAAAGAGGGCATGCCTGCCGGCAAGGGCAGGCGTTGGTCTCTGCTTGAGGCAGGGTCAGAGGGTGAGGCTGGGTCAGGGGCTGGGGTTGGGCAGCCTGTGATGGATCGCCTCGATGTCTTCGATGACTTCGTCGGCCAGCACCAGAGCCTCCGAGGCGAGGTTGCTCTCGAGCTGTTCCATGGTGGTCGCACCGATGATGTTGCTGGTCAGGAAGGAGCGCGAGTTGACGTAGGCCAGCGCCATCTGGGCCGGGTCCAGGCCGTGCTCGCGGGCCAGTTCAACGTAGGCCCGGGTAGCATCGATGGCCTGATCGGAGCTGTAGCGGCTGAAGCGGTCCCACAGGGTCAGGCGGGCGCCGGGTGGCCGGGCGCCGTCCAGGTACTTGCCCGAGAGCACGCCGAAGGCCAGCGGCGAGTAGGCCAGCAGTCCTACCTGTTCGCGGTGGGCGATCTCGGCCAGCCCCACCTCGAAGGTCCGGTTGAGCAGGTTGTAGGGGTTCTGTACCGAGGCGACCCGCGGCAGACCCAGGGACTCGGCCAGTTGCAGGCAGCGCATCACGCCCCAGGGCGTCTCGTTGGACAGACCTACGGCACGAACCTTGCCGGCATCGACCAGCTCCTTGAGGGCCGACAGTGTCTCTTCCAGGTCGGTGGCCTGCTCGTCCTCGTCGTGGGTGTAGCCCAGGCGACCGAAGAAGTTGGTCGAACGGTCCGGCCAGTGCAGCTGGTAGAGATCGACGTAGTCGGTCTCGAGGCGTGCAAGGCTTGCGTCGATGGCCTCATGCAGATGGGCGCGGGTCAGGCGAGGTCCGCCGCGGATGTGCTTGATGCCGGGGCCGGCTGCCTTGGTGGCGATGACCACGTCGTCGCGGCTGTGGCGGCCCTTGAGCCAGGAGCCCACGTAGCGCTCGGTCAGCCCCTGGGTTTCGGCCTTGGGTGGTACCGGGTACATCTCGGCGGCGTCGATGAAGTTGACGCCGAAGGCCACCGCACGGTCGAGCTGGGCGTGGGCTTCTGCCTCGGTGTTCTGCTCGCCGAAGGTCATGGTTCCGAGGCACAGGCGACTGACGTCGATGCCGGTGTTGCCAAGCGGGCGGATCTGCATGGGGACTCCTCGTGGTAGGCCTTTGTCAGGGGGGGCTCAGCGCCGCCGCCGGACCGTTTTTGCTGCAAAGCATCGAGATGGTACCTTTGGCCGACAGTGGTCGCCAAATCCCGGGGGTTGAGTCCGTATCGGGCCAGGCGTATGCTTGCCACCCCGTTGCCGCGGAGGAGTCCGTGGCACCGTCGATTCAACAGGAGATCGCCCGCGACACAGGAAGTGTCCGGTCCGACTTCCATCCTTTGGACTCAAGGTTGTTGCCATGCAGCAGGCATCGTCACTGAAGACGCGGCTCGAGTACCGTCTGGCCCAGCAGTTGTTTCACACTCGCTGGTTGCCCCGCTCGCCGCGAACCCAGAGGCTGACCATGCGTCTGTTTCAACGCTGTGCGGACGCCGGGCATCCGGCGGCGCTGTCGTTGTACGGGCACATGCTGTTTCACCGGTCACGGGCACCCCAGGACAAGGCACGCGGCGCTCGCTACGTGCTGCAGGCCGCCCATGGCGGGGACGTCAGGGCGCAGTACCAGGCAGGCCAGATCCACGAGCACGGCTGCGCGCTGTACCCGGCGCGCCACGATCATGCCGTGACCTGGTACGCCAGGGCCGGCGAAGCGGGCCATGCGTTGGCGGCCGCACGCCTGGAGCGCGCCTACCGAGATGGTGAGCTGTCGCTACCGGTGGATCCTGAGCGGGCCGCCTACTGGGCGGCGCTGGCTGCTTCCGGGCAGGCGGCTTCAGGCCAGGCCTGGACTGGACAAGTTTCCTCAGGGCAGCCCTCTGCAGGGCAAACCTTGGCACAGCAGTCCCGGCCAGGACCGGCGAATCACGCCCTGGCCAATGGACAGCCTGTTGCGGGGCAGCCCGCCGCACAAGACGGTGTCGCGCTGGACAAAGCGGAAGCCCAACAGCGACACTAGAGGCATCAGGCGCGACGGTTGGGTCGCGCGCGGGTCCCGGTGAGGCCGAGACGAGCGGCGGTTCAGGATTCCCTGGCCGCCGCTGGTAGTTTAGGCCTCGGGTACGGTTTTCGTTGTCGGGTGACGTCGGGGAGGCGTTTTTGCCGACTGTCACGACGAGGTTTGCTGCCTGTGGTGTTACCGACTCTGCTGGATATCGAAGCCTCTGGATTCGGGCGCGGCAGCTACCCGATCGAGATCGGCCTGGCGCGGCCGGACGGCAGCTGCTGCGCCTTTCTGATTCAGCCCCTCGAGGAATGGACCCACTGGGACCCCAAGGCCGAGTTGCTGCACGGGATATCCCGGGCCCGGCTCGAGCGAGAGGGCTATCCGGTACGTCACGTCGCCCGCTGGCTCAACGATGAGCTGCACGATATCGGCATCGCCTACAGCGATAGCTGGGGGTACGACAATACCTGGATGTCGCTGCTGTTCCACCACGCCGGCATGATCCCTGCCTTCCGCCTGGAAGCGCTGCGTCGGTTGCTCGACGAGGCCCAGATGGCGATGTGGAGCGACATCAAGGAGTCGGTGATCGAGGAGCGGGGCATCCAGCGCCATCGCGCCGGCGAGGACGCCCGCCTGCTGCAACTGACCTTCGCCCGCACCCAGGAACTCAGCGCGCGCCGTTGACGCTCGCTCTTTTTCACTCTCGCTGACGCTCCCTCTTTCCCGCTTTGTTTGTCGCTCTCTTTGTTGCGCTATGGCAGCGTCGGCAACCTCTCCACCTGAACAGTTACCCACAGCCGGTCCGGTCTGACCGTCTGTGGATAACGTGTGCTGGTGTGAACTTCCCGGGGTTGAGATCAGTCGGCGGCGACGCGCAACAGCAGCTTGCCGGTGTTGGCATTGTCGGCGAGATGCTGGTGGGCGGCCTCGACCTCCTCGATGGGCCAGTCGGCGTCGATCAGCGGAGCGAGCTCGCCGCGCTCGAGCCTCGGCCACACGTGGCGAGCGAGTTCACCCAGAATCCTGCCCTTGTCTTCCGGTGACCTGGCCCGCAGGGTCGAGCCGATCAGGCGCTGGCGCTTCATCAGCAGGCGGCCGATATCGAGCTCGGCGTGGCGTCCGCCCATCAGCCCGATCACCACCATTCGTCCATCGGCAGCCAGCACCCGTTGATTGTCCGCCAGGTAGCTGGCTCCCACTGGGTCGAGGATCAGGTCGACCTCGCCGAATGCCTTGACCGCCTCGACGAAGTTGCCCTGGTGGCGGTTCCAGCCCGCCCGGGCACCCAGCGACAGGCAGCGCTTGAGCTTTTCGTCGCTGCCCACGGTGACAAAGCAGGGATGACCAAACTCGCGGCATAGCTGGATCGCGGCGGTACCGACACCGCTGGCGGCGGCGTGCAGCAGCACTTTTTCGCCTTCGGCGAGTTGGCCTTCGATGAACAGGTTCAGCCAGGCGGTGGCGTAGACCTCCGGCAGGGCGGCGGCCTCGCGCAGGCCAAGGCCATCGGGCACCGGCAGCACCTGGCGTTCGTCCACGCAGACCTTCTCGGCGTAGCCGCCACCGGC
>DJIP01000300.1:0-8703 GCA_002433675.1 Halomonas halophila
CTTCTCGGCGTAGCCGCCACCGGCCAGCAGCGCGCACACTGGCTGCCCAAGTTGCAGGTCCTGGACCTCGGGGCCGAGCGCTACCACGCTGCCGCTGACTTCCAGCCCCAGTACCTCGGAGGCGCCGGGGGGCGGTGGGTACTGACCAGCGCGCTGCATCAGGTCGGCGCGATTGACGCCGGCCCAGGCCACCTCGATATGCACCTCTCTGGCCTGGGGGGCGGGGAGATCGTCGGTGGGCCGCCAGATCAGGCGGTCGCCGTCTTGCTGCATGGCGTACATCGGACATCCTCCATGATGAAATGACAGGTCGACGAGGCGGCGGAGAAGCCGCTTGGACGCAGGAACCTAGCGCTTGTCCAGGCGGGCCTCGAGTGCCTCCAGCAGGGCGTCGGGGCTGGCTGCACTGATCAGCGTATCGAGCGTGGCGGTGTCGAGAAAGCCCTGCTCCACCCCGGCGTGGAGGAACGTAAGCAGGGGACGATAGAAGGCGCAGGTGTCGAGAATGCCGATGGGCTTGGCGTGCAGGCCCAGGTAACGCCAGGTCCAGGTCTCGAAGAATTCCTCCAGGGTGCCGATGCCGCCCGGCAGCATCACGAAGGCGTCGGCATTGGCCGCCATCTGGGCCTTGCGCTCGTGCATGTCGCCGACACGTATCAGCTCGGTCAGGCCAGCGTGGGCCAGCTCCCGGTCTACCAGGTGGTGGGGCATGACCCCGATGACCTGGCCTCCGGCTTCCAGGGTGGCATCGGCCAGGGCGCCCATCAGACCGACACTGGCGCCACCGTAGACCAGGCCATGGCCGCGTTCGGCCAGGCGCCGACCGAAGGCGCGGGTATCTTCGAGAAAGCGGGGATCTTCGCCCTGGCGTGAACCAAGATAGACACAGATCTGGGCCATGAAACTGTCTTCCTGTCGCGGCGTGAAGGGGTGTGGAGAGCGCCTGGCTGCGAGCACTTCAGGGCAACAGGTCGATGATCCCGTAATGCTCGTCGACCCATTGTCCGATCACATTATTGCCACACAGGTGATGGGCGTACTGGGTGTGCAGGCAGCGCACCTGATCGTGGTTGGCGATGCCGCCGATGCCGCGCTCGCGCAGCACCTTGTCATAGCCCAGACGCTCGACCTCGGCACGCTGCTCGGCGCTCATGTGCGCCCAGCGGGTGGCGATGTAGTCCTGGTGGCTTGCATGGTAGGCGGCACGGAAGTCGTCGTCCTCCTTCAGGCGGGCCTCCAGCGACTTGATCACGCCGGCAGCCTCGATCCGTGACAGCTCCACCTTGAGCAGCTCGGAACTCAGCCAGAACAGGGTGGGAAACGGCTTGCCGTCGACGATCGGGGCCATGCGCAGCACCAGCGGGGTGCCTTGGCCGTCGGTGGCGGCCAGGGCCTCGATGCCGCGGGGCTCTCGACCGAGCTGCTCGGCGATGATCGCCGTCTGGGCGGCATCGGGGGGCGTGTCAGGACGGATCACCATCGGGGTTGTCTCTTACGAATTTGGTGGAGCGCCCCACCGCGCGAAAGAAGGCGCGATTGAGCTGTTCCGGGGTGGGGACGTAGGCCTGCTCGCGCTCGATGAACTCGGCGCCGCGTGCGATCAGCACGTCGTAGAGGCGATTGAACGGGGCATCATAATCGTAGGGATCGGCGCCGAACAAGCGAATGTGCGGATAGTCGGCGAAGCGCTCGAGGAAGAAGGCTTCCAGACTGGCCTCGGCGGCGCGATGGCGGACCTTGTCGTCCGGGTCCAGCCACAGGGTGTAGCGGATCGCCATGGGCACCTCTGGTGTCGATAGGGCTCCACCCTAGCACTTTTGCCATTTTGACGCTTGTGCAGCCGGCTTTTTACCCAGGGACGGGGCTGTCTCGAAGGGCTAGCTCGTCGGCTATCTCGAAGAGTTGGCACGACGGCTATCTCGAAGGGCTAGCTCGACGGCTATCGCGAAGGACTATCTCGAAGCGCTATCTCGAAGCGCTATTTCGAAGGGCTATCTCGCCAGCGCCACCACCTGGGCATCGGTCAGCGCGATCAGGTCGTCCGGGGCCAGGGTGATCTCCAGGCCGCGGCGTCCGCCGCTGACGTGGATCTCGCTGTGGTCACGACAGCTGTCATCGATAAAGGTGGCCAGACGCTTTTTCTGACCCAGCGGGCTGATGCCGCCAACCACATAGCCGGTGGCTCGTTCGGCGGCCTCGGCCTCGGCCATGGCGGCCTTGCGCCCCTTGGCCGCCTTGGCCAGGGCCTTGAGGTCGAGCTTGCGCGACACCGGTACGATGGCCACCACCAGGCGCTGGCCATCGACGCTGGCGAGCAGGGTCTTGAACACCGCCGCGGGGTCCAGCCCCAGCGTCTCGGCCGCTTCCTCGCCGTAGGCCGGCGAGCGCGGGTCATGCTCGTAGCTGAGGGTGGAAAACGGCCTGCCGGCCTTCTCCAGCATCTTGACGGCAGGGGTCATGGTCAGGCGATCTCCGGCTCGTGAAGGTGCTCCAGCAGGGCCTCGCGCAGCTCGCCTTCGATCGGCACCGATTTCTTGGTCTGGTGGTCGAAGTGCACCAGCACGGTGTGGCCGACATTGGTCAGCTCGCCCTTCTGGTGGGCTTCCTGGGTCACGGTGAAGGAGCTGTTGCCCAGGCGTGACAGATAGGTGCGGATCTCGATGTCATGGCCGTAGTGAAGTTCGGCGCGATAGTCGATCTCCATGCGTGCCATGATCAACCGCCACTTGGCCGGGTCCAGGTCCGGGGTGAACAGGCGGAAGAGGTCGTTGCGTGCCAGCTCGAACCAGGCCGGCAGGCGGGTATTGTTGACGTGACCGAGGGCGTCGGTGTCGTAGAAGGCGGGTTCGATGGTGCGGGTCAGCATAGGGCGTTCTCGTTTGTTGTGATGGCGATGGGGTGCTGTCAGGGTTTCAGGATTATCCCGAGCAAGCGCTAGGTCAAGATGCGGGCGTTCTCAGGCCTGCCTTGGATCAGGCGCATTGCCGCGCCTGCCCTTGTCTCAGCCGGTAGCTCAGCCCTTGTCTCTCAACTTCGGCGGCCTGCCCACCACTGCTGCACGCGCATCCACGACAATAGCCACAGGGTGGCGGCGGCGAAGCCCAGCAGGGTGCCTGGCCACAGGCCGAGGCTTGCGTAGGTCAGCGACACCACCAGGGCGTAGCACAGAAGCGAGCCCAGGCCCGCAGGATAGTGCTTGATGACCGTGGCCACCGGCGCTGCCCCCTGGGTCAGGTGCAGGATCACCAGAAACGGGTACATGGTCACCGGGAACGCCGCCATGACCCCGGCCCAGGCGCTCGGCACCACATGGGCGAGGCCGGTGATCAGGAAGATGATGCCCGCGGCGAGTCCTGCCCGCAGCGCCAGCGCCGGCCAGGAGAAACCGCCCTTGGGGGTGGCCTTGACGTCGGGGACCCGGCGATACAGCCAGGTGAAGACGATGATGGCGACCAGGGTGGTCAGGGTGCCGCCGAGACGGCTGAAATCGACCTGGGTCAGCAGGCTGCTGGTGGCGAGCCAGGCGGCAAGGCCACCGGCGGTACCCTGGGCCACGCCCTTGAGTCCGTCGCCGCGTGCGGCCAGCAGGTAGCCGCCGCCCAGCGCCAGGGTCGCGGTGAAGCCGGCCAGGGTGTGTACGGCGCTGTCGCTGGCGAACTGGGGCGACAGCTCCAGGCCAATGAAGAACAGTGCGATGGCGGTGCCCAGCGGGTAGCCGGAGAGCAGTCCGGCGACCCGGGTACTGACCCGCTCGGCGATGACCGACAGGCCGAGCACGACGCCAACGGAGATAAGCAGTTTGGCCAGTTGCCAGTGAAGGGGGACGTCCATGAGGGGAGGGGGTTCCTTGGGTTATCGTAGGTATCTGGTGACCAGGTTCAAGCGAGATGACCATGACCGAGCTGTCGCCGCCCCCGAGGCCGGAGCGCTGCGAGCTGTGCGCGCGAGGGGCGCCCCTGACCAAGCATCATCTGATACCGCGTTCGCTGCACGGCAAGGCGCGCTATCGCAAGCGCCACGACCGCGTCGAGCGACTGACGGCGATCCTGTGGGTGTGCCATGGCTGTCACCGCCATCTTCACGCGCTGCTGAGCGAGCGTGAGCTGGCCGACCATTATCGCAGCCGCGAGGCGCTGCTGGCACACCCGGAGATTCGTTCCTTCGTCGAATGGCTGTCGACCAAGCCTGACGGGTTTCGCCCCAAGCGGCCGACCCGGCGTCGTCGTTAGCGCGGTGCCTAGACCAGCCTGAGCCCCTGGCGATCGACCCAGGCGGCGGTCACCGCGGCCGCCAGCGGTTGGCGAAGGTGTTCCGGCAGGGCGTCGACGGCGGCGTCACGGCTGTCGAAGGTGCGATTACGCAGCCAGCAGTAGGCCCAGGCGCAGGCCTCGGGCTCGTCGCCGGGTGTCGGCCGGGCAGGCATCTGTACCAGCAGAAACAGCGCGGTACGCACCGCCCAGTGGGGCGGGATCTCGTCGTTGTCGGCGGCGGCCCAGCGCTCTAGTGTGGCGCCGTCTGGGGTCTCACCCGGGTCGCCGAGGCCGGCGACCCGGGCGGTTTCTGCCAGGATCAGCGCCAGGCGATCGGGGTCGCCGCGTCCAAGCGCCAGCCACTGGCCGATCAGGGCAGGCATTCCTCGGCATACCTTGGCGAAGAATCCGTGATGCGGCATGGTGCTTGTCATGGGGGAAGCGTCCTTCAAGTGCTTGGCCAGGGTATCCTGGCAACCGACCAGCCATCGTCAGGGAGATGACCATGAAACCCGATTTTGCCACGCCGATCGATCGACGACAGCCCCGCGGTGACGATCGATCGCCACATTGGCCATCACAGAAGTGGCATCGCCATGGCGATGACGTCCTGCCGCTGTGGGTCGCGGACATGGACTTCCGCTCGCCCGAGGCGGTGGTCGAGGCGCTGTCGTTGCGCATCGATCATGGCGTCTTTGGCTACGGTCTGGTGGCTGAAAGTCTGGAGCAGACGTTGATCGACTGGAGTGCCACCCACTATGGCTGGGACATCGAGGCCCGCTGGCAGCACTGGCTGCCGGGGGTGGTGCCGGCGCTGCACCTGGCGAGCCTGGCCTTTACCGAACCGGGCGATGGGGTGCTGACGGTGACGCCTATCTATCCGCCGTTCTTGCAGGTGGCCAGGCGCACCGGGCGCTTGCCCCAGCAGGCGGCCATGCGTCCGCCCCAGGCGCCGGGCGAGCCCTGGACGCTGGATCTCGAGGCGCTGGAGGCGGCGATCACCGAGCGGACCCGGCTGCTTTTGTGGTGCCAGCCCCACAACCCTACCGGACGAGCCTGGCGCCGCGATGAGCTCGAAGGACTGGCCGAACTGGTCGAGCGTCATCGGTTGATCGTGGTCTCCGACGAGCTGCATTGCGACCTGCTGCTCGACGAGGGGGCGCGCCACCAGCCCCTGGCTGCGGCCTTCCCGGCGCTGGCCGATCGCATCATCACCCTGTGGGCGCCGTCCAAGACCTTCAATCTGGCTGGGCTTACCGCCGCCTGCGCGGTGTGCCCCGACGCCGGTCTGAGAAAGCGCTTTCGCGATACCGCCAAGGGGTTGATGCCGGACGCCAATGTGCTGGGGCTGGTGGCGGCGGAGGCCGCCTATCGCCACGGCGAGCCCTGGCGCCAGGAGTTGTTGACGGTACTGCGAGGCCACCGCCGGACGCTGGTCGAGCGCGTCGCTGGCTGGCCCGGTGTGGGCTTCAGCGCCCCCGAGTCGACCTATCTGGCTTGGCTCGATCTGCGCCAGTCGGCGCTGGGGAGCGAGGCTTCGCCCGCCGCGGCGCTGCTCGAGCGAGCCGGGGTCGCGCTGTCGGATGGCGCCGACTTCGGCTGGCCGGGCTTTGCGCGGCTTAATTTCGGCACCACGGCCACCCAGCTTGACGAGGCGTTGACGCGTCTGGATCCGGTGCTTGGCGGCTGAGTGGCGCTGGCGCAATATCTCCTCGACAACGCAAACGGGGCCCTCGAAGGGGCCCCGTTTTTATGCTGACGCGATGAGCGGCAATGCGCTCGACGGTTCGATCGCCTCAGTCTTCGCCGTACCTGGATTCGATCCACTCAGTAGAGCAGGGCGAACAGCTTGCGGCGGTAGCTCACCGTCAGAGGGTGATCGGCGCCGAGGGCGTCGAACACCCGCAGCAGGGTCTTGCGCGCCAGATCGTCAGCGTAGGCACGGTCGCGCTTCATCACCGCCAGCAATCCTTCCAGGCCGGATTCGTAGTCACCATCGGCGACCTGGCGCAGCGCTCGCAGATAGTTGGCCTCGCTGTCGTCACGCCCCTCCAGGGCGGCCAGGGTCTCGGCGTCGGGCGCTTCTTCGCCGAACTCGATGCTGGCACGAACGCCGCGGGCCTCGGGGCCGTCGCGGTCTTCCGGGGGCAGTGCGTCGAGCAGGGCGCGCGCCTCGTCATTGCGACCTTCCGCCACCAGCACTCGGGCCATCTGGATCTGGTAGGCCAGGTGGTCGGGGTATTGCTGGGTCAGCTGCTGCAGGATCTCCAGCGCAGTCGCGGTGTCGCCTGCCGCCAGGGCCTGTTCGGCCTGCTCTTCGGGGCTTGCCGGAGCATCTTCCGGGGCGGGGAAGTAGCGGCCCAGCCACTCGCGAATTTCCTTTTCCGGCAAGGCGCCCTGGAAGTGGTCCACCAGGCCGCCCTGGCTGATCAGCTTGACGTCGGGCACCGAGCGCACGCCGAGCTGGCCGGCGATGTCCTGATTGTCGTCGATGTTGAGCTTGGCCAGCAGGAAGGTGCCGGCGTACTCGCGGGTCAGCTTTTCCAGCACCGGCATCAGATTCTTGCAGGGCTCGCACCAGGGGGCCCAGCAGTCCAGCAGCACCGGGATGCGCATGGACAGCTCCAGCACCTGCTGAATGTTGCTGCGGTCGACGTCGAAGATCAGGTCGCTGTCGGCCGGCCCCTGGGACGCCGCGGCGGCACCCTGGGCGGGTTCGCTGCTCGGATCGCTGCTCAGAGGTTCGCCTGTACGAGGGTCGACGATGGGCATGGGACACAACCTTGTCAAAAGTGAATTGGCCTAAAGATGCGGGCGACGACCGCCGACTTCAAGGCGCCTGTCCATACGCAGGCTGTATTGTCGAGGCGCTCGCGATGTTCGAGGCTGGGCACCCGCAGCTGCGGATTATTCATCGGCTCCGGGCGGCCAGCGGCCTGCGTCGATCAGGGATCGGAACCATTTGGTCATGGCGGCATCCTCCACGGCGTATTCACCCCGGCTCGATTTCCACGCAAGGGGTGGGGTGCGTTCCCGCAGACTCTCCAGGGCTCGTTGAGCTTTCTGTGCAGAAACCGACTTGCCGGTGATCCGCCGATAGAAGGCCAGCGATTCGGCATTGTACGGACGGAACCCTTCTCCCATCTCGAGCATTCGCCACAGCACCGCCTGCTGGACGGGGTCCAGGCCGAGGTAATCACTCGCCATGTCCTGCTCGACATCTCGCTGTCGCGCCTGTGCGAGTGATACAAGCCGCTGCTCGAATCGGTTTTCATCCGCGGCCAGGGGGCTCATCGCTTGGCCGAGCGCCTCCATGAACAACTGGGGACGAAACCCATAGGCAGTGAATGCCTGCAGCAACATGTCCGTGTCCACCGGGGCCTGCGCTGGCTGCTGGCGCTCGATGAGATCGGCGATGTGCTCGATAAAAGCCTTGCCGAGCAGCGGCATCTGCTGGATCTGTGATCCGTAGAAGGGGGCGGAATGGCTGTTGACCAGCCGGAGCAGCTTGTCGCGATCGGACCCCGACATGACCAGCATCAGCTGGATGTGGTCGGGCGAATTGAGCTGGTCCCGCGCCGATTTCAGGGCGGCCATGAGGGTGTTGCCAGCGTCGGTGGTTACCGCTTGCTGGGCCTCATCAATCACCAGGGCAACTGGCTTGCCCCCGGCCTCGATGAGCAGGCGTAGTGCCTCAGGGAGGGAGGCGACCCCGTTGTCTGTGGGGGTGGCATCGAGCTGGATCCATTGTCCGAGCCCTACCCTGCTGATGCCCCAGCGTGCTGCCAGCTTCTCGATGGCGGGACGGTGCGGGGCCATGGCTTCCTGGATGGCAGCCTGAATCAGCTGGGCGGGGTCGCGCTGCTGATCCGACCAGAGGTCGACATAGACCACCTCGACGCCTTGTGTCTCCAGCGTGGGCAGCAGGTCGTTGCGCAGGAAGGTGGTCTTGCCGGTCCTGCGAGGGGCGGCAAGGAACAGGCCATTAGGCGCGTCGCTGAAGAGGGTGTGCCCCCTCACGGCGTCCGCCATGTCAGCGGCCAGCTGATGCCTGGGAAAGTAGATCATGGCTTTACCAGATTTTATCTGAATTCCTATAATTTATCAGACTAGCCGTAAAATGGCGTAAAGCAACGCTCCTGCCCAGGATGGCTCCCGCTCCGAGCGGCCTGGCCAGGAGAAGCGCGCGTTCTGTAGTAGGCGTGACGGCGGTTGTACTGGCTCGCGGATGGCCCACTCGAAATGAGCTGGCCCTCAGTCGCTGGACGTTTCATACGGTCCGCGCGGTGATGGAGGCTTCCAGCACCGGCATCAGATGCTTGCAGGGCTCGTACCAGGGGGCTGCAGGCCAGCAGAACCGGGATGCGCATGGACAGCTCCAGTACCTGCTGAATATTGCTGCGGTCGACGTCGAAGATCAGGTCGCTGTCGACGGTCGATTCTTGACCGACTC
>DJIP01000300.1:8982-9265 GCA_002433675.1 Halomonas halophila
CGACGGTCGATTCTTGACCGACTCGGGTTGATCGAGGTCAGCTCTTCGACGAAAGAAGGAGGGATGGATGGCTAATCCGGGGACACGGAGGCGCCAAAAAATATCGAATTGGCACAGAAAAATTAAGATTTAATCAGGGGACGGGCTGCGCAATACAGCGATGCCGCAACGGTGTCTGGTGGCGAAGCGTTGGTCTCGGCCAGCACCGGACAGCCAACAAAAAACGAGGCAG
The DNA here is from genome assembly GCA_002433675.1 of Halomonas halophila. Classification (GTDB taxonomy): domain Bacteria; phylum Pseudomonadota; class Gammaproteobacteria; order Pseudomonadales; family Halomonadaceae; genus Halomonas; species Halomonas salina_B. The sequence continues at coordinate 9,215 of DJIP01000300.1, forward strand.
TCCCGGAGGACTGCCTCGTTTTCGTATTTGGTAGCGGGGACCGGATTTGAA
>DJIP01000300.1:9608-12098 GCA_002433675.1 Halomonas halophila
GAGCCCGACGAGCTACCAGACTGCTCCACCCCGCATCAACGAGGACGTAGTATACGGATAATTCTGGCTGCGTCAACCCTGTGCGCTTTCGGGTGTGATGGGTCGTGCCGTTCGGGCGCTGTGGTCCATACTGGAGTGGCTGTCATGCAAATGTCAGTGCTAGACGCTAGCCTGGTGGATAGTCGTTGTGGACGTTGATTTGACGCAGTCCACGACGAAGGCCTGCCGAGGTAGGCAGGTGGGGCTGGGCGTCGCAGTGGCAGGAGGCCACCCGCGATAGCTCTGGGCCCGAGGTTCTTGCTTGCGCGAATGCGCAGCACCAGAGCATCCACTGCTATACATGCTTGCAACAACAAGTGCCGTCGCCAAGCGGCGGCGTGAAGGACAATCAGGGAGGTCGTCTATGACTCAGCAAAAGCCCGTCGCGTGGGTCACCGGTGGTACTGGTGGTATCGGAAGCTCAATCTGTCGCGAACTGGCGGATGCCGGCTATCAGGTAGTGGCCGGTTACAACAATCCTGACAAGGCCAAGACCTGGCTGGAGACCCAGAAGTCGGATGGCTATGACAATATCGACATCGCCGGCATCGATCTGACCGATTTCGAGGCCTGCCAGAATGGCGTCAAGGCGATCGAGGACCAGCATGGGCCGATCGCAGTGCTGGTCAACTGTGCCGGTATCACCAAGGATGGCACCTTGAAGAAGATGTCGGCGGACCAGTGGAACGTGGTCATCGACACCAACCTCAACAGCGTCTTCAATACCTGCCGCAGCGTGATCGAGAGCATGCTGGAGCAGGGCTACGGACGGATCATCAACATTTCGTCCATCAACGGCCGCAAGGGTCAGTTCGGCCAGGTGAACTATTCCGCCGCCAAGGCCGGCATGCACGGTCTGACCATGGCGCTGGCGCAGGAAACCGCGACCAAGGGCATTACCGTCAACACCATCTCGCCTGGCTACATCGCCACCGACATGATCATGAAGATTCCGGAGAAGGTGCGCGAGGCCATTCGCGAGACCATCCCGATGAAGCGCTACGGCACGCCGGAAGAGATCGGCCGCCTGGTCAATTTCCTGGCCAGCAAGGACAACGGTTTCATTACCGGTGCCAATATCGACATCAATGGCGGTCAGTTCATGGGCTGACAGACGTCGCGCCGGGCTCACGAGGCTCGGCGATGTACATTTCGCCAGAAACCAGGATGCGAGGCCACAAGGCCTCGCATCGTTGTTTTTGGGAGCTGGTGGGGCATCCTCGCCGCCGTCAGGGTGGTGGCAGTTGACTCAGTCCGTCCAGCAGGGCGTCGAGCTCCTGTACCTCGCGCTCCCACTGCTGGCGCGACACTGGACCGGTGGCCAGCAGCCCGCACAGTACCGAGATCAGTTCGTCTTCCCGGCTCGGTGCCTGGCCAAGGCTGTCGTTGAGGCGGTCGACCTGGATCGCCAGGCGCAGTGGCTCGTCCTGGTGGCCGATCGGGTGGCCCGCCAACAGCGCCAGGTGTACCCGCAGTCGCGCCAGACGTTCAGCCACTTCCTCCGCCGGGGCGGGATCGTGTCGCGCGGCGTTGCGCTGCGCGTGGGCCTGTTTCAGCGCCGGCGGCAACGATAGCGCGGCAGGAATCTCCACATCACTGCAGAGTCGCCCGGCGAGGCAGTCATCGTCAGCCTCAAGGTGCTGCAGAATCAGGGGTTTGACCTCTCTCCAGCGACCGACGACCTCTGCCACGGAGAGCCGCTCGAGGCGCTCGCGCCGAGCCCGTACGATGCCGGTCCAGCGCTTGCGCATGCCTTCGGTGCGTCGGCCCGAAGGCAGCGGTTCCAGCGCACTGGCTTCATCCACCGCCTTGTCCAGCCACTCGGCTTCGCTGCTTGCCGTGGGCTGCCAGGCATCGATGCGGTCGATCAGGGCCTGCATCTGTTCCAGACGCTCGCGAGCGCGCTGGGCGCGATCATCGCGCTCGGCGTCACGCTGGGCAAAGATCTGGTCGCATAGTTGGCGGAATTCCCGCCACAGGGTCTGCTCTTCGCCCTTAGGCGCGCGGCCCAGTTCGCGCCAGCGCTGTTGCAGTGCCTTGGCCTGGTCGGCTCGCTGGCGCGCCGGCAGGCGTGCCTCGACCAAGGCTCGGGCCTGGTCGATCACCTCACGCTTGGCGTCGGCGATCTCGTTGGCGCGGCGGTCGATCAGCGCCTGCAACTGGTGCCGGATGCGGCCGAAGCGACGCCCGATGGCCTCTGCATGGTCGCGCGGGACAGGGGCGGTGCGGCGCCACTGTTCCCTGGCCTGGTCGCGGATCTCGCGCAGCGCGTCCGGGTCGGCCTGGGCGGCGGGCTGCTCCAGCAGGGCCTCGATCTGCTCACACAGTGCTTCGCGTTCTGCCAGGTTGGCCTCGCGCAGGCGCTTTTGCTGCTCACGCCAGGCCTTGAGCGACTCGCGAATACGTTCGGAGGTCGCCCGGAAGCGTTCGGACTGCTCGCGGTTGGCCGCG
>DJIP01000302.1 GCA_002433675.1 Halomonas halophila
TGGTGACGCCGGTCAGCGCGACCAGAGTGATCGCAATGATCGCCAGGGCGCCGATGCGCATGGTCTTGCCGATGATGGCGGCGATGGTGGCGACGAAGATGGCCAGCAGGTGCCAGGCTTCGGGATTGACCCCGTCAGGTACGGGGACCACGAACCACAGCGCCAGCCCCAGGGTCACCGAGACCAGGGCGGGGAGCGGTTTGAATGCGAGCATAAGCGAGCTCCTTTGGGGAAGGTCGAGGGATCACCTCTCCACAGAGAGAATTCGTCGGTGTTGTGCTCATTTACTCATAGGCGTGACGACGTCCGAATGACGAGCATCAAGTGGGAGTGCGACTTTCGTCGAAATATTCCTGTCCAGTGCACCTTGCGCGCGGAGCGTACGCATCAGGTCGGCAAGAAATACCTGGGCAGAGGCAGGGTGAGGGCTGCTGTTGACGATATGCCGGGCCATAGCCCGGCATATAGCCCGGAACATAGTCCGGAACATGGCCCGGCATATAGCCCGGCACATGGCCCGGCATATAGCCCGGCACATGGCCCGGCATACAGTCCGGAACATGGCCCGGCATACAGCCCAGCACCTGGCCCTGATACAGCCCGGCACATGGAGGCGAGAGAGGGTATCTAGTCGGGCTTGATGGCGGTGCGGCCACTGCCCAGGAACATCATGGCCAGGGCGCCAAACAGGAACATGCCCTGCAGCTCCAGCGCCCAGCCGCCGCTGTTGGTCAGGCTGAACAGCTCACCCATATGCGCCAGATAGATGGCCACCACCATGTTGCCGGCGATCAGCAGGCCGGCGATGCGGGTGTTCCAGCCGAGGATTGCCATGACAGGTGCGACGACTTCGCCAAGCAGAACGCCGTAGGCCAGCACCGTGGGCAGGCCATGGGAGGCCAGGGTTTCACCGATCCAGGACAGGCTACCGGGATTGATCAGCTTGCTGACGCCGTGCAGCAGGATCATTGCGCCAAGGGCCAGGCGCAGGATCAGCTTTCCCAGGTCGTCGTTGTCGAGGGCGTTGAGCATGGTGACTTCCTTTTCACTAGGGGCTTTTGACTCGAGAGCCTTTCACTTCTGGCGTTGGGCAGAAAACAGTCGCGCCGAGTTATCCGAGACTTCGTTGCATGATCGCGATGACGTCGGCATGGTGCCTTCGGTCGCAATACCAGAATCACAGCAAACGGTCGGACCACGCAGGCAATTCTGGCATATTAGGCATTATCCAGATGACTCAGCTGCAAGGAAGATAGCATGGTTCCGTCACGACTTCGCCGCACCGCCGCTTTCGCTCTTTTCACCCTGGCGCTCAGTGCCTGCTCCAGCCAGCCCGCGCCCACGGTGGGTGGGGGCGACACGGCGGCCCCGGGCAGCGTCTCGAGCCCGCTGGTCGGCAAGCGCTGGAACCTGTTGCTGGTGGGCACCAGCGATCGCCTGTCGATGCCACAGAAGCCGTACTTCGAGGTGGCTTCCGATGGCAGTGTCAGCGGCAGCGACGGCTGCAATCGCTTCACCGGCACGGTGAGCTTCGGCGACAGCCAGCGTATCGACTTCAGCGAACTGACGGCTACCCGCATGGCCTGCGCCAATCCCCAGGGTGCCCAGCAGGTCCGCGAGATGCTCGACAACGCCTATCGCTACCTGATCGACCATGACCGACTGGTGTTTTTCGGCCCCAACTCGCTGGTGCTGGGCGGTTTTCGCGACGCTAGCTGACCGGGCCAGTCTTCATCGGGGCGATCAGCGACTCCGGTTGTCCCTCGTGTGTGCGGTACTCGAGATGTCGGCCGCAGCGCGGCTTGCGTGATGCAGGCAGGATCGCAGGCTGTGCTTTCGCTGCTGGAAGCGATCCAGCCACCGGGGGTGGATGGCCACCACGCGTACCGGAACGCTGGCCAATCCCAGCAGTTGCACGATAGCCAGACGGTGTGAGCCGCCGTAGCCGAGCACGACCTCGCCATCCCGGGTAATCAATACCTGCATTTCGTCATCGGGGTGGCGACTGTCGTCGGGGTGTTGGCGAGCCAGCTCGTTCTGGGTCTTGTAGCCGTGTCGGCGAATGCCGTGGTAGGCACGAGACAGCGTATCGAAGTAGCAAGCAATATCCTCTTCGCTGCGACACCAGTAGGCGCCTTGCTGTGCCGGGTTGGCGCACTCGCCGGAACGATACAGAGTCACCGCTTGATGCATCTGGGCGTACTGGGCTGTCTCGTGGAAGTGCCTGTCGTGGGCGAAGATGTCCGCGACTGCAGCGGTCTCGTTGGCGCGTGCCTGGCACAGTGGTGCGACATCGACGAGGTCCCAGTCGCCTTCACTGACCAACTCACGGCTCAAGCCAGAGCGCGTGACGCAGCGCTCGATGCGCCTTGGGTCGATCTCGACCAGCGGCAGGTCGTTGGCATTCAGCCAGCGACGCTGGAGTTCGGCACGGCCGCACAGCTCGGCCAGGTGCAGCAGGGCACGTCGCGTGCGGCGGCGAAGGCGTGGCAGGGCGGCGAGCCCGGCAGTGCCAGGGAACGCCAGGGGGGAAAGGCCCGAGTGTGTCATGCTGTGCGCGTCTATTGTTGTTGTAGTCGTTGGTATGGCCGTTGTTGTGTCTGTCGTTGTATCAGTGAACGAATCGGCGATTGGCCTGAAGGACCGGCTGCGCTGACAGCTTCACTTTGCCGCAATAAGCTTTAATAGAAGAAACTGAATTTTGTAGTAATACCGTCATCTCAGTGTCGTAGTCGATCAGGCTGAGGCGACGCAGACGGTTGCCTGAGGCGAAGGGCAGGCACGCACCAAGAGCGATGTTATGACAGGGGGGCTGGATGGCCTTCAGCAACGAAGAGAGATCGGCGCTACTTGCGCTTCACGGGGTAGGGCCGACCGTCGTCAGCCGCTTCGAGCAGCTTGGCATCGACTCCTTTGAACGTCTGGCGACGTTCGAGTGCCGCGAGATCGCCGAGCAGGTGGCATCGATGCTCAACACCAGCTGCTGGAAGAATTCGCCACGTGCCCTGGCGGCGGTGGAGGCGGCCATCGTGCGTGCCAGGCAGGGGCTACAGGTGGGCTAAGGCCCGATTGGAGGCCATTGATAGGCCTAAAACGAGTCGCCCCCGCCAGTGGCGGGGTCGGCTCGGGTAGTGCTGACGTCGGTCGTGCCGGCTTGGGCCTGGACTAAAGGGCCCAGACTACAGGGCCGCGATCTTGTCGCGCTGTTCGACCAGCACCCGGCGGGCGGCCTGGTACTCCTCGAGCTTGCCGCGCTCCTTGTCGATGACGGCAGCCGGGGCCTTGGCCACGAAGCCTTCGTTGGCGAGCTTCTTCTCGACGCCGCCGATCAACTTGTCCTGCTTGTCGATCTCCTTGCCCAGGCGGGCCAGTTCGGCGTCCTTGTCGATCAGGTCCGCCATCGGCACCAGCACTTCCATGTCGCCGACCAGCTGGGTGGCGGACAGCGGCGCTGTGCTGGCGTCATCGAGCCAGTCGATGGACGACAGCTTGGCCAGCTTTGACAGGAACAGGCGGTTGGCGCTCAGGCGCGCCTGGTCGGCCTCGCTGCCCTTGGTCAGCAGGGCGTCGAGCGGCTTGCCCGGGGCGATGTTCATCTCGGCGCGGATGTTGCGCACCGCCACGATCACCCCCTTGAGCCATTCGATGTCGCGGATGGCGTCCTGGTCGATCAACGCCTCATCCGACAGCGGCCAGGCCTTGGCCATCAGCGAGTCGTTGTCGCCTTCCAGGGTGCCGGCGAGCGGCGCCACGCGCTGCCAGATCTCCTCGGAGATGTACGGCATCATCGGATGGGCCAGACGCAGGATGGCTTCCAGCACCCGCACCAGGGTGCGCCGGGTGCCGCGCTTGGCGGCTTCGCTGGCGCCTTCGTCCCACAGCACCGGCTTGGACAGCTCGAGATACCAGTCGCAGTACTCGTTCCAGACGAAGTCGTAAAGCGCCTGGGAGGCGTGGTCGAAGCGGAACTCCTCCATCGCCCGGGTGACCTGATCCACCGTCTGCTGCAGGCGGGCCTCGATCCAGCGGTCGGCCAGCGACAGCTCGACTTCACCGCCCTGGCCGCCGCAGTCCTCGTTCTCGGCGTTCATCAGGACGTAGCGAGAGGCGTTCCACAGCTTGTTGCAGAAGTT
>DJIP01000022.1 GCA_002433675.1 Halomonas halophila
GCACATCTTGCGATGCCATCTTGGCGACTCCGATCGAGTGGCGAGCATTTTACCGATTTCTCGTTGCCCGTCAAGTGGAGAATTTGTCGAAGACCTTAAAAAGCCTTTTCAAAACAATCACTTTTACCACCCCTCACCGCCTGTGACGTTTGCTCGTCGCCGGCAGCGGATGCGTACTTTACGCATCCCCACCGGCCTTGGCAATACCCTTATGCAAAAAAGTTCACCTAGCTGTCTTTGAGGTGTCATCGACAGCAGTTCAGGCTTCGGTCGCTACTTTGAGCAGGGCCTTACAGCGAGACGGCGCGTTCTTTCGGTACGTCCCCTTGAGCAGCCGGCTTACTTGCCCGGTCCAGCAACTCAAGGATGGAGTGATAGGTCAGGCCGGAGTGCTGGGTCATGCCCATTTCGCAGGTTCTCGAATTGGAGACACCGAAGTCACAGCCCGCCACCTGCCCCGACAGGTCACGAAGCGAAGAAGCCGTCAGTTCCGGTACGCGCAGCCCCTTGTCGCCGGCAAATCCGCAGCAACTGATACCGTCCGGCACCACCACCTCCCTGGCACAGGCACGCGCCAGCGCCACGAAGGAGTCGGTCAGCCCCTTGCGATGGCTGGAGCAGGTCACGTGCACCGCCACCTTGCAATCGAGCGGCGTCACCTCCAGGCGCGGCAACAGGTGGTCATGGGCAAAGGCCACCGGCTCCTGCACCTTCAATCGCTCGTCCAGATGACCCTCGACCTGCAAGCTGCAGGGACTGGTGTCGAACAGCACCGGGAAACGACCGTTTTGGCTGGCGACCAGCAACTCCCGGTTGAGTTCGCGCGCCTTGTGGGTGGCCTCGTTGTCCATCCCCTTGGAGGAAAACGCCATCCCGCAGCACAGGTGGCCTGGCATTTCGGGAATGATGACGTCATACCCGGCTCTGTCGAGGAGACTCAGTACGATCTCCATCACCGCACGCGCCGAGTCATCCCGTTTGTCGGCGCCAAATACTCTGGTGGCGCAGGATGGAAAATACACCACCGAATCGCGGGGCCCCTCGCCGGGCGATACATCCGCCGATGGCCGCGACGACTTGAGTACCCGGATCGGTGCAGCGGCGGGTATCGCCGGTATCCACTGGGGGATACGCTTGCCACTGGCCCTGTGAACTCCCTGGCTCGCTCGGGCCATCAAAGCGTCGCCGATGATCCCGCGGCCCAGGCTGGCCGCTCGCAGGCCGCCGCGGGCAATCTTGGTAACCCCGGAGAAATGGCGCCCGATTCGCCTCGCCAAGTCCTGCTTGCCGACATGACGTTCCTGCCGCATGGCGAGCACCATCTCGCCGGTGTTGATGCCGACCGGACAGCGCGTCCCGCACATGCCATCGGCGGCGCAGGTAACATCGATATCGTAAAGCGCACTCTGCTCGAAGGCATCGCGACGCTCCCGCTCTTCATCGTTCAGCTCCTCCAGAGCTGACAGGCGAGCTCGCTCGCGGGTCAGCACGATGCGCTGGCGAGGCGTCAGCGTCAGCTCGCGTGAAGGACACACGGCTTCGCAGAAGCCACACTCGATGCAGCGATCAACGATGGGGTCGGCCTCGGGCAATGGTTTCAGATTCTCGAGGTGCAGCATCGGGTTGCGCGTCAGCATCACGTCGGGATTGAGCAGATGGCCCGGATCGAACAGCGCCTTGATCTGCCACATCAGGGCGTAGGCTTCTTCTCCCCACTCCAGCTCCACGAAGGGCGCCATGTTGCGGCCGGTGCCATGCTCGGCCTTGAGCGAGCCACCGAAATCCACCGCCACCAACTGGGCGACGTCGGCCATCAGCGCCTGGTAGCGCTCCTTCTCTCCCGGACGCTCGAAGCCCTGCGGGAAGACGAAGTGCAGGTTACCTTCCAGGGCGTGGCCAAACAGCAGGGCATCGTCGTAGCCGTGGCGCTTGAAGGCCTCGGTCAGGGCGGCGACGCCTTCCTCCAGCCGCTCGATAGGAAAGGCCACATCCTCGATCACCACGGTGGTTCCGAGATCACGCACGGCCCCGACGGCAGGAAATAGCCCCTTGCGTACCTTCCAGTAGAGCGCGTAGCTGACCGGGTCTTCGGTGAAGGCGATGGGCTCGAGGGTGGTGATGCCTTCGAGCGCCTGCCCGACCTCCTCGATACGCGCTGCAAGGCGCGGGCCATCATCCTCGCGCACATCTACCAGCAGTGCCGTGGCGCCCTCCGGTAGCTCGCGCAGCTGCTCTGGCATGCCAGGCTGGCGCTCCACTGAGCGCAGCCCCGCACGATCCATCAGCTCCACCGCCGCCACGCCGGTGCCACGCAAGGCGATAGTGGCGCGACAGGCGCTGCCGAGGTCGGGGAAGAAGATCAGAGCGGCGGCCTTGCGCGGCGGCTCCGGCACCGACTGATAGGTAATCCGCGTGATGCAGCCCAGAGTGCCCTCGGAGCCGATCATCAGGTGGGCCAGGATGTCCACACCGTCACGGAAATCCACCAGGCTATTGAGAGCGTAGCCAGTGGTGTTCTTCAGGCGGTACTTGTGGCGAATGCGCTTGGCCAACTCGAGATCGGTGCGCACATTGGTCGACAGTCGTTCCAGCCCATCGAGCAGGGCCGCATGGCTTTGACGGAAAGCTGCCACGCTGTCGGCATCGGCGGTATCCAGCACCGTGCCGTCGAGCAGCACCATGCGCAGGCTGTCCAGGGTCCGGTAAGTATTCTGGGCGGTGCCACAGCACATACCCGATGCATTGTTGGCGGCGATGCCGCCGATCATGCAGCTGGCGATGGACGCCGGATCCGGCCCGATCTTGCGCCCAAAGGGCGCCAGCAGCTCGTTGGCCCTGGCCCCGATGACACCGGGCTGCAGGTCAATTCTGGCACCGTCATCAAGCACCCTGGCCTCGCGCCAGCCACGCCCCAGCTGGATCAGCACCCCATCGGTGATGGCCTGACCGGACAGCGATGTACCTGCGGCGCGAAAGGTCATCGGCCAGTTGCCCTCACGGCAGGCCCCGATGACCTCGACCAGCTCCTGTTCGGTCTCCGGCCTCACCACCAGGCTCGGCACCAGTCGATAGAAGCTGGCGTCGGTACCGTAGGCCAGCCGGCGCAGAGGATCCTGGACCAATCGCTCGGTGGGCAGGCGTTCGGTCAGCATCGCCGTCAACTCGTCGATGGAAATGCTGGGCTTGGTGGTGGTGATGGCCGTCATGGTGCGCTCCCTGTCTGATTATTCGCTATTGCAGCCGTTCAGATACTAAAACGCCACTCCGAAGAGTGGCGTTTGGCGCTAGGGGTTAGCCCCTGACGTCGATCTGGACGATGCCGCCGCCCCCGCCATAGCCGCTGACGGTAACGTCATAGACACCTGGCTCCAGACGGGTTTCGATCAGCGACCCGAGCTGGGTACTGCCACCGTCATCGTCCTGGAAGAAGACACCCTCACCCTCGAGCTCCAACAGCGTATCCACGGCGTCGGACTGCGTCTCGATACTGATGACGCCGGCCTCTTCGACCACCAGCTGGTAGTTGAGCCTGCCGCTGGCATCGAGCTGGCCGTAGAGGGTCTCGCCGGTGCGAATCTCACCCTCGGAGCGCAGTTCGCCGCTGAAGGGCGTCTGCGACAGGCTCAGCGAGTAGGTGCCGGAGCCACTGAAGCTTCGCGCATCGACACTGTAGGTGCCAGCCTCGAGGATCGCGCTGATGCGCGAATTGGTACCCGAGCCACCATCGTCATCGCTGGTGTCGATTCCTTCGCCGCGCAGGCCAAGCATGGCGTCGAAGGCGCTGGAGTTCATCTCCAGGGTCACCTCTGCGGCGTCTTCCAGGGTGAAGCTGTATTGATTGACACCGCTGGCCCCTACCATGCCGCGCACCGTCACTCCCTGCTGCAGCTCACCGCTGTTGCGCATTTCGCCATCAAACGCTGTGACGTCGGTCTCCAGCCGGAACATGCCGGAAGCGGCACCCGAGTAGCTTGCCACCTCGACACGATAGCTGCCGGGCTCGAGCACCTCGCTCAGCCGCGAATTGGTACCACCGCCGCCGTCATCATCGCTGAGCGACACACCGTTGCCCTCGAGATAGAGCTGGGTGTCAAAGGCAGAGGACGACAGGGCAATCGTCACCTCGGAGGGCTGCTCGATATCCAGGGTGTAGGCATTGGGCTGAAACCCGCCGGCCATGCCCTGCACAGACTCACCTGGCTCAATGGCCCCTTCGTTCTTCAATTCGCCGTCGAAGGAAGAGGTCGAAAGCTCCAGCGAATAGCCGCCGGACTCACCACCGTAGCCGCTGACCACCACCCGGTAGTCGCCCGGCATCAGTACGCT